>CACJNO010000007.1 GCA_902594825.1 uncultured Pelagibacteraceae bacterium | reverse complement strand
TCTAAAATAAAATCACATCATAATGTGGGTGGTTTACCAAAAAAAATGAAGTTAAGATTAGTTGAGCCTCTCAAGTTTTTATTTAAAGATGAAGTAAGAAAATTAGGATTAGAACTTAATTTAAGTAGTGAAATTATATCTAGACACCCTTTTCCTGGTCCAGGTCTAGCAATTAGAATGCCTGGCTTAATAACAAGAGAAAAAATTAAAATTTTAAAGGAGGCTGATTTTTATTTTATCAAAGCACTAAAAGATAACAATTTATATGATAAAATTTGGCAAGCTTACGCAGCTTTACTTCCAGTAAAAACAGTAGGAGTAATGGGAGATAATAGGACTTATGAATATTTATGTTTGCTAAGAGCAATAACATCAGAAGATGGTATGACAGCTGACTTTTATAATTTTAATAAAACATTTATTCAAATGATTTCAAACAAAATTGTAAATAGCATAAGAGGTATAAATAGAGTAGTTTATGATGTTACATCTAAACCACCAAGTACTATTGAACTTGAATGAAAAAAATTAAAAAGATTATTAAAAAAAAAAATAAATCCAAGATTGTTTGTCTTACGGCATATTCAAAAAATATAGCTGAAGAAATTGATAAACATGTTGATATTATTTTAGTTGGAGATTCATTGGGATCAGTTCTATACAATTATTCATCTACAAGAAAAGTTACTTTAACTGAAATGATAAATCATTCTAAGAGCGTAAGATTAGGAGTAAAAAAAAGTTTAATGGTAGTTGATATGCCTTTTAAAACTTATACCACAAAAAATATAGCATTAAAAAATGCAAAAAAAATATTAAAAGAAACTAAGTGTGATGCTGTTAAATTAGAAGGTGGAAAAAAAGTTATCAAACAAGTTGAGTACTTAGTTAAAAATAAAATTCCAGTGATGGGTCATCTGGGATTACTACCACAATCTGTTAAAGGAAAGTTTAAATCTAAGGGCAAGACCTCCAGAGAAATTAAACAACTTATGAATGATGCTATTTTACTTCAACAGACTGGAGTTTTTGCAATTGTTTTAGAATGTGTAAAGACACCAATAGCAAAACAAATCACAAAAGATTTAAAAATTCCTACTATTGGAATTGGATCTTCTGTTCATTGTGATGGCCAAGTTCTTGTAACAGATGATCTTCTTGGTTTAAACGAAACAAAAATTAAATTTGTGAAAAGATTTTTAAATATTAAGAAATATATAAACTTAGGTTTAAAAAAATTTGCTTCAGATGTGAGATCTAAAAAATATCCATCTAAAAAGCATTCTTATTAAAAATATTTTTTAAACTGTTCATTTATTGATAAGATATCTAAATCTTCAAGTCCTCCAATGACCAATTGGATTGCAACTAATAAGATAAAACCTAAACCGATATAAACAATCCATAAATGTTTTTGAATATAGCTTGCAAGATATGTTGCTAAAGCTCCTGTTAAAATGACAGAAAGTACAAGTCCAAAGATCATAAAACCAAAATTTCCTTTAGCAGCGCCAACCACTCCAATTACATTATCAAAACTAATCATTATGTCTGCTAATAAAACTTTAAAAACACTTTGAATAAAAGATGGTTCTTTAGATTTTTTAGTTGGAGATTTTATCTTTTTAATTTCAAAGAGGTCTTTTCTCAAATCATTCACTATCCAAATTAAAAGTAGACCACCTAATATTTTTACAAAGTAGAATTTAAATAAATAAGTAGCAAAAAGTGCAAATATAACTTTAAAAATTAAAGAACCAGCGACGCCCCAATAAATTATTTGTTTTTTGTTTTTTGGAATAAAATTTGCAGAAATGACACCAATGATTATCGCGTTATCTGCTGTTAAGATAATCGTAATGAAAATAATTTGAGCTAA
The DNA here is from genome assembly GCA_902594825.1 of uncultured Pelagibacteraceae bacterium. Classification (GTDB taxonomy): domain Bacteria; phylum Pseudomonadota; class Alphaproteobacteria; order Pelagibacterales; family Pelagibacteraceae; genus Pelagibacter. Next base: position 31,933 of record CACJNO010000007.1, on the reverse strand, counting down.
TATAAGTAATTCTTCTAACAAAGTAGAATTATAATATTAGATATTCATAATAATTCAATTAAAAGTAGTATTATTTTTTTATTGATAATTAATTTAATACATTATGAAATGCGTATAATAAAAATGGAGGTAAAATGAAATTCATTAAATATTTATCAACAATTTTGGTTTCATTAATTTTGTCTATTAATCTAGCGATTGCTGAGAAATGGGACATGGCTTTAGCTTATGGAGCTGGTAATTTTCACTCAGCTAATGCTGCTGAATTTGCAAAAAATGTTACTGAAAAAAGTGGAGGAAAGCTTACAATTGTTACACACCCAGGTGGTTCATTATTTAAAGGTGGAGAAATCTTCAGAGCAGTTAGAACTGGTCAAGCACAGATCGGTGAAAGATTTATGTCTGCTTTAGGTAAAGAAGATCCTTTGTTAGAAGTGGACTCACAACCATTCCTAGCAACATCATACTCTGATGCTATGAAATTATACAAAGCCTCAAAAGCTGAAATTGTAAAAGGGTTAGATGAAAAAGGCTTAGTATTTCTTTATGCTGTACCATGGCCTGCACAAGGTCTTTACAGTAAAAAAGAAATTAATTCTGTCAATGATTTAAAGGGATTAAAATTTAGAGCATATAATTCAGCAACAATTAGAATCGCTGAGTTAACAGGAATGGCACCAACAAAAATTGAAGCGGCAGAAATAAGTCAGGCATTTTCAACAGGAGCTGTTGAAAGTATGATTACATCACCAACAACAGGAAAAAATTCTAAAATTTGGGAAAATGGTGTGAAGTATTTTTATGATATTGCAGCATGGTTTCCAAAAAATATGGTGATTGTTAATAAAGATGCTTGGAATAAATTAGATAAAGCAACTCAAGATTTAGTTATGAAACAAGCTGCTTTAGCTGAAAGAAAAGGTTGGCAATTATCAAAACAAGGAAATGTTGGAGATAAAAAAGCTTTAGCTGATGCTGGAATGGTAGTAGGCAAAGTTAATTCATCTTTACAAGCTCATTTTGAGAAAGTTGGACAGACTATGGCTAAGGAATGGTCTGATAAAGCTGGATCAAGAGGTGCAGCTGTTTTATCAGCTTATAAATAATTCAATTTAACATAAGGCCACTTATTTATTTTTATTTGAGTGGCCTTAAGTCACTATGTTTGAGTCTTTAAATAAAAATCTAAATAAACTCTACAAATATTCTGGTTATATTGCTGCGTTTTTTTTAATTTTTGTAGCAGTTTTTATCCTAATTGGTATCTCATCAAGAATCTTTGGTTTTTATATTAGAGGACTTGCAGAATATTCAGGCTACTGTATGGCTGCTGCATCTTTTTTTGCTTTAGCTTATACATTCATTGAAGGTGGTCATATTAGAATAACTCTTTTTTTAGAAAAATTATCAGGATTAAAAAAAAGAATTATTGAAACCTGGTGCTTAAGTGTAGCTAGTTTCTTTTCAGGTTATTTAGCATTTTATTTCACAAAAATGTTAATTATTTCATATAAATTTCAAGAGAGAAGTGAAGGGGCTGACGAGATTTTAATTTGGATACCCCAGACTAGTGTTGCAATAGGATCTATAATATTTTTTATAAGTGTTCTACATCAACTTATTTTAATATTTAAAAAGAAGTAAATGACTGAAGTATTTTTAACAATTTTTTTTATTAGTGTTTTATTATTTTTCTTGGGATCAGGTATATGGGTAGCTCTCAGTATGATTGGAGTATCTGCTATTGGTATGATGTTATTTACATCAAGACCTGTAGGTGATGCGATGGCAACAACAATATGGGGAACATCCTCTTCATGGACTTTAACAGCTTTACCACTTTTTGTTTGGATGGGTGAAATTTTATTTAGAACCAAGTTATCTGAAAATTTATTTAAAGGCCTTTCTCCATGGATGCAAAAATTACCAGGAGGCTTGATACATGTTAATGTAGTTGGATGTGCTTTGTTTGCAGCTATATCAGGTTCATCTGCAGCAACAGTTGCAACAGTTGGAAAAATGTCAATCCCCGAATTAAGAAAAAGAAATTATCCTGAAAAAATTTTACTTGGTAGTTTAGCGGGTTCAGGAACATTAGGTTTATTGATACCTCCATCAATTATTCTCATCATCTATGGTGTAGCAGTTCAAGAGTCTATAGCCAAATTATTTATTGCAGGAATTATACCTGGCATAATGATTGCTTTAATATTTATGTCATACGTAATTATTTGGTCTTTAATAAATAGGAAAGAAATGCCAAAAATTCTAGAAGAATACTCATTTTTAGAAAAAATCAAAAAATCAAAACAACTTTTACCAGTCATCCTATTAATTTTGGCCGTAATAGGATCAATTTACACTGGAATAGCTACTGCTACAGAAGCTGCTTCATTAGGAGTTGTTGGAGCACTAATTTTATCTTATTTTCAAAAAAGTTTAACCTTAGAAACTTTTAAATCTTCTTTATTAGGTGCAACAAAAACTTCTTGTATGATTGCTTTTATTCTAGCTGGCTCAACATTTTTATCATTAGCTATGGGCTTTACTGGTTTACCAAGAAATTTAGCTATATGGATTAATAATATGGATTTATCTCCATATTTATTAATTTTTGTACTAATGATTTTCTATATTATTTTAGGAATGTTTCTAGATGGTATATCTGCCGTAGTATTGACAATGGCAATTATAGAACCAATGATAAGGCAGGCAGGCTTTGATATGATATGGTTTGGAATTTTTTTAGTTATTGTTGTCGAGATGGCACAGATAACACCCCCAGTTGGATTTAATTTATTTGTGCTTCAGGGCATGGCCAACAAAGATATGGGATATATTGCAAAAAGTGCTTTTCCATTATTTTTATTAATGGTTTTAGCAGTAATACTTGTAGTAATTTTTCCAGAAATTGCTTTATGGATGCCTGAACAAATGGTTAAAAATATTAATTAATATTTAGAAACTTTTTCACCAGCTATTATAGCTTTTAATTCTTCATATTCTTTACAATTACAGCCTTTTAAGATTTCAAGTCTTTCAACTGCAAGATTATGTCTGTTTGTTGCTACGTATAGCTCACCAAGATATTCATTTATACCTATATGATTAGGTTTTAAAGCTAATCCCTCAAGATAGTATTTTTCTGCTGTATTATAATCTCCAAGTTTTCTTGTAGTAAATCCAAGATAGTTTAGAGTATCTGGTTGATTAGGTTTTTTTTTATTTGATTTAACTAACAATTTTTGAGCTTTCTGATATTTTTTTAAAGCTTTATCAATTTTATCTTTTTTTTCTAGTTTCTTAGCTGATTTGATTAATGTAACAGCGTTATCATATGAAGTTTTTTGTTTTCCTCCACCATCTCCACCTGATCCACCTGATCCACCAGAACCACCAGCTGCAAATGAGTGTTCTAAACCGACAAATGAAAGAAATAAAATTAGTATAAATTTTTTCATAATTTAATTAAATTTTGTCATATTGTTTAAACTTTTAAGCTCTAGCCCGTTCTCTATTAAATTTTTTTTAATAGATTTTGCGGTCTCTAATGAACTTAAGTTATCCCCATGTATGCATACAGAGTCAATTTCACAAGGTATTTGTTTCCCGCTGTGACAATTAAGCGACTGAGTTTTTACCATTTTTAAAACATGTTTTTGCGCTTTTAATGGATCAGTAATTAAAGCATGAGGTTTTTTTCTTGATACTAAATTTCCATCATCTTCGTAGTTTCTATCAGCGAATATCTCACAAGCGATTTTCATATCTAGCTTTTTTGCTGCCTCTTCCATTTTAGATCCAGTTGGAACTAAATATATTAAATCTTTGCTAATTCCTTTTATTGTTTTTGCTAAAGTTGTGGCTAATTCAATATCTTCACATGCCATATTGTTTAAAGCTCCATGTGGTTTCATGTGTGATACATTTTCTCCGTGTTTTAATGCAATTTTTTGAAGAATTTCATACTGATCTATAATTAGTTTTACAATTTCAGAAGAACTTAAATTCATCCTTTCTCTTCCAAAATTCTCTGGATCATTAAAAGATGGATGAGCACCAATGCTCACACCATTTTTTTTTGAAATTTTTATAACTTGACTCATGGTTTCCTCATCTCCAGCATGATAGCCACATGCAACATTTGCTGAATTTACAATTCCCAATAAATCTGGATCGTGTTTATTTGAATGATGTTTTGATTTTTCACCTAAATCACAATTTATATTAATTTCCATAGTCTTAATTTCTAAGTATAACATGACATGATAAAAAATATATTAAATCTTGGTGACGCAGCACTATATTGCGATTTCGGAAAAGATGTAAATAAAGAAACAAATATTCAAGTTATTAGATATTTTAAAAGTATTCAAAATCAGAATATAGAGGGGATCAATAATCTTACACCTTCATATAATAAACTTATAATTTCTTTTGATTTAAAAAAAATGAATTTTACAGAATTAAAAAATATTATTGAAAATTTGACTATAACCAATATCAATGAATTAAAAAATAAAAGAATTGAAATTCCAGTTTGCACACATGAAAATTTTTCTTTGGACATAAAGAGATTAGAGCAGATTTTAAATAAAAGACGTGAAGATATTTATGAAAATTTTTTTAACAAAGAATTTTTTTGTTATATGACTGGATTTATAGCAGGTATGCCATTTCTTGGAGATTTAGATGAAACCATGAGAGCAAAACGTCTTGAAACACCTAGAGTAAAAGTGCCAAAAGGATCTGTTGGTTTAACTGAACAATTTGCAAATATCTATACTTTTGAGAGTCCTGGGGGATGGAACATTATAGGAAACACACCAATAAATATTTTTGACAGCTCTAAGGAAAAAGATCCAAATTTAATTTATCCTGGAGACACAATTACCTTTAAAGAAATTACAAAAGACCAATATCATAAACATAATGAATAAAAATTATTTTGAAATTATAAGAGCAGGAATAAATACAACTTTTCAAGATCAAGGAAGAAAAAATCTTTATCACATCGGTATACCATTTAGTGGTGCCATGGATAACAGAAATTATTTATTAGCAAATAAACTAGTTAGAAACAAATTAGATCATCCAGTTATAGAATTTGCTTATCAAGGCCCTTCATTAAAATACTGCGGAGATAATATTAATATTGCAATAACTGGTGATATAAATTTTATGATTAAAAGAAACAACAATAATATAGACGGGAAGTGTTATCAAACATTTAACATCCAAAATGGTGATGAGATAGATATTATTTCAACAAATAAATCTGTTTATGGATATTTAGCAATTGGAGGTGAAATAGATCTAAAATATCAATGGTCTAGTTGTTCAATTAATACTAAAGCTAACATAGGTGCGAATAACGGAAAAAAATTAGAGATAAATCAAAAAATAAATATTTCAAAAATTGATAAAGATCTAAATAATAACAAATTAGATTACATAAATACTAAAATAGAAAATATTAGGATAATAAAAGGGACTAATTTTAATTTTTTTTCTGAAGAGGGTAAAAAAATTTTTTTTGAGAAAGAATTTTTTGTATCCAAGTTATCAGATCGTATGGGGATGAGATTAGAGGGGCCTAAAATTGAAAATATAGTAGATACAAACATTAAATCTGAAGGATTGATTAAGGGTGTAATTCAGGTTCCAGCTGACGGTAATCCAATTATCATGTTATCTGATCATGGAACCATAGGTGGATATCCTAAGATAGGAGTAGTCATTAGTGCAGACTACGATAAATTAGTTCAACTTACTCCAGGATCAAAAATAAAATTCAAGGAAGTCGAATTATCTGATGCAGAAACATTATTTAAATTGTATGAATTAGAGACTCAAAATTTAATTTCTAGAATTTAATGAATTTAATCAAAAATTTACCTGGTCCTTTCTTAATCTTTTTAGGAGCTGTAAGTTTAAGTTTTGGTGGACTGATTGTTAAATCTTTTGAAGGTGCAACTTTATGGCAGATATTATTTTGGCGATCATTTTTTTTCTCTATTACAGTTTTATTTTTTTTAATAATTACTTACAAAAAAAAATTATTTAATTCATTTTACTTATCTGGACTACCGGGATTTATTGCAGGAGTAATTTTGTCTTTGGGTTTTTGTGGGTATGTAGTAGCCATGTATAGTACTACTGTAGCAAATACTAATTTTATAATTTCACTACAAATTTTATTTTTAGCAGTTTTTGGATATTTTTTTTTAAAAGAAAAAATTTCTCCTATAACACTATTTTCAATAATTTTGGCAATGGTGGGTGTTTTAATTATGGTTGGAAATTCTTTAACTCCTGGAGAGTTAACAGGAAATTTGGCAGCTTTTTCTATGCCTATTACATTCGCAGTATTAATTATTGTTGTAAGGAAATATCCTTCAATTGACATGGTGCCCGCACAATTTGTAGCGGGTATATGCTGCTGCATTATTGGATACATTCTCTCAAATAAAATTATGATTTCTTATCATGATATTTTTTTAGGTTTCATAGCTGGTTTTTTTCAAATTGGATTTGGATTTATTTTTATTACTATTGGTGCAAGAACTACTCCGTCTGCAATGGTCGGTATAATAATGCTTTCCGAATCTGTTTTGGGACCTTTGTGGGCTTTTTTATTTGTTAGTGAAAGACCTTCAATCTTTAGTTTAATTGGAGGAGCAATCATACTTTTAGCTGTTTTAATACAGTTTTATACACTTTTGAAAAAAAGTGAAAAAACTATTTCTAATTGACATATCTATCTACTTGTTAGATTATATCCGTACGGGAGAGACTACAGAAAATCGTAGCGCCGAAGGAGCAACCACCCAGGAATCTCTCAGGCAAAAAGGACCGTAGCATATTAACTCTGGAAAGAGATTAAATTCTCGCCGAAGGAGCAAAACTCTCAGGCAAATATACAGATGGGTACAAAGAGTTAATATGGAAACAAAAAAAACATCGCTGTACAAATTACATCAAGATTGCAATGCAAAGTTTGTTGAATTTGCTGGCTATCAAATGCCAATTCAGTACACAGATGGTATTGTTGAAGAGCATAAATTTACAAGAATGCATTCTGGTATTTTCGATGTTTCGCATATGGGCCAATTATTTATAGACGGAGGCAATGACTTAACAGAAGATTTAGAGAAAATTTTTCCATTAGATTTAAAGAATTTAAAAATTAACCATTCTAAGTATAGCTTTTTAATGAATGATGAAGCAGGAATTTATGATGATTTAATTGTTACCAAATTAGATAAAGGTTATTTAATAATTTTGAATGCAGCATGTAAAGAGAATGATTTTAAAATTTTAAAAAAATTATTAAACGGTAAATTTGAGATGAGATTAGATGAAAAAAGATCTTTAATTGCCATTCAAGGACCAAAATCAGTAAATATTCTAAATGATATAATTCAAGGTGTTGAAGATCTAAACTTTATGTCTGGAAACTGGTTTATGTTTCAGGATCAAAAAGTTTACATTACTCGCTCTGGATACACAGGAGAGGATGGGTTTGAGGTGTCAATAACCAATGAATTGTCTGAAAAACTTACAAAACAATTAATTGATAAAGGCGCAAAGTTAATTGGTTTAGGAGCTAGAGATACTTTAAGATTGGAAGCAGGTTTATGTTTATATGGTCATGAGCTAGACAAAAACAAAACACCAGTTGAAGCAAATTTGAAATGGGCTATTTCTAAAGATAGAGTTTCAAAGGGTAATTTTATTGGGTCGGATATAATTACAAAGCAATTAAATGATGGCGTGAGTAAAATTAGAGTGGGCATAAAACCAGAAGGAAGAATAATAGCAAGAGAAAAAACAAAAATATTTAATCAATCAGATCTTCATATTGGTGAAATTACCAGTGGAACATTTGGTCCAAGTGTTAATGGCCCAGTTGCTATGGGTTATGTAGAAAATGAATTTTCAAAAAAAGATACAAAAATTTTCTTAGAAGTAAGGGGAAAAAAATACCCGGCAAGTATTTGCGGACTACCATTTTATAAAAAAAGCTATGTGAAAGGAGTGAATAAATGAGTGAGGTAAAATACTCTAAAGAACACGAATGGATAAAATTAGAGGGTGAAGTAGCTACTATTGGTATTACAAAACATGCAACTGAAATGTTGGGTGATATAGTATTTACTGAACTTCCTGAAAAAGGTGCTAATGTCGAAAAAGATGGTACAGCAGGAGTTGTAGAATCAACAAAAGCTGCTAGCGATGTGTATACACCAGTCAGTGGGGAAGTAGTTGATATTAATCAGTCAATTGTAGATGATCCGTCAAAGATAAACCAAGATCCTGAAAATTCTGCTTGGTTTTTTAAGTTAAAAATTAAGGATAAGTCTGAAATGGACTCTTTAATGAATAAAGAAGATTATGATAAATTTGCAAAGGAGAGCTCTTCATAATGTTGCATAATTCACAAAAAGATTTTTTAAAAAGACACATTGGTCCATCTGAAAAGGATCAATCAAAGATGTTAAAAAAATTAAATTATAAATCGTTGGATGATTTAATTAACAATACCGTCCCAGAAAAAATACAGTTTAAAGGTGAACTAAATATTGGTGAGTCGAATTCAGAATATGAAGCGTTGAGAAAACTAAAAGCAATCTCCAAAAAAAATCAAATCTACTCAAATTTTATTGGCATGGGTTATTATGGAACTTATACACCATATGTAATTTTAAGAAATATATTAGAAAATCCAGGTTGGTATACTTCCTACACGCCTTATCAGCCAGAAGTAGCACAAGGAAGATTGGAAATGTTATTAAACTTTCAACAAATGATTGTAGACTTTACAGGAATGGATATTGCAAATGCATCTTTATTAGACGAGGGTACAGCAGCAGCAGAGGCAATGGGTTTAAGTCACAGACTCAATAAAAGTGATAGTAATTTAGTTTTTGTCTCAGAAAATTGTCATCCACAAACAATCGAAGTTATACAAACCAGAGCAGAGCCTATGGGTCTAAAAGTTCTTGTTGGAAATGAGGACAAAGTTTTAGAGCAGTTAAAAGAAGATATAGTTTGTGGAATTTTACAGTATCCTGGAACTTTAGGTGACATTAAAGATCCTAGTGAAGCAATAAGTAAAATTCATAAAAAAAATGGTAAAGCAATTCTAGCATGTGATCTTCTTGCACTCGCTAAGCTAAAAACACCAAGAGAGTTGGGAGCAGATATTGCGGTTGGTAGTTCTCAAAGGTTTGGTATTCCAATGGGTTATGGGGGGCCTCATGCAGCGTTTTTTGCAACAAAAGATGAATATAAGAGATCTATGCCAGGTAGAATAGTTGGTGTTTCAGTAGATAGACATGGAAACAAGGCTTATAGATTATCTTTACAAACCAGAGAGCAGCATATCAGAAGAGACAAAGCTACAAGTAATATTTGTACTGCCCAAGCTTTATTAGCAATTGTTTCAGCGGCATATGCTATTTACCACGGTCCAGATGGAATTAAAAATATTTCTGAAAGAGTATCTCAATTAGCAAAAAATTTCGCTGATAAAATAAAACAATCTGGATATGAACTATACTCAGATTATTTTTTCGATACTGTAACTATAGTTACTAAAGAAAAGACTGATCAAATCTATAAAAATGCCTTGACCCAAAAAGTTAACATTAGAAAAGTAAATTCAGAAATGCTTGCTGTATCTTTTGATGAAAAAAAAAATGTTTATAGAGTAAATCAACTACTAAAAATTTTTAATGCAGCCGAGTCGATTAAAAAAGAAGATCCTACAGTAAGTTTACCTAATCTACCTAAAAATTTATTAAGAACTTCAAAATATTTAGAACACCCTGTTTTTAATTCATATCATTCAGAGACAGAAATGCTCAGGTACCTGAAAAAGCTAGAGGATAAGGATATAGCTCTTAATAGAACTATGATTGCACTAGGTTCATGTACTATGAAATTAAATGCTACTGCAGAAATGATACCTATTTCATGGAGAGAATTAGCTGAGCCCCATCCATTTGTGCCTATTGAGCAGATGGAAGGATATAGAACATTGTTCACAGATCTTAAAAACTGGCTGAGATCAATTACTGGTTTTTCAGGAGTTTCACTTCAGCCAAATGCAGGCGCTCAAGGTGAATACGCAGGACTAATGGTTATTAGAAAATATCATTTAGATAGAGGAGATAAGAATAGAAATATATGTTTGATACCAAGCTCAGCCCATGGAACTAATCCAGCAAGTGCTCAGATGGTTGGAATGAAAGTTGTGGTTGTGAATTGTGATAAAGAGGGAAATGTTGATTTCGAGGACTTAAAGAAAAAAGTAGAAATTCACTCTGAAAATCTTGGAGCTCTAATGGTTACATATCCATCTACACATGGGGTATTTGAGGAAAAAATTTCAGATATCTGTGACTTAATTCACAAACATGGAGGTCAAGTTTACATGGATGGAGCAAACTTAAATGCACTTGTTGGTATAGCAAAACCTGGAAATTTTGGTCCAGACGTTTGTCATATAAACTTACACAAAACATTCTGTATTCCACATGGTGGAGGAGGACCTGGAATGGGACCTATTGCCTGTAAAAGACATTTACAAGTTTATCTGCCTAACCATCCTGTTGTTAAAGATTGTGGACCTGCGACCGGAATAGGTGCTGTTTCAGCAGCTCCATGGGGTAGTTCTAGTATTTTATCGATCTCTTGGATGTATATTAAAATGATGGGGTCTGAGGGATTAAAACTTGCTACTCAAGTAGCCATTCTAAATGCAAATTATATCGCTAATAGACTAAAAGATCATTTTCCTATTTTATATAAAGGTTCTAAAGGTAATGTTGCCCACGAGTGCATTATTGATATTAGAACAATTAAATCAGAAACTGGAATTACAGAGGAAGATATTGCAAAAAGGTTAATTGATTTTGGTTTTCATGCACCAACAATGTCATGGCCTGTCGCTGGAACTATGATGATAGAACCTACAGAAAGTGAGAGTTTACCCGAACTTGATAGATTTTGTGACACTTTAATAAAAATAAAAAAAGAAATAGATCAAATAAAATCTGGGAAGTTTGATAAAATTGATAATCCAATTAAGAATGCTCCACACACAGACGCTGAGTTAGCATCTGATGATTGGACACATAAATACTCTCGAGAAGAGGCAGCTTATCCAGCTAAATTTTTAAGAACCAATAAATTCTGGCCTCCTGTTGCTAGAGTAGATAATGTATATGGTGATAAGAATATTTTTTGCACGTGTCCTAGCATGGATGAATTCAAAGAGGATGCAGCATAAAAATAAATGAAAATTGCTGTAGTTGGGTCAGGAATTTCAGGTTTAAGTGCCGCTTACTACTTATCTAAAAAACATCATGTAGACCTGTTTGAAAAAGAAGATCATTTTGGAGGTCATTCACATACTATAGATTTAAATCTAGAAGCAAAAAAAATTGCAGTAGATGTCGGTTTTATTGTTTTTAATTTCAAAACATATCCTAATTTAGTTAAATTCTTTAAAGAAAATAAAATTGAGATAGAAAAAAGTGATATGTCTTTTTCAGTTTCAGTAAAGGATACATCTTATGAATATTGCGGTAGAGGTTTAAATGGAATTTTCTCTAATAGATCTAATCTTTTAAACTTTAAGTTCTTGAAAATGTTTTTTGATATTATTAAATTTTATAAAAAATGTGACAATCTTAAGGAATTTAATCAGGAAATAACACTTGGTGATTATTTAAAAAAAGGCAATCACTCAAGAGAATTTATAGATTATCATTTAATACCAATGGTTTCTGCTATTTGGTCTATGCCACCTTATGAGGCAAATCAAATGCCATTAAAATTTTTTTTAAAATTTTTTCAAAACCATGGCTTATTTAAATTAAAAAACAGACCTCAATGGTACACAGTTACAAATCGGACTAAAACTTATGTAGAAAATATTTTGTCCAAAATAAGTGGAGAGCATTTTAAAAATTACTCAGTTAAAAAAATTAAACGTAAAAGCAATGGAATTGATTTATATTATGGTGGTGAAAGTGAATTTTTTGATTATGATAAAGTTGTTTTGGCTACTCATGCAGATGAAGCTCTTTCTATAATTGAAGATCCCTCAGAGGATGAAAAAAAAATTTTATCTAATTTTAGTTATAAGGAAAACATTGCGTATATTCACACAGATGAAACAATTATGCCAAAAAATAAAAAAAACTGGTCTTCCTGGAATTCTTCAATAAAAAAAGATGAGATTGAAAAAAATTCTATTACATATTGGTTAAATTTATTGCAAAATTTAAGATGTGAAGAAAATATTTTTCTAACATTAAATCCGTATTTTGAGATAAATCAATCTAAGATTCTAAAAAAAATAAGATTTACTCACCCATATTTTGATCAGTCAGCGCTAGATCATCAGAGTAAACTGAAAAATTTACAAAATAAAAGAAATATTCTTTTTTGTGGTAGTTATTTTGGTTACGGTTTTCATGAAGATGGAATAAAATCATCTATTGAAATGCTAAAAAACCTTAATGACTAGTGTAATTTATAATGGAACAGTAATTCATAAAAGGTTTAAACCAAAGATACATTTTTTTAAATATAAAGTTTTCTCTCTTTTAATTGATTTATCAGAATTAAATATTTTAAATAAAAAAATTAGTTTTTTTTCTTACAATAGATTTAATCTAATTAGTTTTTTTGATAAAGATCATGGTGAAAGAGATGGATCATCTCTTATTGAGTGGGTAAAAAAAATTTTGAGAAAGAATAAAATAGATGCTAAAAATATTAAAATTAAACTTTTATGCTATCCAAGAATTTTAGGCTACGTATTTAATCCGCTGAGTATTTTTTATATTTATAACAAGGATGAAAAATTAATTTCAATATTATACGAAGTTAAAAATACGTTTGGAGAACAGCATACTTACATTTTTAAAATAGAAAATGATAATCTTTTAAAACATAATTGTGAAAAAAAATTTCATGTTTCACCATTTATTGAAATGAATTGTGATTATTATTTCAAAATATTAAAACCTTCAGAAAAAATATCAGTGATAATTGATCAATATCAATCAAACGAAAAAATATTATATGCCTCTCAAGACGGTATAAGAACAGAACTTACAAGCTCAGAATTAATGAAATCGTATTTAAAACATCCATTAATGACCTTTAAAATTATTTTAGCGATACATTTTGAAGCGTTTAAATTATGGGCTAAAGGAATAAAATTTATAAAAAAAAAATTAAAAATTAAAAATAATATTACTTTTGAGAATTAATGAACTTGTACAACATTTCAGACAAGATCGTATTTAAGATTTTACAAGACATTAATAATGGTTATTTGGAAATAGAAAAATTTGATGGTGAATTAATAAAATTTGGAAATCCAAAACATTCTTTAAAAGCTTATATAAGAATAAAGAAACCTAACTTTACCTTTAATTTAATTAGAGGGGGGAGTATTGGTTTTGCTGAGTCATATATGAGAGATGAATTTGAAACAAATAATTTATCAAATTTAATTGAAATCACTGCCAGAAATATAAAGATAATTTATAAATTTTCAGGATTATTAGATTTGCCAATAATAAATTTTTTTAAGAATACTTTAATAAAGAATACGAAAAGAAGAAGTAAAGAAAATATAGCAAAACACTATGATTTAGGAAATGAATTTTTTTCACTTTGGCTCGATAAAACACTGACATATTCAAGTGCAATTTTTGAGGAAAAGAGTCAAAATTTATCTGATGCCCAAAATAATAAATATCAAAAATTGATTAATTTAATTAAACCTAAAAATGGAGATAAAGTTTTAGAAATAGGATGTGGTTGGGGAGGGTTTGCTGAATATTTAGGAAAAAAATATGATGTAAAACTTGATTGTATTACCATTTCAAAAAAACAATACGAGTACGCAAAAGAAAGAATTTATAAATGTGGTTTAAACGAAAAAGTTAATATTCAGATAAAAGATTACAGAGATCTAAACGATAAGTATAATTCAATTGCTTCAATAGAAATGATTGAAGCAGTAGGAAAAAATTATCTACAAAATTATTTTAAAACTATAAAAGAAAACTTGGCTAATACTGGCATTGCTGCAATTCAAGCTATTACAATAGATGATAGTTTGTTTGACAGATATAAAAACAAACAAGATTTTATTCAAAAATATATTTTTCCAGGAGGATTCCTTCCAAGTAAAAATAGTATTAATAAATACGTATCTGATAATGATTTAAGTATAAAATCATATGATTCTTACGCTGATCATTATTCTAATACATTAACTTTATGGAGAAATGAATTTAATAAGAAATGGGATAAAATTAAAAATCAGGGTTTTGATTTAACTTTCAAAAGAATGTGGGAATTTTATTTGTGCTACTGTGAAGCTGGCTTCAGATCCAAAAATATTGACTTAATACAATTTTCAATTCAAAATAAATAACTAAAGGAAATTAATGCGCGACATAAAATTTATTCAATCAATTTTATTGATAATTTCGTTATTCTTAATTACAAGTTGTTCCAAAAATAGTTCTATGAAACCTGAAGATTTTAAAAATAAAGAACCAAGATTAATTATTGAGGAATATTTATCAGGAAATGTTAAGGCATGGGGGGTGCTTCAAAATAGATCTGGTAAAGTTATAAGACAATTTTCGGCAGATTTGGATGGAAAATGGGATGGCAAACAACTTATTCTTGATGAAAAATTTAATTGGGACGATGGTGAAATTCAAACCAGGCAGTGGCAAATTATTAAAATTGATGAAAATAATTATGAAGGTACAGCAGGGGATGTTGTTGGCAAAGCTAAAGGTTATTCTTATGGACCAGCATTTAAGTTTGAATATGTTCTTTTAGTTCCAGTTAAAGGAAAAGAAATGAAAATTACTTTTGATGATTGGATATTCAAGCAAGATGATCGTGTTGCTATTAATAAAGCAACAATGACTAAATTTGGTTTTAAAGTTGCAGAATTAACTGTTGTATTTGTGAAAGATTAATCTTTCTTTTGATATTTGGTCATTTTACCTACCAAAGAAAAATAAATTTTACTTGGTAAAAAACTAAGTATTTTTAGTATGATAGTTAAAGATTTTGGAAAATGTATCTCAAAAATATTTTTATTTATTAAACCGTTATAAATTTTTTCAGCTGCATATTCTGTCGTTTTTAAAAAAGGCATTTTAAAGTCATTCTTATCAGTCATTGGAGTCTTAATAAATCCTGGCGACACCAAACAAACACGTACATTAAATCTTTTAAAATCAAAATATAAACTCTCAGCTAAGTTATTTAATGCTGATTTAGATGGTCCATAACCAGTTGAATTTGGCAGCCCTCTATATCCAGCTATAGATGAAACTATAGCGATAATACCCTCTTTCTTACTTTTAAAATATACCTCTACAGCCTTGATACTGTTTAAGGTTCCAAAAAAATTTACTTTGAACACATCTTCTATTTGTTCAACATCAATATCCTTTTCTTTTTTTGGATTCCATGTTCCAGTAGAAAAAAAACATATATCAACACTTTGAAATTTATTCTTAATTTGTTCAAAAACCTCTTTACATTTTGATTTATCAGTCACATCTAATGGAAATCCATGGATATTTTCATTATTGTCTGAGATTTCCCTGAGAAGATTTTCTCTTCTTGCAGAAATAGCAACATTCCATCCTTGAGAAGCAAATTTTATTGCTAGAGCCTTACCAATACCTGTGCTTCCACCAGTTATCCAAATAGTTTTTTTATTCATTTTATACTGATGTATAATACTAATATGTTAAAAAATAAATTTATATCATTTTTTCTGTTCTTCATTATTACTTATTCAGCATCATTTATCGGGGGAATGGCGACAATAAGTTTTAAAGAACCTTGGTATTCACAACTTATAAAATCAAATTTTAATCCACCTGACTGGGTTTTTGCTCCTGTTTGGACAACTCTATATTTGATGATGACATTAGCGATTTGGTTTTACTGGCATAGCAAAAATAGAGAGATGAACACAGTTTACATTTATTTTATTCATATAGTTTTCAATACAACTTGGAGTATTGTTTTTTTTGGATTACATCAAATTTTGTTAGCTCTCATAGTGTTAACGATTCTAATTATTTTGATAATTGTTCTTATTATTAAATTTAAACGTGTCAATTATGTAAGTTCTTACTTAATGATTCCCTATTTACTTTGGAGTTGCTATGCACTATTTCTAAATTTTAACTTATACATTTTAAATTAATATGGATGATGTTGTAATAGTTGGTGGCGGAATAATTGGAGCTGCAACAGCTTATTTTTTATCTAAAGAAGGTAGAAAAGTAAAAGTAATAGAAAGAGACCCAACTTATAAAACTGCATCTTTTCCACTTTCATTAGGTGGTTTTAGGAGACAATTTTTTCAAAAGGAAAATATTTTACTTGGTAAATTTGCAAGAGAATTTATTTTTCAAATTCCTGAATTACTTAAAACAGAAAAAAATCCCAAACCCACTGCTAGCATGGTCACAAATGGCTACTTACTTATGTTTGGTCCAGAACATGCTGATGAACAATATAAAGCATTAGAAAATCATAAAGCATGTGAAGCTGGAACAAAAAATATTAAAGGATCTGAATTGAAAAATTTTTTTCCATACATAAATAACGAAGGAATAGAAACTGCAACATTCACAGATAATCAAAGCGAAGGCTGGATTGATCCTTTCATGTTTCACAGTGCTTTAAAAAGTAAAGCTACAGAATTAGGTGCAGAGTTTACAAAAGGTGAAGTCAAATCTCTTTCGGAGATAAAAGCAAAAACAATTATTTCTGCTGCAGGTTGTTGGACTAAAGAGCTTTTAGAGGATATACCTGTTGAGCCACAAAAACATACGGTCTTCAGAGTGAAATGTCCAAAACACATTCCGGAAATGCCTCTAACTGGAGATTTAACAACAGGAGTTTACTGGCGACCAGAAGGTAAAGAATATTTAGCGGGATCACCTAAATCAGTATTTGATGCAAAAGATCTTGAGCCAGCTTGGGACGATTTTGAGGAATTAGTGTGGCCTGCACTAGCGAATAGAATACCTGCGATGGAGGAACTTAAGTTAACTGGTGGATGGGCAGGATACTATGATTGCAATAGGTTAGATAATAATGCAGTAGTGGGGAAACACCCTAAATTTGACAATGTTTATTTAGCAACAGGTTTTACAGGAAGAGGTTTAATGCAAGCGCCTGGAATAGGTAGAGCGCTTACAGAGTTAATCACAACAGGTGCATATCAATCAATTGAT
The DNA here is from genome assembly GCA_902594825.1 of uncultured Pelagibacteraceae bacterium. Classification (GTDB taxonomy): domain Bacteria; phylum Pseudomonadota; class Alphaproteobacteria; order Pelagibacterales; family Pelagibacteraceae; genus Pelagibacter. Next base: position 14,609 of record CACJNO010000007.1, on the reverse strand, counting down.
ATTTCTAATATGGCTGTTGAAAGAGTTCTGGGCAAAAAAGCTAGGCCTGAACCTTATGTTTTATAATGGGTCAAATATTTAATTTTTTTCCTTTATCAGTTTTAAAATCAAAAATTGAACTTTCAGACGAGAAGAAAAAGAAAATGATTGAAGAGATTTTAGTTATGGAAAAGAAAAGTAAAAACATTGAATATAAAAATCAATCAAGTGCTTGGACGGGAGATACCCAAGGTTTTGAATTCATTCATAATAACCAAATTTTTGATGATTTTTTTATTGAAGTAAAAAAAAAAATTATTGAATATTTGGAAGCACTTCAAGTAGATCATAATCAATTAGAAATTTTTATTCAAAGATCCTGGGCGACAATTTCTAAAGAAAAAGAAAATATAGCTCTTCATAAACATCTACAATCACATTTATCTTTTGCATATTATTTAAAAAAATCAGATACTGATGCAAATTTACTTTTTATTGATGAGACAAAACATAACGAATTTTTACCTGGACTATTTTTGTCACCTTCCACTAATAAAAAACAAGTCATAAAAAAGAGAAATATTTCAAACACTGCAGCTATAGTGTTTGACGCTAAAGAGGATGAAATTGTAATTTTTCCCTCAAAAACAGCTCATCAAACTCAACCAAATATAAAAAACAATGATAGAATATCAATTTCTGCCGACATTTTCATAGTATCCAAAAATTCCGAAAATTTAGAACATTTAGTAAGTCCATTCAAAGACTGGAAAAATATTTAGCGTATAAGAATTTAAAATTTTTAAGTTCCACAAAAAGTTTGATATTTTTTGTTTGAAACAGGCGGTACTTGATATTCGTTAATATTTTTTTGATAAATGTAAGGGTTTTTTAATATTTGTAATAGTTGATTGATTGGTTCAAGATTATCTTTATTTGCTTCATTTAAAACTTCTTCGACCTTATGATTTCTAGGTATTACAAGTGGATTAACTCTTCTCATCAATTCAATACATTTTTCAGTCGTATTATTATTGGTTTTTAATCTTTCTTGCCATCTTTTTTTCCAATTTTTAAAATCATTATCATTAAAGTTTTCATTTTTTTGTATATCAAAATTCATTAAATGACAAAAAGTGTTTGTATAATCTACTTTTTTTTGATGCATCCAAGTTAGTAAATCTAAAATTAAAAATTTATCTTTTTGTTCGATACCAAATAAACCAAGCTTATCTCTCATCATATTCAGCCATTTTTCTTCATATCTCTTTTCAAATGAGTTGATTAATTCAGTGGCTAACTTGATTGCTTTATCTTGATCTTTATCAATTAATGGTACTAAACATTCTGCAAATCTTGATAAGTTCCATTTAGCGATAACAGGTTGATTACAATACGCATATCTTCCCATTTGATCAATTGAGCTAAATACAGTTTTTGGATCGTAAATATCCATAAATGCACATGGACCATAATCAATAGTCTCACCTGATAAACTCATATTATCTGTATTCATAACTCCATGAATAAAACCAACCCTCATCCAGTTAATTACAAGATCAATTTGTTTTTCCATAACAGTTTCAAGAAGATCTATAGATTTGTTTTTTGATTTTTTGATATTTGGATAGTGTCTCTCGATAACATAATTTAATAAAATTTCTAATTCATCTTTTTTTTGCCTAGCAGCAATATATTGAAATGTACCAACTCTGATATGGCTCAAAGCAACTCTTGTGAGGATTGCTCCTTTTAAAGGAGTTTCTCTAACTACTTCTTCGCCAGTTTTTACAACTGCTAAACTTCTCGTAGTAGGGATACCCAAACTATACATTGCCTCACTAATTATGTATTCTCTTAACATTGGTCCTAATGCAGCTCTGCCATCACCATTTCTTGAAAATGCAGTTTTTCCAGACCCTTTAAACTGAATGTCATATCTATCTCTTTTTTTTGATAAATGTTCTCCAATCAGAACAGCTCTACCATCACCCAACATTGTAAAATGTCCAAACTGATGTCCTGCATAGGCTTGAGCAATACTATTACTTTCGGGTGGAAGTGAGTTCCCAGAAAATAATTCTGATATTTCTTTATTGTTTAGGCCTGAAAAATTTAAATTTAATCTTTGCGCAAGATCTTTATTCAATATAATTAATTCGGGCTTTTTTACAGGAACAGGATTAATATTTTCTTTAAATGCTTCGGGTAACCTAGAATAAGTATTGTCAAAGCACCATCCTATGGTCATTAGATTTAACTTACTTCTGCTTGATGTTCTTTAGGTTTTACTTCAGTTTTAAATTGATTTGAAATTTTTTGTACTTGAACTGATGAAACTTTATATTCTGCACACATTGTTTCTTCATCTTTTCCATGTCCAGTTACCATATTCACCATGTGTTCTGGGAAATGGAAAGTTGTGAAAACAATACCTTCTTTCACTTTATCTGTAACTTCTACTTTTAGAGCAACTTCACCTCTACCTGAATATAATCTTCCAATATCCCCAGTATTCAAGTCTCTATCAGCTGCATCTTTAGGGTGAACTAACAGCACATCTTCATCAACTATATTAATGTTATTAGTTCTTCTAGTCATTGTTGCAGCATTATAATGTTGTAAAACACGGCTAGTTGTTAGTATAAGCGGATAATCTTTCTGGTTATTTTTTATTTCAGTCGACTCCTTCCAATCAAAGCTCTTTAGACGACCTTTCCCTAATTTAAATTCCTCTGTGTGTAAAATTTGGGTATCTGTTCCATCTTCTTTTACAGGCCATTGTAATCCAAATTTTCCTAATCTTTCTCTCGTTATACCTTTGAAAAAAGGAACTATGTCAGCAATTTCTGCGAGCACTTGATCAGCATCATAATCTGGTTGATTAAATCCAAGTTTTTGCATCATATCAGTTACAATTACTCCATCAGGTTTTGTTCCTGGTAATGGAGGAACTGCTCTGTTAACTCTTTGTACTCTTCTTTCAGTGTTGGTAAAAGTTCCATCTTTTTCTAAGAATGTAGTACCTGGTAAAACAACAGTTGCTAGTTTTGCAGTTTCACTCATAAAAATTTCTTGTACCACTAATAATTCTAACGAATTCATTGCATCCACAACATGAGCACTATTAGGATCGGTTTGAACAATGTCCTCACCAATTATCCAAATTCCTTTAATATCTTTATTGATTGCTGCATCAAACATTTGTGGAATTTTTAATCCTGCTTTAGTTGGATGAGTAACACCATATTTTTCAGAATAAAATTTTTGATTTTTTTTATCTGACACTTCAAAATAACCAGCACCTTGATGTGGCTGGCAACCCATATCAGCAGCACCTTGAACATTGTTTTGACCCCTTAAAGGATTTACCCCAACTCCTTTTCTTCCAATATTTCCTGTAATCATTGCGAGGTCAGCAATTAACATTACAGTTTTAGAACCTTGTTCATGTTCTGTTACTCCTAGACCATGGAACTCCATTGAATTTTTAGCAGTTGCATAAGCAATAGCAGCTTCCTTTACTAATTGTTTATCAACACCTGCAACTTTTGCTAAATGATCAACATCTTGTCTTTCAATTTCTTTTAAGAAATTATCAAAGCCTTCTGTTCTATCTCTTACAAAATCAGCATTATATAATTTTGATTTAATTATAAAGTGTAACATCATATTGAGCACTGCAACATTTGTTCCAGGTCTTAATTTAATGTGATAGTCAGCTAATTTTGCTAATTCAGTTGTAATTGGATCTAAAACAATAAGTTTTTTACCTTTCATAACTTGTTGTTTTATTTTTGCTCCTGTTACTGGGTGTGCATTGGTTGGATTCGCTCCAATAACCAAAAATAAATCTGCGTGATAAATATCTTCAGTAGAATTAGTTGCAGCACCAGTCCCGAAAGTTTGCTGCATTCCCCAGGCAGTAGGCGAGTGGCAAATTCTTGCACAACAATCTACACTATTTGTTCCCACAGCCGCTCTTATCATTTTTTGAAAAACATAATTTTCTTCATTTGTACATCTAGCTGATGATATTCCAGCAAATGCATCTGGACCGTGATCTTTAATAATTCTTTGCATTTCTTTTTTAATAAAATCATAAGCTTCGTTCCAAGATGCTTCTTCAAATTTACCATTTCTTTTTATTAATGGAGTTTTTAATCTATCTGGATGATCATAAAAACCAAAAGCATACCTTCCTTTAATACAAGTGTGTCCAGCGTTCACTTCAGTTTGTTTTGGGGTATCTATCGCAACAACTTTTTCATTTTTGATTGATGCTTCTAAATTACATCCAACACCACAATACGAACATGTAGTTCTTACTTTTTTATCTACAGCTGCTGATTTAGATTGGAAAACGTCAGAAATAGCATCAGTAGGACATGTATGTGCACAAGCACCACATGATACACACGATGAGTCACCAAACATCATGTCATTATCTGTTGTAATTCTAGACTCAAAACCTCTACCTGACATTGTAAGTACAAATGATCCTTGAATTTCGTCACAGGCTCTTACACATCTTCCACAATTTATGCAGTTGTCTAAATTCATTCTCATATAATCATGAGAAGTGTCCCTTGGAATTCCTTTGTGTTGTTTAGGACTGTTATATCTATGATCAGAAATGCCTAAATCATTAGCAACAGTTTGAAGTTCACAGTTATTGTTTACTTCGCAAGTATTACATTCCATAGGATGATCAGTTAACACTAATTCAACAATATTTTTTCTTAAACTTTGGAGATTTTCATTTGACGTAAAAATATGTTGGTTTTCAGCGACTGGAGTATGACATGAAGCAACTACTTTTGTGGGACCATCTTTTTCTAATGCTACTTCAACAGAGCAAACTCTACACGCACCATATGGAGCAAGATTCGGATCATCACAAAGTGTTGGAACTTTTTTTTCTCCTACATAACTTTTAACAAATTTTAAAATAGATGTGTGATTGGCCCCAATTTCGTATGGTTTGCCATCTATATAAGCAATTTTTCTTTTTTCTGAACTCATTAATTATCTTTTACCATATCACTTTTCATTTCATCACCAAAATACTTTAAGATGTTCATAATAGGAGTTGGTATAGCACCACAAAGAGCACATAAACAGCCTTTTTGCATAGTTACTAGCAATTCATTTAATAATTTTAGTGGAATTTTAGCTGTCTTTTTCTTTGCTTGATCGAACATTTCCTTACCTCTATATGATCCAAGTCTTCCAGGAAAACATTTGCCACATGATTCTTCTGCTGAGAATTCAAATAAGTGATGAATATATTCAGTCATTGGGAAATCTTTTGGAATACTCACGACACTCGCATGACCTAACATGAACCCTTTTTTTGTAAACTCTTGAAAGTCTAAATTTAAATTTTCAATTTCAGCTAAAGGCACGACACCTCCTAAAGGTCCACCAATTTGAAAAGCTTTGATTTCTTCCTTATATCCACCACCAATTTCATTAAATATTTTTTTCATTGGAGTACCCATATCGATCTCATAAACACCAGGATTATTAAAAAAACTATCTAAACAAACTAATTTAGTACCTGCTGATTTTCTGTTTCCAATTGAAGAAAACTTATCTGAACCATTAATTAAAATTCCAGTAGCAGCTGCTAGTGTTTCTACATTGTTTACAACTGTTGGTTTTTTATACAATCCCTCTGTAACAGGGAAGGGTGGTCTTACATCTACCTCTGCTCTTCTTCCTTCGATTGATGCAATTAATGCTGTTTCTTCTCCACATATATATGCACCTTGTCCGATACAAATACCTAAATCAAAAGAAAAATCTGTTCCTAAAATATTTTCACCTAAGAGTCCTAACTTTTTAAGCTCATTAATGCTTCCATTTAAAGCTTCAATAGATTTTGGATATTCTCCTCTAATGTATAAAACTCCTTCATCACTTCCTATAACAAGGCCACATATTAACATTCCGAAAATAACCTTTAGTGGTTGGTCTTCTAATAAATATCTATCAGAAAAAGCACCAGAGTCGCCCTCATCTGCATTGCAGATAACATATTTTTTGTCTCCTTTAGCCTTACTACAAAAATCCCACTTCATTCCAGTAGGAAAACCTGCACCGCCTCTTCCAGTTAAATTAGAGTCAAGAAGTGATTTTACGATTTCTTTTTTATCTATTTTTAGAAATTTGTTTAAATGATTTTTGAATTGTTCTGTTGAAGAAAGCTTATCATCCATTAAGAAACTCGTTGTTGCATAACTTTTTGAAAAAAATTTTTCTTGTTTAATATTTTCACCTTTTAAAATTTGATCAATCTTTTCAATATCTTTTCCAGCATAATTTTCTCCATTATAGTGAAAAGCGTGATTTTCATAACAATGTCCTAGACAGAACATTTCACCAACTTTATCATCACCTAATTTTTCTTTTAGTTTATCTTTTAGCTTTTCTTGAGTGCCAGCACACATACAAGCACTTCCATTACAAACAAAAGCTTTTTTTTCTCTGTGTGATGGTCTTAGAAATTCATAAAAACTTTCAGCTCCATGGATTGTTGAAACACCCAAGTTATATTCTTTTGCTATTTCTTTAATATCTTTTGGGGAGTCATTAAGAACATTTTCAGACATTTTTTTAAATAAATTGTCCTTTAAACCTATTCTTCCAGATAAATTACTTATATTTTTTGACACCGCAAAATCCCTTTTTTAACTAACAATAACTTTTTGGTTATTTGTATAAATATTAAAACTGTCCTCTTTTACGAAACCTACCAAGGTCATGTCAAATTTATTCGCTAGATCAATTGCTAGGCTAGTTGGCGCACCTACGCCAATCATTAAGCCAATATTAGTCATTAAAACTTTTTGAACTAATTCAAAATTTAGTCGTCCAGAACATGTTATAAATTGATCATTTGGTTGGAGATAGTTATTAATCAAAGAATCACCAATCAATTTGTCTAACGCATTATGCCTACCAACGTCTTCCCTTAAAGAGATTAGATTACCATTTGATGAGAATAATCCACTTGCATGAATACCACCAGTTTTTGCAAATTCGGATTGATTTTTTCTAAGAACTGATGGTGAATTAATTAATACTTCTTTAGATAATTTTGGATTTGCTTTTGGAGTTTTTTCTTTTTTTATAATATCGAGAGCATCAAGAGAGGATTTGCCACATACACCACAAGATGAATTTGTCAAAAAATCTTTTTTAATTTTTGAAATATTTACATTTTTTGAGTTATTCAAGGTAACAAGAATTTTATTTTGAATATTGTATTGACCTACTTTGTCACCAAAACTTTCTATAGTTTTAATATCTTTTAAATTCTGAATAATTTGTTCATTAAATAAAAAACCTCTAACCAAATCTTCATCATGACCAGGAGTTCTCATTGTGATAGATAAACTATTTTTCACCCACTTATTTTGATCTTTGTATTTTAGTGAAATTTCAAGTGGTTCTTCTATAGAAATAAAATCATCAACATTCTCAAATTTATTTTTTCTAAATTTGATAACCTTATACTTTGAATTCATCAGATCATTTTAGCGGATAATTCTTTTTAAGTAAAAATTTATTAATTAAAATTGCTAGTAAAATGATAATGATGCATCCAAAGATAATTGGGCTTAGCAAGTAATCATAAGAAACACTTCCAATAATTACCATAATTGGGTTCCCCCCAGCAGGTGGATGCACTACATCTAAAAGTATCATAAAAAAAATTCCTACACCAACTGCTAATGCTATATTAATGTATATAGGCAAAGGAATTAATGTTACAAAAATAACTCCTACTAGCGCAGTCACCAGATGTCCAAAAAAAACATTTTTTGGTTGAGCAAATGGACTTTCGGGAAAACCAAATAGTAAAACCATTGATGATCCGAACGATCCAGCTATAAATAATCCTAAAGCGCTTTTGTAGGTTAAAACAGTAAGGACACCTATTGTGAATGCAGAAAAAATTCCTGCTAGTAAAGCTTTTTTAAATATTTCTTTATTAATATTAATCATTATAACTTTAATGCTTTTAATACAGTCCTCATAGGAAGAAGTAAACAATCTTTTCTTGATATATTCTTTCTATTAAAAATTTCTTTAAAGATTAGCCATTTTTTTTCTAAAATAATTTTGGTATTTTCAAATATATTTTCACAAGTATTTATCAAGTCTTTTATTTCCTCCAAATTTTTATTTTTAATGTTTTGTGAAAGAAGACTAACAGATGCTTGACAGTAAACACATGATTTACATTGATAACCCATATCTACTACTTTATTATTTTTAACTAAAAGACTTATTTCCATTACATCACCACACATTGGATTTTTATTTTTTGATTTATGAGTGTGTTTATTAAGAATTTTGCTGTTCTCAGTATTTGAAGCTATTTCTAAAATTCGTAAATCCATTTTATTTCTTTAAATCAAAATTTAATGTTTTATATTTTGTTTAATGGATCATAACAACATTTTAGCAGTAGTACTAGCAGGAGGTAAATCTAAAAGATTTGGAAGAGATAAATCTCAAGTTAAATTAGGTAATAAAATACTGATTGACTACATTTTGAGTGAGATAATAGATCTTTATAAAGATATTTTGATTGTGGCAAATGAGCCGATTAGATTTCTAAATTCAGATAAAATTTCATTAACTAAAGATATTAAAAAAGATCTTGGACCTCTTGGAGGTGTATTTACTGCAATGAAATGGGCAAGAGATAATAAAAAAGAATATAAATGGATATCTACATTTCCAATAGATACTCCATTCTTTAAAAAAGATCATCTAAGTAAATTTTATCAAGATATTAGTTTGGAAAAAAGTAATTTATTTTTTATGAAATCAAAAAATACACGACATAATATTTTTGGATTATGGTCATTAGAATTATTTGAAAAATTAGAACTTGCGCTAGACAAAGGGGATAGAAAAGTAGAACTTTGGGCGAATGAAATAGGTGTTAAAACAATTGATTTTGATCATGAAAACAATAAAGATCCCTTTTTTAATATTAACACTGAAGAAGATTTAAAAATTGCAAAAAAGTTATTAAATGATGATAAGTTATAATAAATCAAAAAATATTTTAAAAAAATCAACAATTAAGATAGGTGAAGAATTAATAGATACCAACAAATGCCTCAATAGAGTAAATTCAAAAAATATATATGTTCATTTGTATTATCCCTCAGGAAATAATGCTGCTTTTGACGGTTATGCAATAAAATCTAGTGATACAAATAGATTAAATAAAAGAAAATATCAAAAATTTAAAATAATCGGATCTATTGCTGCGGGAAATAAACCAATGAAAAGAAAGATTAAAAAATTTCAAACAATGGAGATTATGACTGGTGCAATAATACCAAGATCTTTTGACACAATAATTCCGATTGAACAAATAAATTTTCATCCAAATAAAAAAAATGCAAAATATATTTTACTAAATAAAAGAATACCAAAGTTTGAACATGTGAGGTTTAAAGGTTCTGACTATAAAAAAGGTGATTTATTAATTTTAAAAGGAACAATTTTACAACCCAATCATATACTAGCATTAAAAACATTAGGAATAAAAAAGATTAAAGTTAAAAAAAAACCTAATATTTTATTTTTTTCAACTGGTAATGAAATTACTAATAAAGATAAAATTCTAGAATGGGAAGTTAGAAACTCAAATTGTCATTATATTAATTCTTTAAATCAAAATTTTTTATTCAATTTTAAAGATGGTGGAATTTTAAGGGATAATCAAAGTAATTTGTTTAAGTCACATATAAACAAAATGTTTAAATCAAAAATTGATATAATCATAACATCTGGCGCGGTGTCAGCTGGGAAATTTGATTTTGTGCCAAGTGTTGTAAAAAAATTTGAGTTATCTGATTATTTTAAAAGTGTATTAATCAGACCAGGTAAGCCCATTCTATTTGCAAAGATAAGAGGAAAGTCAAAAGCTATTTTTGGTTTACCAGGAAATCCAATCTCGTCAGCTGCATGTTTTAGATTTTTTGTATATCCTTATTTAATAAATTTGTTGGGTATTAAAGAGGAAATTTCATTTAAGGCAAAATTGAAGAATGAATTTAAAAAAAAAAAGGACTTTACACGTTTTGTAAAAAGTAAATTGAGTACAACCAAAAATGGTAAATTAGAAGTTCAAATATTAAAAGGTCAGGAGTCGTTTAGAATTAAGTCATTTATTCAATCAAATATTTGGGTGATGTTGCCCTCAGGTAAAGAAAGATTTAAAAAAGGTGAAACTGTTGATTGTTTTTTTCCAAATCATCCAAATAAAATTTTTTTATAAAAGATCTCATTTTTGTTGTAGTTGAAATAAATAAGAATTATTAATTCAATAATGATTGAACTTAAAAATGAAAAAATAGCTGTGCCCCTAGTTTTATTTGCAGGAATATTATGGTCTTTTGGTCCATTAGTAGTAAGATATATGGATCAACCAAATTCGGTTCCTTGGCAATATATATTTGGTAGAGGTTTAACAATATTTATTCTTTTAAATCTTTATCTATATTTTGAGGAAGGGATTAATTTTTACAAAAATTATAAAAAGATTGGTAAATCAGGATTAATAGGTGGCTGTGGTTTAGGAATAGCTATGATTTCATTTATATATTCAATCACAAATACTACAGCAGCAATAACTTTATTATGTCTCGCTGCTATGCCATTCTTCACGGCATTACTAGCGTTTTTGTTTTTAAAAGAAAGAATTTCTTTTAATGTTTGGGTATCAATTATTATAGCAACAGTAGGAATAATCATTATGGCATTAGGAAATAATGAAAAAAATTCTATGATTGGTTTTATTTTTGGAATTACATCATCGATTGGATTTTCTGTATTTTCTGTGACATTAAGATGGAGAAAAGAAACCCCAAAATTCACTACTGTGGCAATTGCTGGATTGTTTTGTTTTTTAGTTGCTACAATTATGATTTTATCAAAGAATCAAACTTTTTTTTCATCAAGTTTTAATAGTTCGATGTTTTCTTTACATGGTACATTAGTATGTTTAGGTTTAATTTTGTATTCGATTGGATCAAAAGCAATACCAGCTGCGGAACTTACTTTGTTGTCTTTGACAGAAGTAATAGGAGGTATTTTTTGGGTATGGCTTCCTTTATTTGGTATCAATGAAGTACCATCAACAAATACAATAGTTGGTGGTTTTTTCCTTTTTGTATCCTTAACTTATTATAGTTTGATTATGAGATGGAATAAGAGACATATAGCCTTAAATTAAAATATCAATTTATGGAACGTCCTGATTTTTTTACATTTAAAAATGGTGAAAAAGTAAAACTTCCTTTTTCTAAGCAAGAGTATGATGGAAGGGTTGAAAAAATAAGATCAGTTATGAGTGAAAATAATCTTGATATGATCATTTTAACATCAATGCACAATATTGCATATTACACTGGTTTCATTTACTGCTCATTTGGAAGGCCTTATGCCTGTGTAATAACAAATAATAAAATTTCAACTATTTCAGCTAATATAGATGCAAGTCAACCTTGGAGAAGATCACATTGTGACAATGTAATTTATACTGATTGGAAAAGAGATAATTTTTTAAAGGCAATAGTTTCTATTATTGGTAGAGATGATCCTCCAAAAAATATAGGAGTAGAAAATGATCATATTACTATAGATATAAGAGAAAAAATTGGTTCTATTTTTATGTTTTCTGTTTTTAGTGATATCTCAAAAGATCTTATGAAATTAAGAATGATCAAGTCAAAGGAAGAAATAGAAATTATAAAAAATGGTGCAAGAATTGCTGATATTGGTGGAGAAGAAATTGTAAAGAATATTAAAGAAGGAGCAAGTGAGTTAGAAATAGCAATTTCTGGAAGAGATAAAATGGAAAGAGAGATTGCAAAAACCTATCCAGACGCAGAATACATGGATACATGGGTATGGTTTCAATCTGGGATTAATACTGACGGAGCACATAATCCAAAAACAAATCGTAAATTAAAAAAAGGAGATATTTTATCTTTAAATACTTTTCCAATGATATCAGGATATTATACTGCTCTTGAAAGAACATTATTTTTGGAGACAGTTGATGACGACTCACTAAAGGCATGGGAGGCGAATGTAAAAGTTCATAAGAGAGGATTAGAATTGATTAAACCAGGTATTAAATGTTCTGATATATGTAATGAATTAAATGAATTATTTTCTGAGCTTGGTTATTTGCAATACAGAACTTTTGGCTATGGACACTCTTTTGGGGTTCTATCTCATTTCTACGGAAGAGAAACAGGTCTAGAATTGAGGGAAGATATTGATACAGTTTTAGAAGAGAATATGGTGATTTCCATGGAACCTATGATTTTAATTCCTGAGGGTAAATCGGGTGCGGGGGGCTATAGAGAGCATGATATTTTAATTATCGGTAAAAATGGTGCTGAAAATATTACTAAATTTCCATTTGGACCAGAACACAATATTATTAAAGGATAGAATGAGTACAAATAAAATAGTTGTTAATAGTTGGAACGAATGGGATCCTCTTAAGCATGTAATAGTTGGTAGAGCTGATGGAACATGCATACCTTCTCCAGAACCCGCGCTTGATGCAAAAGTTCCAGAAGACTCAGATATGAGAGGACAATTTGGTCCAAGAACCAAAGATACTGTAGATAAGGCCAATCAACTTTTAGAAGATTTTTCAAATATGTTAATAAAAAGAGGAATTAAAGTAGATAGGCCAACACCAATTGATTTTAATCAAAAAACATCAACTCCAGATTGGGAAGCACAAACTATGTTCGGCTGCATGCCTCCTAGAGATGTTTTGTTAACAGTTGGAAATGAAATTTTAGAAGCAACAATGAGTTATAGATGTCGATGGTTTGAATATTTATGCTATAGACCACTTTTGAAGAAATATTATAACATTGACCAAAATATGCGACATGAGTCTGCTCCAAAACCAAGACTTACTGATGCTGATTACAGAAAAGATTATTTATCGGATAAAATTGGAATTCAAAAAAGACTAAAATGGACTGAGGATAAATTCTTTGTAACTACAGAAGAAGAACCACTGTTTGATGCTGCAGACGTTTTAAGATTCGGAAAAGATTTAGTAGTTCAACATGGTTTTACAACTAATTTAAAAGGCATTGATTGGTTAAAAAGACATTATAAAGATCACAGGGTACATGCAGTAAATTTTCCAGGAGATCCTTATCCAATTCATATTGATGCAACTTTCACACCTATTAAAGAAGGTTTAATAATAAATAATCCTCAACGTAGATTACCAAAAGAACAAAGAAAACTATTTGAAGATAATGGGTGGAAAATAATTGATGCTGCTCAACCAGCACACAATGAACCACCGCCACTTTGTTATTCATCCGTTTGGCTTTCAATGAATGTTTTAGTCCTAGATCCAAAAACAGTTTGTGTGGAAAAAAGTGAAAAATACCAAGCAGAACAACTTGATAAATTTGGTATGGAAGTTATTCCAGTTGATTTAAGAGATGCTTATGCATTTGGTGGCGGACTTCATTGTTGTACAGCAGATGTTTATAGGGAAGGTGAGTTAAAAGATTATTTTCCTAAACAATGAAATTATTTTGGGTTTCGTTTTAAAAATTCAATATAGTTTATAACTTCGTTAAATTGATCATCATCAATATCTTTATAGCTAGCATTGAATTTATCTTTTACACATAAGGCTATGTGAGCGTATGGATTTCTTCCTTTTGGATGATTAGGATGATCTGGTAATTGACCATTTAAATAATCGCCAGCATCTTGAATAATTTTCCAAAGTTTTTTTGCGTTTTCTTTATTCATTTGTCGATAAATATTATAATATTATTAAATGTAAATTATGTCTAAAATTTTAAAATTAGGTTTAGCAAGTAATAATAATGAGAAGATAGAAGAGATGGATTCAATTAAGGTTGAAGAAAACAAAGGCGTGGTAGGAGATAGACATTTTAAAGATCAAAATGATCCATATTGTCAGTTGTCTTTAATAGAATCTGAAAATATTGATTACTATAATATCAAATATGGCCTCAATTTTCGTTATGTAGATTTTAGAAGAAATGTAGTTACAAAAGGAATAAAGCTCAATAATCTAGTTGGTAAAAGTTTACAAATAGGAAATGCTCAAATAGAAGTGATAGATTTATGTAGACCTTGTAAACACCTTTCACAAATATTAGATCAAGATAATATATTGAAGGAGTTTTTGAGAAGGGGTGGGTTGAGATGTAAAATATTAAAATCTTCAATTATAACTGTCGGAGATGAAATTAAGGTTTTAAAATAGTTTTTAATTTTCTTTAGATTTATCAACTTTAAATTTTTCTAATGCACTTATTGGATTATTCAAATCATTATCAATTTTTTCCATTCTTGCCCTTTTTTCAAGTTCTTTTTCCATTAATCTTTGTTCTCTTCTAATTTCCTCTTGTTCTTTAACTTTCTGTTCTCTGTCAAATTTTTCTTCCCATTCTTTAATTTTGATATGTTCAAGTTCTTTTTTCTTATTTTCTTCTTCTTTTAAAAATTTTAATTCTCTATTTTTACGTCTTTGTTCTTTTAATTCTTTTTGTTTTTGCTCGTCT
>CACJNO010000006.1 GCA_902594825.1 uncultured Pelagibacteraceae bacterium | reverse complement strand
ATTACATGGGGAACATGCTTTAGAAGATTTATTATAATCAATATTAGACATAAATTTCTTCTTTTCTTTCACTTTACTATTTCCAACCTGCAGCTGTCATCACTTCTACTGCGGCAGCTTGATTTTTTCCATAAGATGCTAGTTTAGTTTTCATATCTTGTTTGAAATCTAATCCCAGATTATTTACAACTAATGGACTTGGTGAAACACCATCAATCATTGGAAACTCAAAAGTATTATTTGTAAAGTGTTCTTGTGAACTTGGAGTTAATAAAAACTCTACAAGTTTTATAGCATTTGCTTTATTAGGTGCTCCTTTTACCAAAGCTGCACAACTAACATTCATGTGCGTTCCTCTATCATTTTGATTAGGGAAGAAAGCTTTGACTTTTTTAGCAGCTTCTTGCTGTTCTGCACCTTTTTTACCAGACAACATAAGTGCTAAGTAATAAGTGTTTGCTACAGCAATATCAGCTTCACCTGCTGCCACCGCCATTATTTGAGCTCTATCATTACCTGTTGGTGTTCTTGCCATGTTAGCAACAACTCCCTCAGCCCATGCAGCTGTTGCAGCTTTTCCATTGTTTTTAATCAATGATGCTACAAGAGATTTATTATAAATGTTACTAGATTTTCTAATTACTAATCTACCTTTCCATTTAGGATCAGCTAAACCTTCATAAGTCATTCCTGATAATTCAGCACCAGTAACTCTTTCAGGTGAATAATAAATTATTCTAGCTCTTTTTGCTATTCCAACCCACTTACTTGTTCTAAAGCTTGCAGGAACAGCTTCTTTGATAGCTTTAGATGATAAACCACCTTGAAGCGCACCTTTTGAATCCATAGCACCACATCTTCCAGCATCTGCAGTTATATATAAGTCTGCAGAGGAGTCAGCGCCTTCGCTAAGAATTCTTTTCTCTAAAGCACCTGATTTTCCATTTATCAAATTAACTTTAATACCAGTCATATTTGTAAACTTAGAATAAAGCTCAGAATCTGCTTTATAGTGTCTTGCATTAAAAACGTTAACTTCATCTGCAATAGCAAAAGCTGATACAAATAGAGACGTGATTAATGCTAAAATTGATATTTTTTTCATTTATCTCCTAGTTTTTAATTAAATGTGAATGATAACTATTCGCAATGATAATGATTATCAATCGCAAGAGTGTCGCACCCTATGGTTGTCTAGAATATATGTTGAAAATTATGATTTCCAGTCGCCAATTTTACTAAATAAAAAGTTCCTAAAAGCTTGAACTCTAGCGGTATTTTTTAGTGATTGAGGGTATACGAAATGAGCTTCAGTAATTGGGCCTTCAGATTTTGGTAAAACTTTTATAACATTTGCAGAATTACTTACTAAATACTCGGGTAATGCAGCTAATCCAACTCCTGACTCAACAGCTAACAATAGACCCATAACACTGTTTACTTTCATTATTGGTTTTCTTTTTTTTCCATCTGGCATGCCTAATTTTAATGCCCAATCTGGGTTATAGACAGGAGATGGCGCACCTTTTCCAAAAGAAATAAACTTATGTTTATTTAGGTCATTGATAGTTTTAGGCATTCCATATTTTTCGAGATATTTATTAGAGCCATAAATATAATATTTCAAATCAACCAATTTTTTCTGAATATAATTTAGTTGTTTTGGTCTTCGCATAAAAATACCTATATCCGCTTGTCTAGTGCTTAAATCTAACTCTTTATCCTCAAAAATTAATTCAATCTCAATTTCTGGGTTTAATCTCATAAATTCTTGAATTCTAGGTGTCAACCAATGAGTTCCAAAACTTCTTACAGTTGTAATTGTTAATTTGCCAGAAGGTTTATTTTTTTGGTCACCTAATGAGGTCTCAACTTCTTTTAATTTACTTATAACTTCATGAGCAGTTTTAAAGACATACTCCCCATTTTCAGTTAAAGTTAAGCCTCTCGCATGTCTTTCAAACAGTTGTACTTTTAAATCTTGCTCTAGTGATTGTATTTGTCTACTTATAGCAGATTGACTCAAATTAAGGTTTACTGTTGCATTTGTAAAGCTACCAGCCTCAGCTACTGCATGAAAGATCTTTAATTTATCCCAATCCATTATTTATTTAAATCAACTAAAACTCTTCCCGAAATTTCACCTCTTAAAATTTTAGGATAGGTTTCAATTAATTCCTCTAAGCTTACTGTTTGAACAGATTTTTCTAACAAATTAAAATCTATAAGATTTGCAGCTTCACTCCAAATAAATTCTCTTCGTTTGATACTACAATTTGCGGAGTCCATCCCCCAAAGTTTAATTCCTCGAAGCATAAAAGGAATTACATTGGTATTCAATTCATTTGTATTAGCATTACCACATACAGATATAATCCCATTTGGATTTGTTTGTACTATTGCATTAGCTAATATTTTTCCACCTACAGTGTCTACAACACCATCCCAAAGACCTTTATCTATTAATCTTGGATCCTTATCAAATTCACTCCTATTTAAAACATTTTTAGCACCTATAGATTTTAAATAGTCTGTTTTAGAGTCTTTTCCTGTAACTGCTGTTACATCGTAGCCCATTTTGTTTAATGCTATAACCGCAACACTCCCTACACCTCCAGTTGCACCAGTAACTAAAACTGTTTTTACTTTTTCACCTAAAAGAATTTCTTCTCTTGCTTTGATTGCAAAAGCAGCCATTAAAGATGTAAAGCCTGCAGTACCAAGTATCATTGCTTGTTTAGACGTTAAGTTTTCTGGCTTCTTTACTAAGAAGTCGCCATTCACTTTAGCAATTTGAGAATATCCTCCATAAAATATTTCACCAACTCTAAATCCTGTTAGTATTACTTCATCGCCAGATTTAAATTTTGGGTTTTCGCTTTCTAAAACTGATCCAGAAAAATCTATTCCTGGTATATGTGGGAATTCTTTTACTAATCTTCCACCATTTTTTAAAATCATTCCATCTTTAAAGTTTAAATCTGAATAATCTACTTTAACAGTTACATCACCGTGTTTTAAAAAACTTTTATCTATGGATTTTACTTCTCTTGTAAATTCTTCACCTTTTTGGTCTAAAATTAAGGCTTTAAATTTATCAGACACTTTTATTCTTTTGCTATACTTATAAATCTCAAATATCTATTTTGATAACTAAGATCATCTTTAAATTGACCTAAATAATAATTAGTAACAGTAGTAGCTTGTTCCTTTTTAATTCCTCTCATAGTCATACATTGATGCGTGGAGTCAATTGTTACAGCTACACCTTTCGCATCTAATGACTCCATAAGTGTATTTGCAATTTGCATAGTTAATCTTTCTTGAGTTTGAAGTCTTTTAGAAAATACCTCTACAACTCTTGCTAATTTACTTAATCCTACTACTCTATCTTTTGGAATATAAGCAACATGTGCCTTCCCAATTATTGGTGCCATATGATGTTCACAATGGCTTTGAACTGAAATGTTTTTTTGAATAACCATGTCATCATATCCCTCAACATCGCCAAAAGTTTTATCTAAAACCTGGCTTGGGTCTTCTTTATAACCTTTAAAATATTCTTTGAATGCTTTAACAACTCTTTTAGGTGTTTCCAGTAGACCTTCTCTATTAGGATTTTCACCCATCCAAGAAAGGATTGTTCTAAAAGCCTCTTCAGCCTCTTGATCAGATACTTTTTTAAACTGTTTATTATCTTCCGTGTTTTTAACAAGTTTCATTGGGTGTTTTATACCTATAAATGCTTATTTTTAAAATATTTAATATATCTATATATGTGCTACATAATTACCGAATATGTTCAAAAAAAGAGAAAATGTAGTTGAAATTGAAGAGGGAAATCTACTTTCACCAAAATTTGATAATGATGGCCTAATACCAGTTATTACAATGTGTGCTACAACAAAAGATATTCTTATGCACGGATATATGAATGTTGAAGCATTAAAAAAAACAATTGAAACTAAAGAAGCTCATTATTTTAGTAGATCTAGAAACTCTATTTGGCATAAGGGTAAAACTAGTGGTTTTATTCAGAAAGTTAAAGAAATAAGAATCGATGATGATCAAGACTCAATATGGCTAACAGTAGATATTGGTAATGGTGCTAGTTGCCATGTTGGTTATCGTTCTTGTTTTTATAGATCAATACCTATGGGAGTAATAGAAAATGGTAGAAAAATTGAAATGAAATTTTTGGAAAAAGAAAAAAAATTTGATCCCAAAAAAGTTTATAAAGGACAATCAAACCCTACAAAAATATAATATGGAAGAAGGACAAATACATATCATAAAACCTTTTGGACCATCTATAGTCAAAGCAAGAATGCCAATGAGTGTAGTTGAAAATTTAAATAATTACATAGACAATATTATAGCAGATGAAAAAAAATCTTTACAGTTAGATCATGGTAAAAATCTTGTAGGTGACGTGACACAAGAATTTAAATTAGAAAAAGAAATTATGGAATCAAGCGGATGGGCTAAATTTTTAACCTCATGTGTGTCTAAATGGACTGAAATAGAGATGAAAAGTAAGATAACAAAATTTAGAATGCGAGATACTTGGGTAGTTAGACAATTTGAAAATGAATACAATCCAACTCACTGGCATTCTGGACATATATCTGGTGCTGGATTTTTAAAAGTTCCAAAGGATCTAGGCACTCATAAACAAAAAAAAGATAATAAAGCGTATAAAGGAGGCATTCTTGAATTGATGCATGGTGCAAGAATGTTTAGTAGTCAATCAGTGTATAGCATTAAACCAGAGGTTGGAGTTTTTTATTTTTTTCCAAATTATTTAATGCACGCAGTTTTTCCATTTAAAGGAACCGAAGAAGAAAGAAGATCTATATCCTTCAATGCTGATATAGATGAAAATATTTATAATGTTTATGGAAAAGACAAGGGGTAATTAAACCCAACTAAAATTTAAATGAGTTCAGAAATTAATTTTAAATTTATAAGACCTTTTGGCCCAGTAATTTGTAAAGTTACAATGCCAGAAGAAATAATTAATAATTTGAACAATTATGTTGATCAAATAATTAATAATGAAAAAAAAAGTAAAATATTAGATCATGGTAAAAACCTTGCTGGTAATGTTCAACAGGAATTTGCTTTGGAAGAAGAATTTGTTAAAAAAAGTAAATGGGGAAATTTTTTAAGTGCTTGTACAAAAACATGGATTAAACAAACTTTAAATCAAGAAATTACAAAATTTAAACTTACTGCAACTTGGATAGTTAGACAGTTTCAAAATGAATATAACCCAATTCACACGCATGGTGGTCATTTGTCTGGAGTAGGATATTTAAAACTTCCAAAAAATTTTGGTGAATATCACCAAAAAACCAAAGTCAATAATCAAAATGGTAAACTTGCACTCGTGCATGGATCTAAAATGTTTATGCAAGAGTCAACTTATACAGTCACACCAAAAGTAGGAGATTTTTATTTTTTTCCAAATTACTTGATGCATACAGTATATCCTTTTTCAGGTACTGATGAGGAGAGAAGATCGGTTTCTTTTAATGCAATGATAAATGATGAAATATTCAATGTTTTTGATCAAAAATAATAACTAAACATGACTAAAAAAAAAAATCAAAAAAATGTATTAGGTGAAACTCTAGAAGAATGCTCATTAGATCCATTAACTGGATGGTATAGAGATGGATGTTGCAATACTGACAAAAATGATCATGGAGTTCATACTGTATGTGCAAAAGTAAATACAGAATTTTTAGAATGGTGCAAACAAGCTGGCAATGATTTGATTACTCCCCATCCAGAATTTGGTTTTCCAGGACTGAAAGATGGTGATGGATGGTGTGTATGTGCGAGTTGGTATGCAAGAGCTGTAGAAGCAGGAAAAGGTTGTCCAATATATTTAAAGAGCACGCATGAAAACACTTTAAAAATTTTACCTATCGAAACTTTAAAAAAATTTGCTATAGACCTATCTTAACTACATATTCCCATATTTTGGACCACCACCACCTTCTGGTGTAACCCAAGTAATATTTTGGGAAGGTTCTTTGATGTCACAAGTTTTGCAATGGATACAATTTTGAGAATTTATAACAAACTTATTAGTACCATTTTCTTTTTGAACTTCATAAACACCAGCGGGACAATATCTTTGAGCAGGTTCATCAAATTTTTCTAAAGTATAATTTATTGGTAAAGAAGGGTCTTTTAATTTTAAATGCACTGGTTGATTATCAACATGGTTTGTTCCTGTTAAATATACAGAACTTGTTTTATCAAAAGTTATAACATTATCAGGCTTTGGATAGTCTATTTTTGGCATTTCACTCGCTAATTTTAATGTCTCATGATCAGCATGAGCATGTTTTAAAGTAAAAGGTAATTTTCCTCTAAATAATATCTGGTCTATTCCTGTAAATATGATCCCTAAAATTAATCCCCAACTAAAACTTGGTTTAACATTTCTCGCTTCATAAAGTTCTTTATATAACCAGCTTTTTTTTAATTTTTCCTCAAAAACAGATAAATCTTTATTATCTTTTATATGTTCATTAATCGTCTCTGCAGCAATTATTCCACTCTTCATCGCTGTATGTGATCCTTTAATTTTAGGCATATTCAATGTGCCTGCGTCACAACCAATAATTAATGCTCCCGGCATAAACATTTTAGGTAAACTTTGGAAACCTCCTTCAATCAACGCTCTTGCGCCATAAGAAATTCTTTTTCCACCTTCGATAATTTTTTTGATTGTCGGATGAGTTTTAAATCTTTGAAATTCATCGAATGGAGATAGATGAGGATTTTTATAATCTAGACCAATTACATAACCAAGAAAGATTTGTTTATTTTCTGCGTGGTACATAAAACTTCCACCATAAGTATCATTTGTTAATGGCCATCCGGCAGTATGCATTACCAAACCTTCATGATGATTTTCCTCTTTTATTTCCCATATTTCTTTAAAACCTATTCCATATTGTTGAGGATCTTTACCTTTATCTAATTCAAATTTTTTAATTAATTGTTTTCCTAAATGACCTCTGCAACCCTCTGCAAATACTGTTACCTTTCCTAAAAGTTCCATTCCAGGTTCGAAACTATCTTTTTTATTTCCTTCTTTATCAATACCCATGTCTTGGGTTACCACACCTTTTACTGCACCGGTATCGTCATATAATATTTCACTTGCTGGGAAACCTGGAAAAATTTCAACTCCTAGAGCCTCTGCTTGTTCTGCGAGCCATCTGCATAAATTAGCTAAACTTATGATATAATTTTTATGATTTTGTTGAACAGACGGTAGTAACCATGTAGGCCAACTCAAAGATTTAGTTTTCCCTAAAAATAAAAATTTTTCTTTGGTTACTTTTGTTTTGATTGGTGAATTTAAATTTTTCCAATTAGGTAATAATTCATCTAATGCTCTGGTTTCAAATACATTTCCACTTAAAATGTGCGCACCTATTTCAGAGGCTTTTTCTAAAAGACAAACATTTAATTCGGGATTGAGTTGTTTCAATTTTATTGCAGTTGAAAGCCCCGATGGACCTCCACCAATTATAACAACATCATATTCCATTGTCTCTCTGGACATAATTCAATTTCTTACAGATTTTATTATTTTTGTATAGTGTTTAATTTATTCAATTCCTCTAAGAATTGTGGAAGAGCTTCAAAAAGATCAGCTTCTAAACCATAGTCAGCTACACTAAATATAGGTGCCTCTCCATCCTTATTTATTGCAACAATAATTTTACTTTCTTTCATTCCAGCCAAATGTTGAATAGCTCCTGATATACCAACTGCAATATATAAATCTGGAACTACTACTTTACCAGTCTGACCTACTTGATGGTCGTTACTGATATATCCGGCATCAACTGCAGCTCTAGAGGCTCCAATTGCTGCATTCAATTTATCAGCAATTGATGTAATCAATTTAAAATTATCTCCGCTTTGCATTCCTCTTCCTCCAGAAATTACTACTCTTGCTGTACCAAGTTCTGGTCTATCAGATTTAATTTCTTCTCTTTTAATAAATTTTGTATGTCCAAATTCTTGCCCTGGCTCAGCTTTCTCAATCAGAGCCGACCCACCTGAACTTTCACATGGATCAAATGAAGTGGGTCTAATTGTAATACACTTTTTTACATCCTTGCTTTTAACGGTTGCAAAAGCATTTCCAGCATAAATTGGTCTTAAAAAAGTATCTGAAGAAATCACCTTAATGATGTCACTTATTTGTGATGTGTCTAATGCAGCTGCAATTCTAGGCATTAAATTTTTTCCAAATGTATTTGCTGAGCAAACAATATGAGAATAATTATTCGCTAATTTAATAATCACAGGTGCAAAATTTTCAGCAACAAAATTTTCATAATAAGCTGCCTCTACGTGAATAACTTTTTTGACTAAAGGTAATTCAGATAGGGCTTTTGCAGCACTGTCACAGTTTTGACCAATAACTATTGCATGAACATCTGAATCAATCTGCGAAGCAGCAGTCACAGCATTAAGTGTAAAAGGTCTTAACTCTTTATTATTATGTTCTGCTATCAATAAAACTGACATTTATATTACTTTCGCTTCATTTTTTAATTTTTGAACCAATTCAGATACACTAGAAACTTTAATTCCAGCTTTTCTTTTAGGTGGTTCTTCAACTTTAATTTGCTCGATTCTTGGTGAAGTATCCACTCCTAAATCTGACGCATTTATTTGTTCAATAGGTTTTTTCTTAGCTTTCATAATATTTGGTAACGAGGCATATCTTGGCTCATTTAATCTTAAATCACATGTGACAATTGCTGGTATATTTATTTCAATTGTCTCAAGCCCTTCATCAATCTCTCTTGTAACTTCCAATTTTTTATCTTTTATTTCAATTTTTGACGCAAAAGTTGCTTGAGGCCAATTCAATAAAGCACTTAACATTTGACCTGTTTGATTACAATCGTCATCAATAGCTTGTTTACCCATGAAAACTAAATCTGGTTTTTCTTTTTCAACAATTTTTTGTAATATTTTTGAAACTGCTAATGGTTCTATTGTGCCATCAACCTTAACTAAGATTCCTCTATCAGCTCCTACTGCTAAAGCTTTACGGACAGTTTCCTGAGCTTTGTCTTCTCCAATACTAACTGCAACAACTTCATTTGCTTTACCTGCTTCTTTAATTTTTACCGCTTCCTCTATTGCGTTATCATCTGGAGGATTAGTGGACATTTTTACATTATCTGTAACAACACCGGTATTATCTTCTTTAACCCTAACTTGAACATTGTAATCAATTACTCTTTTTACTGCGACTAAAATTTTCATCAAGCTCTCAACAATTTATTTTCTGCATCATATGGGCTTTCCTCAAGTATCGTAGCTTCATACATTTTTCCAAGAATATCAACTTTAAGTTTTTCTCCAACATTTGCTAAATCAGGTTTAACCATTGCTAACGCAATTGATTTATCTAATCTAAATCCGTATTCACCACCTGTTGCTCTTCCAACTACTTTATCATCTTTATAAATTGGGTTGTTGCCTAATACGTCTGAGTCAGTTGTATTGTGAACTTCTAAAGTTACTAATTTATTTTCAAAACCTTTTTCTCTCCATTTATTTAGTGCTTCAAGACCAATAAAATTTCCTTTATTTGGATGAATAAATCTATCTAGACCGGACTCATATGGTGAGTATTCAATTGATAATTCAGTTCCAACAAGTTTATAAGATTTTTCAACTCTTAAACTATTCATTGCTCTTATACCAAATGGTTTGATGCTTAAATCTTTACCAGCTTCCATTAATTTGTCAAAAATATGATTTTGATACTCAATAGGATGATGTAATTCCCAGCCTAGTTCACCAACAAAATTTACTCTCATTGCATTAACTGGAGCATATCCTACATTAACATTTTTAGCTGTTAGCCATTTAAAGTTTTCATTTGAAAAATCATCAGTTGAAACTTTTTGCATTAACTCTCTAGCTTTGGGGCCTGCAACAACCAATACACCAGTACTGTTGGTGAGGTCTTCAAATATTACTGAGCCATCTGTGGGCATCCACTTTTGTATCCAATCATGATCTAATCTTAAGTTTGCACCCGCAGAAACAAGATAATAACTATTTTCTGCCTCTTTCATAATCGTAAATTCTGAATGTACTCCACCTTTAGTGTTAAGTGCATGACATAAATTAATTCTACCAATTTTTTTAGGAAGTTTATTCGCAACTAAAAAATCTAAAAACTCTTCAGCTTTAGGGCCTTTAATTCTACATTTTGCAAATGCCGTCATATCTAGAAGACCAACGTTCTTTTTAACATTTTCGCATTCTTTTTTTATTGCATCAAACCACTTCGATCTTCTAAATGACCAGTCATCTTTTTGTTCCATTCCATCAGTTGCAAAAAAATTTGGTCTTTCCCATCCAAATTTTTGTCCAAAAACAGCACCTAGATTTTTCATTCTTTCATAACAAGGCGAAGTTCTTAAAGGTCTTGCTGCTGGTCTTTCTTCATCAGGATAATGAACAATAAAAACATGGCTATATGCTTCTTCATTTTTAGCCTTTAAGTAAGATTTTGTTGCATAATTTCCATAACGTCGTGGTTCTACACCAAGCATATCAATAGTTGGTTCGCCATCAATAATCCATTCAGCTAATTGCCATCCTGCTCCACCAGCAGCTGTGATCCCAAAACTATGTCCTTCATTAATCCAAAAATTTTTTAAACCCCAGGCCGGTCCAACTATTGGATTGCCATCTGGAGTATAACAAATTGCTCCATTATAAACTTTTTTAACACCTACCTCACCAAATGCTGGCACTCTATGTATTGCTCCCTCAATATGCGGGGCGAGTCTATCTAGATCTTCTTGAAATAACTCATATTCTGATTCTTTTGATGGACCTTCAATATAACACGCGGGTGCTCCATCTTCGTATGGACCTAAAATTAATCCGCCTGCCTCTTCTCTCATGTACCATCTACTATCACTATCTCTCAATACTCCCATCTCTGGAAGGCCCTCTTTTTTTCTTTTTTGGATCTCAGGGTGTGGTTCTGTCACAATGTATTGATGTTCGACTGGTATTACTGGAATATCTAAACCGACCATTTCTCCAGTTTGTCTTGCAAAATTTCCTGAACAAGAAATTACATGTTCACATTCAATTGAACCTTTATCTGTCTCAACAATCCACCCATTTTTAGTTTGTCTCATATTCAAGACAGTCGTGTTTCTATAAATTTCTGCACCTCTATTTCTTGCACCTGTGGCAAGTGCTTGAGTTAAGTCTGCTGGTTGAATATATCCATCCTCCGGATGTTGAATAGCTCCAACTAAATCATCTGTATGACACAATGGCCAAATTTCTTTAACTTGTTTAGGTGTTAAAAATTTTACATCAACACCAATAGTTTTTGCCACACCAGCATATTGATGATATTCATCCATTCTATCTTTGGTACTTGCTAAACGAATATTTGATACAACACTAAAACCAACATTTTTTCCAGTTTCTTCTTCTAATTTTTTATAAAGATCAACTGCGTATTTGTGAAGTTGTCCGACAGAGTAACTCATATTAAAAAGAGGTAATAATCCAGCGGCATGCCAAGTTGAGCCTGAAGTTAATTCTTTTCTTTCGACAAGAACTACATCTGACCATCCTTTTTTTGCAAGATGATAAAGAGCACTTACACCGACTACTCCTCCGCCCACAACTACTACTTTAGTTTTAGTTTTCATTAATGGATTTCTACTAAATTTTTATTCATTACGAAACAAAATTGTATTGTAAATAATCAAATAGAACTTCCTAATGGAATAGGACTAGAGACCATTGTGGTCAGCCAACAATCTTTCAAAGGCCCTTCATCTGTATATTTTTCGACCTGCCAGTTGAATTTATGATAAATTTTTTCTTTATCTAAAATTATAACCTCAAATTGAGCCCATTTGTCACCATTCCCTATTTTGGTAATTGTATGACTCAAGTGATCTAGTAGCATCTGATAAGATCTACCTTTAATCATCATCTTGAAATGAGGCAGTGGACCAGTAAACTTTTTATTTTCTGGATGTGCAAAATTCCAAGTTTGTTCGATACCACTATCCTTAAATTTTTCATCATTGTTCATAAGTCCAACTAATTGAATTTTAATAACTTCAGCTGGTAAAATTGAGTTGTTTGGAGTTTTTAATTCTGCTTTTAATGAGGATATATTTAATAGAAAAATTAATACAACACTAAACGTTAAGTGCAGTTTTTTTAACATCGATAAGAAATTCTTCTCTTTTTTTATCACTCACAAATGGTACAGCAAAATATCTTCTATAATTGATATTATAAATGCCGCACATATGAAAAACTCCTCTTTTTAATCTTCTAATAGGTAAATTTAGAAAAAATGTTGTTATAGCTAATCTTGGTGAACCATAAGTACAAAAGATAATTGCTTTTTTGTCTTTAAGGTTTCCTATTGGGTATCCATAGTTACCCCACAATTGTTTAAATCTGAATGCCCAAGGTGGAGCTAGAACTTTATCTATCCAACCTTCAACAATTGCTGGCATTCTAAAATTCCAAATGGGAGCTATCAAAACTATTGTATCACAATTATCGATTCTCTTTCTATGATTTAAAACTACATCATCTGGTTCTTCACCCGCAAAAACTGGATCAAATTTTTCCTTATATAGATCAATAATATCAACTGTATGACCTTTGTCTTTGACAGTCTTAACAAAAGTGTCTCTAATAGCAGCATTAAAAGATTTATCATCATAATGTCCATAAATAAGAAATATTTTTTTCATTAATTAAAATATTTTTCAAATTCAATCTTTGTACATTTATTCTCTATGTACATTATATTATTTGCCTCAACAATTTTTTTTGCCTTTTTACTTTTAATGTCTAATTGTAACCATAAAACTTTTGCATTAATTTTTACAGCATCTTTTGCAATTTCAATCACTTCATTAGATGGCCTGAATACATCGATTATTTCAACCGGATTATTAATTTCAGTAATGTTTCCAAATACTTCTTCGCCTAATATTTTTTCTCCTTTCATAGATGGATTAACAGGATAAACTTTAAATCCATATTCTTGTAAATATTTCATAACAATTGAAGAGGTTTTTGTTAAATCTTTGCTGGCACCAACCAGAGCTATATTTTTATATTTTTCTAAAATTTCTTTTATGTTTTTCATTTTTTACTTTCCACCTATAATTTCATCTTCACAAAACTTCTTAGCTTCCTGAACAGTCATAGGTTTTTCTAATTTTTGACTTCCTGCAATACAAGCATCTATAGCTCTTTTAAAATTATGATCTCTGAAAGCAAAAATAAAATAAAGTCCAACAATTATCAAAATAATAGTCATAATATTTTTTATTTTCATTTATTTTTCCATTTTGGTTTTCTTTTTTCTAAAAAAGCGGAAATACCCTCTTTTGCATCCATTGCCATCATGTTTATTGTCATCATTTTACTTGTGTATGAATAAGCTTTTCTTAAAGGCATCTCTAACTGCTTATAGAATGCTTGCTTACCAATTTTAATTGTTAAGTTTGATTTAGACGCAATTTTTTTCGCAACTTTTAAGACCTCACTATTCAATTTTGATTTAGAGAAATAATCATTTATCAAACCAATTTCCTTTGCATAATTTGCTTTAATTGGTTCTCCAGTTAACAACATTTTCATCATTGGCTTTCTGTTTATTTTTCTGCTAACCGCAACCATTGGCGTACTACAAAATAATCCTATATTAACACCTGGTGTTGCAAATAAAGCCTCTTTTGTACTATAAGCCAAATCACAACTGGCAACTAATTGACAACCAGCAGCATAAGCGGCTCCATGGACTTTGGCTATGACTGGTTTTTTTCCCTCAACAATTTGAAGCATTAATTTTGAACAAAGATTAAACAATTTTTGATATTTGTTTTTAACTTTTAGATTTTTAACTTCTTTAAGATTGTGGCCAGCACTAAAACCCTTTCCTGATCCTTCTAAAATTATTACTTTTGTTTTTTTATCTTTGTCTAGTTTTTTGAAAACTTTAATTAAACCATTTAAATTTCTAAATGATAATGAATTGTAAGTTTTAGGTTCATTAATAATAACAATTGATATGCCGTCTATAAGATTTTTAACCTTTATATTCATCAAAATACTATTTGAGCTTACCTTCTTCTCTCATTTTCGCTCTTATTTTAGTAGCTGAAATTTTCTGGATTTCCTCTGGCAAAACTATCTCCTCAATTTTATAACCAACACCTCTTCCATAACAAATATTTGTAATATTTGGGACTAACATAATTTTAAATCGTCCTTGAAATTCTGGATTAAGTCTGTCCTCTATATTTTTTTTAACAGTTTCAAAATCAAAAGGATTGTCATCTACTCCCTGAACATCTCTTATTTGAATACATACTTGACCTGTTTTTTTTATTATTTCTTTAAACAAAGTATAATGACCATCGTGAAATGGTTGCCATCTTCCTAGCATTTGGACCGTTGGTTTTTTATTATCCCAATTATAACTCACTTAAGTATCTCCTTAATAATTTTTTTAGACCAATTTTTTGCATCAAACGTATTTACTTTAAAATCAAAATTTATTGGCTTAACAAACATTTGATTAGTATCATCAAATCTACCTTTTTCAATTGTGTCCATCCATATTGTGTAGTCAGCACCAAATAACTTTCTGGCCTCTCTAGTTGGACAAACAAAATCTGCCACTACATAATTACCCTCTTTTTTCAATTTATTTGCTAAATCTCTCATTCTATTTGCTTGTCTTACTCTACCCTCTTCAGAAAAATCCCAATCATTATATTCCGCTCTGACTTTATCAGCATTTAGCCATTCAGCATTTAACAATGGAACCAGTTCAGTAGCTAAAGTTGTTTTACCCGATCCAGGTAATCCCATAATCAATATAATTTTCATTTATTCACCTTATATAATCCAAGCCATGCATTAACATTTTTACTCGCAATATAATCAGATTTAAAAAATTCTAACTCTTTCCATTTACCTTCTTTTTTAAGCGTATCAATCTTTTTATCAAAACCATATTCCATATAAATACCCTCATTTATTGTAAAACAAATTAATCCATTTTTTTTAGTTATTCTTACAAATTCATTTAAAGCCTGAGGTTTAACATGGCCAAAAGTAAAAGTTCCAACACACATTACTGAGTCATAAAAATCATCTTTAATTTCAATTGGTTTATTTAAATCAGCTTTAATTAATTTTTGATAAAGATTTTGAGGTATTGTATCTAATAATTTTTGTGAAAGATCAGCTCCATGAAAATTCTTATATCCATATTTTTTTAACTCCAATCCAACTAATCCTGTACCACATCCAGCATCAAAAATAAGTATTTCTTTATTTAATGTATATTTATTAAAGATATCTACTGTTTCTTTTGGTCCTGTATAGTTCCATTCCACCATGTCTTTATTATATTTGTCCTCCTCACCCCATTCAT
This sequence comes from uncultured Pelagibacteraceae bacterium, assembly GCA_902594825.1. Lineage (GTDB taxonomy): Bacteria > Pseudomonadota > Alphaproteobacteria > Pelagibacterales > Pelagibacteraceae > Pelagibacter. Next base: position 20,279 of record CACJNO010000006.1, on the reverse strand, counting down.
CATAGTACTTCATAACTTCATCAGTTGTTTTAAGTTTATAAATAGGAACTTTATTTCCAACATCCTTGAGTGCCATATAACCTCTAACTCATTATATTATTTGCTACCCATCTGTGAAATTGATGAGTTGGTTGATCCATAATGGGTGAGAAATTTCCGCCATTATAAACTGGTGAGCTTCTTCCTTTTTGCATTCCTTCAATTGCATTTATATCTTCTAACATAACATCTTTCCAAAATCTTGAGTTTTCTTTCCTTAATTCTTTTAACTCTTTTCCATTTGCACTATCATTACCTATATAATAAATCTGCATATGTTCTTTAGTTTTGTTCGTTGTCAAAGGCTCTAACCAAAAAACATAAAAGTGATCAATATGTAATCCTATCATCACGTTTGGAAATATAGCTACATACTCAGAATTTTTCAGCATACTTTTATCCCAGTTAGGAAAAATATTAAATTTTTTATTTCCTTTTACTGGCTGTTCATACTTTTTACTTCCTTGACCAGCAAATCTGTTAGGTAATCCCTGGATATGATAATGATCATTTATATTAGAGACTTTATTCAACCCAGGATGAATTGTTGGTAAATGATAACTTTCGCAGTAATTTTCAATTGCAAATTTCCAATTACATTTAACGTTTAATTCAAAATATCCATAATCATTTGAATGAATTAATGTTTTATGATCCTCATCATTTATAAAATTCGACCACCTTTTTTCTAAAGGTTTAATATATTCTTTAAATTCAATCTCATTTGAATTAATATTTACAAAAACTATATCCATCCAAATTTGGGCTCTCACTTCTTTTAAATTACTCATTTGATTATCAAAATTTTCTGATCGATGTTTGTTTAAACCACCGATGTGTGGTGTAGATACAAGTTTTCCATCAAAATTATAGGACCAAGAATGATATGGACATCTTATTACATTTTTTAGAGTACATGGTTCATCTATAAGCTTGAAACCTCTATGACTACAAACATTATGAAAAACTCGAATCTTCATCTCTTTGTCTCTTATCATGATTAGTGGAATTCCTAATAAATTGTGAGGTTTAACGTCTCCAGGATTAGGGATTGAGCTTCCCACTCCAATTACAGTCCATTTATTAAAAAAAACCTTTTCTCTTTCATGTGCTAAATAGTCATCATTTATGTAACATTCATTAGGTAAACCATTAGCTGAGACTATCGGCTTATCAACATTATTAAGCTTCTTAATATCTAATATTTCTGAAAGGGGTATTTTTTTAAGATTTTGATCCACAAAAAAAATTATCATGGGCATAATTTTTGGCAACAAATTTCGCCACATCCTCAAATGAATTTCTTTGACAGCTTTTTTAAAAAATATAATGATCATGAAATGAAATTTTCTTTGGAAATTAGTCCCAAAACTGACCTATCAACGGTACCTCCGGTCAATGATGTTTATATTACCATGTTGCCTGGTGGAGACTATAAAGACACAGCTCAACAGGCAGTTGAGCTTGTAAAAAAAGGGTTTAACCCAGTGCCTCATTTTCCAGCAAGATCAATGCATAACGAAAAAGAGCTAAAAGATTATGTTTCGAGATGTAAGGATGGGGGAGTTAAACAAGTATTAATAATTGGTGGAGGTCGAGAACCTTTAGGTAAATTTGATAGCTCATTTCAACTTTTAGAGACTGGTTATTTTGAGAAGATGACAATAGGAATTGCTGGACACCCAGAGGGGAGTCCTGATATATCCGACTCAGATTTAGAAAAAGCTATGATAGATAAAAAGCCTTATGCGGATTATATAGTTACTCAGTGGTTATTAGATCCCCAACCTATTATAGATTTTATATCTAAACAAAGCATACCAGTGCATGTAGGAATTACTGGACCTCTAAAAATATCAAGTTTAATAAAATTTGCTAATATTGTTGGGGCAAAAAATTCCATAAATTTTCTTAAATCTAATTTTAGTAAGGCGTTAGATTTATTAAAACCTAAAGACCCAAATGATTTAATTGGGAAAGTTAAATCACACACTGATTTCTTCCACATTTATACATTCGGCGGCTTGAAGGAAACTAACAAGTGGTTGAAGGAGAATGGTTATGTCTAAAGAGTTTGACTATACAAAATTAAAACATGTTACTTCTGTTGATCAATCAGATCGAAAAGTACCATACAATTTAAGACAAAGTGGACCAACAAAAGTCGAAATGTTAATTTCAACAAGAGTAAGAAAATCACCTTATTGGCATTTATCAATGCAAGCAGGTTGTTGGAGAGCTACAGTATATAATCGTATTTACCATCCAAGAGGATATGTAAAACCAGAAGATGGTGGTGCAATGGTTGAATACGATGCAATTGTTAATCACGTAACAATGTGGAATGTTGCAGTTGAAAGACAAATTCAAGTTAAAGGTCCAGACGCAGAAAAATTTGTTGATTATGTTATAACAAGAGATGCAACAAAAATTTCACCAATGAGAGCAAGGTATGTAATTTTATGTAACGCTTATGGTGGGGTTTTAAATGATCCAATTCTTTTAAGAATTTCTAAAGATGAGTTTTGGTTTTCATTATCAGACTCTGATATTGGTATGTATTTACAGGGTGTTAATGCAGATGGAAGATTTAATTGCACCATTCAAGAAATCGATGCATGTCCGGTTCAAATACAAGGTCCAAAATCAAAAGCTCTGATGAAAGATTTGTTAGGTGATCAAGTTGATTTAGAAAATATGCCATTTTATGGTTTAGCTGAAGTTAAAGTTGCTGGAAGAAGTTGTGTGATTTCTCAATCGGGCTTTTCTGGAGAAGCTGGTTATGAAATTTATCTACGAGATGCAACTTTATATGCTGATGACATGTGGAATGCTGTGCTTGAAGCTGGAAAAAAACACCAGCTTATGGTTATTGCACCTGCACACCACAGAAGAATCCAAGCTGGTATTTTATCTTGGGGGCAAGATATGGATATGCAGCATAATCCTTATCAATGTAACTTAGGCTATCAGGTTTCTTTATCAGGAAAAGGTGAATGGAACAAAACTTCTGACTATGTTGGTAAAGCTGCACTTGAAAAAATGGGTAAAGAACTTAAGGATGGTAAGAAACCATACAGACTTCAATTGGTTGGGTTGGAGTTAGGTGGAAAACCTATTGATGATTATGCGCCAGATTTTTGGTTAATATCAAATGAAAGTGGTGGAGATCCAGTTGGTTTCATTACTTCACCATGGTGGCATCCTGAAAAGAAAACAAACATTGCAATGGGATATGTTCCTTTTGATGGGACATTAAATGCAAATGGATTTCCAAAAGGTAAGGTTGGAACAAAATATAAAATCCATTTGCCTGAAAAATACTCTGATACTCCAGGTAAACCTGTAGATGCAGTTATTGTTGATATTCCATTTAAAGAGTCTTTCAACGCTAATACAAGAGAAGTTTCAAAAGGTTAATCTGATTTTGGGGGAGTTTACTCCCCCATTATCTTAAATGACAAAAGGTTTCTTAATAGTAATTTGCATTATTATAGCTATTGCTTTAATAATATTCCCATTAATCGTATCTTACAAAGAGCAAAAAAATAAAAAAAAATGATTTTTCAAGAGTTTACTAAAATTTGTATTCAAATTTTAAGTTTAAATAAAGAATTTTATAAAAATGAAAAAAATTTTGATCAGGCATCCATCTATTTTGCTTTAGCAATTATCTTATTGGGTTCAATAATAAGTATTATTCCAAATAGTTCATTTTTAAATTACATGAGTGCTAATTTCAAACTAGGAATTATACAGGGTCCTTCCTTAAAAGTAGTAATAATTACAGCAGTAATAATGTGGATAATTAAAAGTACTTATCTGTTCTTCGTTGGTGTTGTGCTGTTTCCAAGTAAAAAAACAAAATGTAATTACAGAAAAATTCTTATTTTAGTTGCATTTTCAAAAGTACCATTGTTATTAAATTTTTTAATCTTAAGTCCTTCATTGTTATTTTTTTCTATTGTTACTTACATTTGGTACAATGTGTCTTTAATAATAGGTTTAAAAATTTTCTTTAATAATGAAAACTATTTTAAACCTGCTTTAATATCCTTAACGCCCCACATTATCTTTTTTGTTTATATTTTATCACTATTTCAAAATTACAGTGGTGTAGTAAGCTAGATTGGAAAGATTGTTTTTGAAACTCTACAAGACTTACAAATTTTAAAACCAGTTAATATGAGATTTTGTGAAACACTTTCATCTTTTTTTCTACATTCATCACATATATCATCTAAGTCTTTTAAATCTTTCTCTTTGATATCTTTTCCTTTAATCATTATCTGTTAATCCTGCACCCGCAGCTCCCTGTTTTAAACTGTCAGTTTCCTCAACAAATGTGTCTTCTGATAAAGCATACAAACTTGACCAATCTTTATTTGAAAAACTATCTTCATTTTCTAAAAAATTTATCTCAACACTTTTTGCAACACTAGGAAATTCTTTTTTAAGAAAATTAGAAGATATATTTATATTAAAATTCAATAAAAAATTATTTTCATCAAAATTAAATGATATCCTCTTTCCAACAATTTCTGAACTTCTGCTTAAAAAAGGTATTAATAAAATTGGATAAGCAATTTTCTCAAATGATATATTATTAAATTTTTCTAATTTTTTTACTTGATCTAGGAAATTTACTCCAAGATTAATTGGGCAAAAAAATTTTGCACTCGATTTATTATTCTTGCTAATTGAAAATAAAGTTTCAAAATTTTCAATCTCCCTATTATCTAAATATTCATTTAAATTTTTTATACCTGGTAAACCAAATAGTTCTAGTAATCTTATACATTTTCCAACTTCTTCAGCTATACCCCATGAAAACCCTGCAGCACGACTTGCTCTTTTTGAGGTTGTTTCAATTTCACTTAAAGATTTCATAACTATAATTAAGATTTATAAACCCAATGCTCATCATAATTTTTTAATTCATGTGGGAGTGGAGCGCCCTGAAACATACATATTCTTAACCATTTATCAGATCTTGGATCAAATTTTAAAGCACCAAAAAAAGATAATTTTAATCTTAACATATCTATAGGAACAGTATTTTCACTGATTGTATTATCTTGAATTTCAGAGTAAGGAAATTTTTCAATGATAAATGCTCTCCTAACAACATGTCTCAAGTCAGAATTATCAATTAAAAACTCATCAATAGTTAAGCTATTTTTTGATAACAGTAATTTATCATATAATTCTTTTATATCTCTTGCGATAGCCAATGGCTGTTCAAGATCAGAACCATGTTCTTCAAATCGATCCGCAATTCTTGGTTCCTCTTTATTTTTTGAAATAAACCAAAATTTTTTAAAATTTTGTTTGTTACTAAAATTTATTGTTAATATGTCAGGATATTTTTTTTCCAAAATAGTTTTTAATTCTTCCACTGTTCGATCTGTTGGAATATTAAAATATTTTTCTTCTTCAGAACTCATTTTTTTTACAAGTGGTTGAACTATATCGCTATAAGGCTCCATCATAATTGATACTATGTACTCTATGCATTCATCGCAGGTTTCTTTTTCCAACCAAATATAAATTTCATTGAATGGGTAGTCTTTTTTAAAATCAAAATTTTTTTCAAGAAAAGTTATAAATCTATCTACGTCTTTTGATAAATCTCTAATTTTTTTTAATTGATATTCACTTTCAGTATTCCAGCTAATGATATTTTTAATTGAATTTTTTACACATTCTTTAAAAAGTTTGCTATCAGACTCTTTAACTTTTTTAATTTCTCGTATTTTTTTTAAAGCTGTTTCTCTGCAAAGAATCCAATTATTTAATAAAGTTGGATGATTCACTATAAATGGAGCCATGCCCAAACCAGTGGAATTACCGATTCCAAGATTTTTACAAATCTTTAAATCTAATTTAACAGCTTTTTTTGGATTTTTGTTTTTTGCAACATGATTGACTTGATCAAATGTAAACTGCCTCACTAAATAAACTAACATCATTTCTAATCTAAATGGCCCATTTATCTCAGCTCTATTTTTAATTCTAAAGCGATCAGCAAGTCCAAATTTACCTGAGCCATAAACTGCTGTTGTTCGATAAAGATAACCAACTTTTTCTAATAAATTCAAATCAGGTTGTTCTCCATTACTTAGACATTTTACAACGTGATCAAAAACTCTAACTGATTTATTAGCTCTAGACAATGTAAGCTCTTTGTAAGACAATCTACCAACCTCTTGTCTTGGAACCTCTTTTTTTAATCTTTCAATATCTTTTTTATTTGGAATTCCATCATGTAAAGTAAAAGCTGCATCCCACTTTGTAGCAATTACTCTATCTGACCTTTCATTATCGCTAATTTTATTTGCAAAACAAATTAAAGAATAAACTCTATCTCTTTTCTTAAAAGAATAAATCGCAACACCAAATCCATCTTTATCTAAATCAAATAAGTTTCTTTCGTACTCCCAATCTTTAAATTCACTAAGAAAACTTCTCAAAAAAGATAGTTTAGACTGGTGAAAAGAACCTAGCCTCGAAAGTTTCATAATGGTGTTAGGGCTTCTTAACGCTACTTTCATATCTAAATTGTTTTATAAAAATTATACCAATTATTACCCAGTATTCCGTTGATTTCTGTTTCAGAAAAACCAATTTTTTTTAATCCTACTTCTAAATTTACAAAACCTCTAGCATCTTTAAACCATTCAGGTTGTTTTGGAAAACCAGTTTTGTTTTTTGAACCTTCTCCATAATTTTTACTCTTTGACCAAGTTCCATTTCTCATCCATTCAACAATTTTATCTGGTTGATTTAAACAAAGATCCGAACCAATTCCAATATTTTTAATTCCCATTATTTCTGTTGTTCTAGCTACCATTTCACAGAAGCTTTCAAGAGTACAATTTGTATTGTCTTTTAAATGATGAGGATATAACGATAACCCTAAAATTCCACCACTTTCACTTAATGTTTTTAATAGATCTGAAGATTTATTTCTTTTAGCAGCGTGCCAGAAAGTTGGATTCGCATGAGTAATTGCAATAGGTTTTTCACTTAACTCTATTGCATCAAAAGTACTTTTTTCTGCAGAGTGGGACATGTCTACTACAATCCCAACTCTGTTCATTTCTCTAATAACTTCTTTTCCAAAATTTGTAACTCCACTATCAATTTTTTCATAACAACCTGTAGCTAATAAAGATTGATTGTTATAAGTCAGTTGCATAAATCGACAACCTAATTGATGAACTTTTTCAACTAAATTAATATTATCTTCTATGGGAGAACAATTTTGGAAACCAAAAAAAATAGCTGTTTTTTTCTCACTATTTGCTTTCTCTATATCTTTAAAATCTTTCCCTAGAAAAATCAAATCTGAATTATCTTTGAGTAGTTTTTCCCATACTTTAATTTGTTCTTTTAACTCATCAAAATCTTCATGGTATACTATTGTAACGTGCACAGCATCAAGATTTGCCTCTCTGTTTATTTCAAATACCTCTCTAGTCCAGTTGCAGTATTGAAGATTATCAATTCTAAATTTCATTTTTGCTAATTATATAAACCATATCAATATGTTTTTTTAAATTCTATTTATTTTATTGAAATTTTAATTTAATTTTGAAATAAAGTTCAAACTTTATTGAGAATGAAAAAGAATAAAAATCTTAAAGTTGCTATTGTTATGGGTAGTCAGTCTGACTATAAAACAATGAAATTAGCTAAAAAAGTACTCAATAATATAGGGATTAAATTTGAAACTAGAATAATCTCCGCACATAGAACTCCAAAAAGAATGTATGAATTTGCAATTTCAGCAAAGAAAAATAACTTTGGGGTTATAATCGCTGGAGCAGGTGGATCAGCTCACTTACCAGGTATGATTTCATCTCTAACGACTTTACCAGTTTTAGGAGTTCCGATTGAAAGCAAAAAACTTAAAGGTCTAGATAGTTTATTATCAATTGCTCAAATGCCCAAAGGAATACCTGTAGGAACTTTGGCAATTGGAAAAGATGGAGCAATAAATGCAGCTTTGCTTGCAGCTTCTATTTTAGCTATCAATAATTTAAGTGTGAAAAAAAAATTAGAGCATTTTCGATTATCACAAACTAGATCTGTAAAAAAAAGACCAAAATAAAATGTCAGTAATAACCTTGGGTATAATTGGTGGTGGTCAACTTGGAAGTATGCTTTCGATGGCTGCAAAAGAACTTAATATAAAAACGATAGTATATTGTGATGATGTTGACGCACCAGCAGAAAAATTTTGTGATGAGTTTATTTTTGGTAAATACGATAATAAAGAAAAAATATTTGAATTTATTAATAAAGTTAATATCATTACTTATGAATTTGAAAACATACCTTACGAAACTTTAAATGAAATAAATAAAAAAAAACCTGTTTTACCTAAACCTTCTATAAATAGATTAATTCAACATAGATTAGCAGAAAAAGATTTTGTAAATAAATTAAATATCAGAACTACCAGATATACGTATATTGAAAAAAAATCAGATTTAGAGTCCTTAAAAGATTTTCTTCCAGGAATTTTAAAGACAGTAACCATGGGTTACGATGGAAAAGGTCAGTATCCTATAAATGATATTAAAGATTTAAATCATCTAAATATTGATTTTTCGAAAAAATATATACTTGAGAAACTTGTAAAATTAAAAAAAGAAATTTCAGTAATAATTACAAGGTTTGGAAATAATAGTTATGAGATATATGAGCCAATAGAAAATACTCACGAAAATCAAATTTTGAAATATTCAAAAATACCCGCTGATATAAATGAAAAAATTTTTAATCAATCTAAAGAATGGGCAATAAGTATTGCTGAAGAACTAAAGTATATAGGAACTTTATGTGTTGAGTTTTTTATTGATAGAAACGAAAATTTGTATGTAAATGAAATAGCTCCAAGAGTTCATAATTCTGGTCATTTAACAATAAATGCTTATAACATTAGTCAGTTTGAAAACCATATCAGAGCAGTTTGTTCTCTTGAGAAAATAAATTTAAAGAAAATATCAAATGCTAAAATGATTAATCTTATTGGAACTCAAATAGAGCCTTACAGGCAAAAAATAAAATTCAATAAAAATGAATTTTTTTTTGATTATTTAAAAAAAGAAATTAAAGAAAAAAGAAAAATGGGCCATATAACAACTTTAGTATAATGCTGAAATCTATTGAGGGAAATTTTGATCATCCAGAAGTAAATGAGTTGCTCACTAAACATTTTATTGAGTTAAGAGCCGCATCACCACAAGGTAGCGCTCATGTTTTAGACATACCAGGCCTAAAAATACCATCAATAAAATTCTGGAGTTTGTGGGAAAATGAAAAATTATTGGGTTGTGGTGCTTTAAAATTTTTAAATAAAGAGCACGGTGAATTTAAATCCATAAGAGTTCATGATAATTTTAGAAATAAAGGTAATGGTATAAAAGTAATTAATCATCTTATTGATGAGGCAAAAAAACTTGATATTAAAAGAATTAGCATTGAAACAGGTGCGGGAAAATTTTTTGAACCTGCTAGAAAGCTATTTAAAATGTGTAATTTTGAACTATGTGAGCCATTTGCCCACTATAAAAAAGATATTAATTCACTTTATTTAACAAAACTTATTAGCAACGATCAAAATTAAAAATCAAAAAATAGATCAATTTAGTTGACAAAAGCCATAAAATTCTAAAGAAAGCTAAAATTACTTAATTATAAGTATTAAATTAACTAAACAAAAAGTAATAAAATATGAGTCTACAAGGAAAAGTAAAATGGTTTAATCCAACCAAAGGTTATGGATTTATTGAAAGAGAAGATAAAGAAAAAGATGTGTTTGTACATGTTTCAGCAGTAAGAGATGCTGGAATGAACGGTTTAGATGAGGGTCAAGCTTTGACTTTCGATGTTGAAGATGGTCCTAAAGGTCCTTCAGCAGTTAACTTGAAAACTGCATAATTTTCATATTAAAATTTATTGGCTATAAAATAAAATTTTTCATTATAGATTTATTTATTATAGCCAATAATTTAGTCTGAGAATAAAGGTATTTAAATTATGATTGGTATTCTTGGAGGTATGGGAACACAAGCTGGACTCGACTTCTGCAATAAATTAGCAATTTTATACAGAGGTAAAATTGATCAAGATTATCCATTATTTTTACTATATAATAAATCCAATATTCCAGGTAGACCAGAGTCTATAGGTACTCATACCAGTGAACTGTCAAATAAGATTAATAACAAAAGAAATAAAGAAAAATATTTAAAAGTTTTAAAAAGCTTATTAAAGGGTTGTAGATTATTAAAGAAAAGTAAATGTAAATTTATAGTTATTCCATGTAATACTGCCCACTATTGGTATAATGATTTACAAAAAAAAATTAAACTTCCCATTATCAACATGCCAAAAGAAGTATTAAACCATACACAAAAAAATTGTAAAAAAAATTCATTAATTGGTTTATTAGCAACTGATGGAACAATAAAAACAAAAATATATAATAAATTTTTCGATAAGAATTATAATTTGATTGTTCCAAATAATTCGCTTCAAAAAAACTCAGTCAATAGAGCAATTAAGTTAGTAAAAATGGGTAAAGTTAAAAATGCGAATAAAATCATTCAGCCTGCAATCAATTATTTAATAACAAAAAAGAAATGTAAAAAAATAATTCTTGGATGCACAGAACTTCCAATAGCAATATTTGCTTTTAAATCTTTTAAAACTATAAAAAATTCAAAAATATTTTTAGATCCAAATCTTATACTAGCCCACTCTGCAATGAAAAAGTATAATAAATAAATAATGGATACTAAAGAAAGACCATATATTTTATATGTCGCAGAAATTATATACTTACAGATTTCAGAAATAAAAAAGAAAAATCCTGAATATTCTAATATAGATGCCATAGAAAATTTTATTGGAAGTGAAAATTATAAAAGAATTAGCAGTGGCAAGTTTCATGATGAGTGGTTTGAAAAATTAAAAAAAAATAGTTTTATTGATGAAAATACTAAAAAAAAAATACCTGATGAAACATTAAGACTATTAAAAATTCAAAAAGAAATGATGATAAAACAACTCATTCAATTTCCAGATTTATATTATACTAAAAGTCATTTCCCTCTTGAAATTTCACAAAGAGCATTTAATCATTTATGGAGAATTTGTGAAAGTTATGAACTGTGGTGTAAGGAAACAAATCAAAAAAAATTAATTTTTTTGAATATTATTGACTAGATAATTTAAGAATTGAATTTGTTTTTTTTATTCTTGATTCTACTAAAGTTATAAAATCATCACTTTCTAAAGTTTGTTTTTTAATATTTTTTTGATCTTCTAAAGTAATTTCTTTTAGATTATCCATTGGAGATTTGCCTGTGTACATAGTAACTAGTTCACTTGAACCGTAAGAAAAACCTGCTTGCATAACATTACCTGTAGTGGACAAAGTGTAAGCTGGACCTAACATTGCCGTAGGTGCAGTACAAGCACTTAAGGATGATAAAATAAATAACCCTAAAATTAATTTTCTGTGAATCATTGGAAAGAATCTTAAGCATTTTAAAATACAACTCAAGGTAGAATTAAATAATTCACTTAAAAGCTTAATTTTCATGGACAAATTTAACTAAATTTGAGAATCAAATGTAAGCATAATTTTTTTATAAAACCTAAAATGATCAGAGTATATCCATTGATTTTCGTTTTATTGTGGTCATCTGCTTTCATAACTACAAAGCCGATTGTTGATAACAGTGATCCTTTTTCAGCATTAGCGTTTAGGTTTTTTATAGTAGCTATAGGTTTTTATTTTTTCTCACTCTATCTAAAAAATTCTATAAAAATAAATAAAACTAACTTAATAGAATCTGTTTTAAGTGGTGTATTGTTTCATGGATTTTATTTAGGCGGTGTTTTTTTTTCAATCTCTATTGGAATGCCAGCAAGTATAGCAGCTTTAATCGTTACTCTTCAACCAATTTTAACTAATATACTTAGTGGTCCAATTTTAAAAGAGAAAATTACATTTAGACAATGGGTCGGTGCATTTCTAGGTTTTTTTGGTGCTATTTTAGTTTTGGGACTAGATGTAGGATCAAGTATACCTACATTAGGATTTATAGCAACAATAATTGCATTAATCGCTATCACATCATCAACTATTTGGCAAAAGAAAATAAGTAACAATCAACCATTATCTGTAAGTAATTTTTATCAGGCTATTGGTGGTTGTTTGTTTCACTGTTTAGCGATAGTAATATTTGTAGAACCTTATATTAATTTTTCAAAAACTTTTTTTATAGCAATGAGTCATCAAATTTTTTTAGTTTCTTTTGGTGCTTTTACTATACTAATGCTTTTGATTAAAAAAAATTCTGCTAGTAAAACAGTATCAATATTTTTTTTAATTCCAGCAGTATCTGCTTTTATGGCCTGGCTTTTTTTAGATGAAGTATTGAATAAAGTTGATTTATTAGGTTTTTTTATTACATCTATCGGAGTTTATATCGCTACAAGAAATAAATAATCTAAATTGATATATAGCCAAACTCTAAAGATGCATCAGTTATAGAGTGGTACAAAGATTCACCAAAACTTCTCAAGGTAAATAATCTTACTTTATCTGGATTGTCATCAAACATATCAATAGTAAACGCTATGCCATTAAATACAGAATTAATTGATTGGTTTTTTTTTAAAATATTAAAGTTAAAAGGACAACCTTTTTTTAAAATTTCTTTTGTATTTTGTCCCTCAATTTCAATTATAGCTCTTGAGTGTGACAAGTCCGTGATAGCAAAATCTGACTCTTTAAAATTTTTTAGAATACTTTTAATCAAATCTTTTTTTTTGGATACCAAAAACCAGTTCTTTGGTCCGTTCCATAAAATTCTTGTATCATCATTATATATTACGTTAGAAGGTTCATTTTTTAATTTTAAACCATCAAGATCAATACTTTCGCATAATATATTAGAATTTTTATACTGCACTATCTGAACTATTAATAAATTTTTTCTTTCTGAAATTTTTAAAAGTTCTTTCTCATTCTTTCCTTCATAATCACCATATTTACCTGATGAATGAACATTTGCTAAAGAGGAAATTGAACTCATGATCTTACCCTCTCACCTTTTGGATCAACATAGTGTGAAGAAACAATCTCTACTGGAATAATTTTATTTTTGAGAGGTGACATTACAAATAATTTTTTACCAATCATATTTTTTCCATCTTTCAAAATTGCTAATGAAAATGGATTATCATATTCAACGCTCCAACATGAAGCTGAGATGTGACCTAATTTTGGATTTGGTAATGGAGCGTTAGCATCTTTTACTAAATGAGAACCTTCCGGTATGCTTGTTTTTTTGTCTAATGGAACAACCCCTACTACTCTTTGTCTATCTTCAGCTATAAAAGCGGCTCTTTGTAATGATCTTTTACCAATAAAATCTTTCTTTTTACTTGTTAGACCCTCCAAAGCATTATCATATGGAATTGTTCTTCCATCTAACTCAGAACCAGCAACATGACCCATTTCAATCCTTAGTGTAGATAAAGCTTCTGTTCCATAAGGTTGAATTTTGAACTCTTCACCAACTTCCATAATTTTTTCCCACATAAAATTCCCATTATCAGACTCCACGTTTAATTCATAAGCAAGTTCACCTGAAAATGAAATTCTAAATATTCTAGCCTTAACTCCAAATAAATCTCCCTCCATATAGCCCATGAAAGGTAGACCTTCCTTCGATACATCAGATTTTGGAAATAATTTCTGTAACAAATCCCTTGATTTAGGCCCAGCAATAGCGGCTCCTGCCCATTGTTCTGTAGTCGAAACTACATTAACGTTTAATTCAGGCCAAACTAATTGTAAGTAATATTCTAAGTGAGATAGAACATTTGCTGCTTGAGCTGTTGTAGTCGTCATATGATAATGATTCTCTGAAATTCTAGTAGTAGTTCCGTCATCCATAACAATTCCATCTTCTCGTAACATCACCCCATATCTAGCTTTACCAACAGGTAACTTCAACCAAGCATTTGTATAAACTCTATTTAGAAACTCTGCTGCATCTGGACCTTTTATATCTATTTTACCTAAAGTGGTTACATCACAAACACCTACATTTGATCTTACATTTTTAGCCTCTCTTTTAGACGCTTCAAACAAATTTTCGTTTCCTTTTTTATAATATCTAGGTCTTAACCAAACTCCTGCATCAACGAAAACAGCGTTATTTTTTTCATGCCATGAGTGCATAGGCGATTTTCTTGTTGGTTTTGAATGTTTACCAACTTCTCTACCCACTATCGCCCCAATAGAAACGGGAGTATATGGTGGTCTGAATGTAGTATGACCAACTGATGGTACTACCTTGTTTTCAATTTCAGAGACTAATTGAAGACCATTTAAATTACTTGTTTTACCTTGGTCAGTTGCCATACCAAGTGTTGTATATCTTTTTACATGTTCAATTGATCTATAACCTTCTCTTAAAGCAATCTCTATATCAGATACAGCAACATCATTTTGAAAATCCAAAAATCTTTTATAATTTTTTCCTTTAGGCAAAGGAACACACCAAAACTTATCATGTTGAGAAGATTTTTTTTCAACAACATTTGGAATTGGAATTTTTTTATCAGTTTTAGTTATTTTTTTAGATATTTCATTTCCAGCTTGAAATGAAGTTTTTAAAGTTTCTTCAAGAGAAAATACACCATTAGCAGCTCCTAAAGTAGTTTCATTTTGTTTTGAGATGCCAGGAATAAATGCATCTATATCTTCATTAAACTTTGTTTTGTTACCTGATTGAGATGCTAGATGAATTGTAGGAGTCCAAAATCCTGAAACACATATACAGTCACATTTTATATTTTCTATTTTACCAAGTTGTTTTTTATTATCTGAAATACTCGCAATATCAGCTGACTTAACTCTTTTATATCCTTGAGCTGCAACAACAACATGAGAAAATTTTATCTTTATTCCAAGACTTTTTGCTTCATTTATTATTTCTGACTCAGGATTTTTTCTAGTATCTAAAACTAGTGAATCAATTCCATTTTTTTTAAATTCTATGGCAGTTTCATATCCACTGTCATTATTGGTAAAAACTAATGGATTTTTTCCAACCAAAACTCCATAAACTTTTAAGTATTCTTTTGCAGCAGATGATAACATTACTCCTGGCGTATCATTATTACCAAAAACAATTGGTCTCTCAATTGAACCTGATGATATTAAAACTTCTTTTGCTCTTATATACCAAAGCTTTTTATTAGGATGGAATTTTTTAGTTTTTGGTAAATGGTCACTAATTTTTTCAGACATCACTAGCATGTTATGGTCATAATAACCAAAAATTTGAGATCTATTTTTTACAACAACATTAGACATCTCCTTAAGCTCTGAAACTATTCCCTCTGCCCAATCTCTTCCTGATTGGTTTCCAATATTTACATCACTAGTTAACAAAGATCCTCCAAATCTTGGTTTGTCCTCTGCTAAAATAACTTTAGCCCCATTTTTTGCAGCAGCATAAGCGCTAGCAAGTCCTGAGGGTCCTGATCCTGCTATTAATAAGTCACAATATTCATATTTGTGTTCATATCTTTCTTTATCATGTTTTGTTGAAGCTACTCCTAAACCTGCAGCTTTTCTAATAAATGGTTCATATATTCTGTACCAAAAACTTTTTGGCCACATAAATGTTTTATAATAAAACCCTGCAGGTAAAAAAATTTTTAAAAAATTATTTATTGCTCCAATATCAAAATTCACACTTGGCCAACAGTTCACACTGTTTGCTTCTAAACCTTCGAAAAGCTCTTGCTCAGTTGCTTTAATATTAGGTTCTGTTTCACCATTCCTGAATAACTGAACAACCGCATATGGTTCGTCTACACCTGCCCCAAAAAAACCTCTTGGTCTATGATATTTGAAGCTTCTTCCAATTAAATGAACTCCATTTGCCAACAAAGCTGATGCTAGTGTATCACCCTCATAACCAGAGTATTTTTTGCCATTAAATTTAAATGATAGTTTTTTATCTCTATTAATTAATCCTGTGTTTTCGACTCTATAATTTTGGGTCATGAGGCAACTTCCTCATCTGCCTTAAAAGTTCTAAATATTTCATGAGTTGCAGTATCTCTTTCAACTTTTATCCATTGTCTGCACCCAGAAATATGTTGCCAAAGTTCTAAATGTTTTCCTCTTAAACTTTTTCTATTATAAACAAAATCATTCCATTCATTATCTGAAATTTCTTTATTTAGTTCAGGTCTTTTTATGCTTGCATCACCTCCATATGAAAATTCATTTTGTGATCTCATTCCACAATGCGGGCAATTAATATAAAGCATTTAAGATATCCAAGTTTTAGTTCCAAGCCCTTTTTCGTCAAGCAGGTAACCTGTATTAAATCTATTTAAACTATATCCTGCATTTAACTCATGAACTCTGTCTTGTGCAATAGTGTGAGCAAAGGTCCAGCCAGATGCTGGGGTTGCTTTGAATCCGCCATAGCACCATCCACAATTTAAGTACAAACCTTCAATGTGAGTCTTATCGATTATAGGAGAGCCATCCATTGACATATCCATTATTCCACCCCAAGTTCTAAGCATTTTAAGTTTGCTTAAAAAAGGCATCATTGCAATTCCTTCTGTTAAAACATGTTGTAAGGTTGGTAGGTTTCCTCTTTGAGCATAACTATTATAACCATCTAAATCACCACCCATAACCATCTCACCTTTATCTGATTGGCTAATATAAAAATGACCAGCCCCAAAAGTAACAACGTTATCTAAAACTGGTTTAACAGGTTCAGAGACACACGCTTGTAAAAGATGTGTTTCAATTGGTAATTTCATATTCAATTTTTCAGCTAAAATATTTGTACTACCTGCAACACATAATCCTATTTTTTTTGCTTTAATATCTCCTCTTGAGGTTCTTACTCCATCTATTTTTCCAGCTGATACGTCAAAACCAATTACTTCACAATTTTGAATTATATCAACTCCCATAGAGTCTGCTTGACGTGCATAACCCCAGGCAACAGCATCATGTCTAGCAGTTCCAGCACTTGGTTGCATTAAACCACCAAAAATAGGAAATCTCACGTTCTCTGAAAAATCTGCCATCGGAATAATTTCCTTTACCTGCTCCCTGTTTAAAAGAACTGCATCAATTCCGTTTAATCTCATTGAATTTCCTCTTCTAGCATACACATTCATTTGAGCATCTGAGTGAGCAAGATTAATTATTCCTCTAGGAGAAAACATAACGTTATAATTTAAATCTTGACTCATACTTCTCCATAAATTCATTCCAAATTCACTAAACAAACCATTGTCATCGTGCATATAGTTGGATCTGATGATTGTTGTGTTCCTACCCACATTTCCACCACCTATCCAACCTTTTTCTATAATAGCAACATTAGTAATATTGTGTTCTTTAGCTAAATAATAAGCAGTTGCCAAACCGTGGCCTCCACCCCCAATGATTACAACGTCATATTCTTTCTTAGGAGCTGGGTCTTTCCATGCTAAATCCCATTTTTCATGATTAGATAGGGCATTTTTAACAAGGCTAAATATTGAGTATTTTTGCATTTTAGAATTTTATAATAATGAATATAAATAGTTCATATTTTTTTTATATATAATTTTTAGATATTTCCAAAGGCTCTAAAAAGAGATACTAATCGACGGAATTTTATAATTTTAGAGAGATTTAAATGAGTGACACAAAATCGGACATACAGATAGCTAGAGAGGCTAAAATGCAACCGATTAAAGATATTTTAGCAAAAATTAATGTTCCAGATAAAAGCTCGGCTTTCAGTCCAATGGGGCGTCATATAGCAAAAATAAACTTAGAATATTTAGACAGTCTTAAAAATAAGAAAGATGGAAAACTAATTTTAGTTACTGCAATAACACCAACTCCAGCGGGTGAAGGGAAAACTACCACATCAGTTGGTCTTAATGATGGCTTAAATAAAATTGGAAAAAAGTCTATAGTATGTTTAAGAGAACCTAGTCTTGGGCCATCGTTTGGAATGAAAGGTGGTGCAGCAGGTGGGGGTTATGCTCAAGTTGTTCCAATGGAACAAATTAATTTACATTTCACTGGAGATTTTCATGCAATAACTTCTGCTCATAATTTGCTTTCATCATTAATTGATAATCATATTTACTGGGGGAATAAATTAAACATAGATGTTCGAAGGGTAGTTTGGAAAAGAGTAATGGATATGAATGATAGATCTTTAAGATCTATTGTTGTTGATTTAGGTGGTGTAGCTAATGGTTATCCAAGACAAGATGGTTTTGATATTACAGTCGCTTCTGAGATAATGGCTATTTTTTGTTTAGCTACTGATTTAAAGGATTTAGAAAATAGAATTGGGAATATTACAATCGCTTATACTCGAGATAAGAAATCAATTTATGCAAAAGACTTAAATGCACAAGGTCCAATGACTGTTCTTTTAAAAGAAGCTATTAGACCTAATGTTACACAAACTTTAGAAAATAATCCAGCTATCATTCATGGTGGACCTTTTGCAAATATTGCTCATGGATGTAATTCAGTTATAGCTACAAAAGCAGGCTTAAAGTTATCAGATTATGTTGTTACAGAAGCTGGGTTTGGTGCTGATCTTGGTGCAGAAAAATTTTTAGATATTAAATGTAGAAAATCTGAAATTAAACCAGATTGTGTAGTAATTGTAGCAACAATAAGAGCTCTTAAAATGCATGGTGGAGTAGCAAAAGATGATTTAAAAAAAGAAAATATCAGTGCTTTAAAAAAAGGATTGGTGAATTTAGAAAGACATATAAATAACACAAGAAAATTTGGTCTTCCAGTAACAATAGCAGTAAATCATTTTATTACAGACTCAGAAAAAGAAATGAACGCTTTGCTAGATTTTTGTAAAACTCAAGGCGTGAAAGCTTCTAAATGCACTCATTGGTCTAATGGAGGGGAAGGTGCAAAAGAATTAGCTTATAATGTAGTTGAAATTTGTGAAGAAAGTAAAAATACCTTTAAATATTTATACGAAGACAAATTACCATTATTTAAAAAGATAGAAAAAATTGCTCAAGAAATTTATCATGCAAGTGAAGTAGTAGCTGATACAAAAATAAGACAACAATTAAAAGATTTTGAGGAAAAAGGTTACGGTAATCTTCCAGTTTGTATTGCAAAAACTCAATATAGTTTTTCAACTGATCCAAATCTAAAAGGTGCACCTACAGGACATGTCCTTCCTGTGAGAGAAGTTAGATTATCTTCAGGAGCTGAATTTATTGTTGTTGTCTGTGGAGAAATAATGACCATGCCTGGATTACCTAGAGTACCAGCTGCAGATTCTATTAAATTGAATGATAAAGGTGAAATTGAAGGTCTATTCTAATTACCAGTTAATTTCTAATTTCTTATTACTACAAATACAATCTACAACACTTAATAATAGAGGGAACTCCTCTTTTTTGAATTCTTTTAAAATTTTTGAACCAATGGCAAAAGCAAGATCTGCTCCTTCAACAGTAACATCTTTCATAAATTTTTCTTTTGCATCTTTAAAAAGGTGTCCTTGACCCAAATAATATCCCATCTTACTATTTCTTCCCCCAGCAGAACTTACATATAAATCTCCTAATCCCGCCAACCCATATGCTGTTTCTGGTTTGCCACTTAATTTTTTTGTTAAATTTTTCATTTCTGAAACTGCTTTATAAGCTAAAGATGCAGCAGTATTTAAATAGTACTTATTTTTAATCTCATTACTCTGAGATTTGCTGCTTAAGCCCTCCGAGGCCCCTATTAACATAGAATAGATATTTTTTGTAGCTGCACAAACCTCAACTCCTATTAAATCATCTGAATATTCTGTAGAGTAATAATTAGTAGAAATTATTTTACCAATTTCGCTAACAATATTGATATCTTCATTAGCAAGAACAACGCTACTATTTATTCTATTTGCCAAACCGTTTGCAAGGCAAGGTCCTCCTACCGCAGAAATTTTAGAGTTATTAATGCCTTTTTTGGTTAGAATTTTTTTTAATTTTTCAGCTAAAGTTTCAAATCTGTTTTCAATTATAGTTAAACCTTTTGTTAATAGAAGTATGTTAGTATTTTTATTATAAAATTTTGATATTTCATCTCCAATCCAATCAATACCTTTGGAGCTTACACCAAC
>CACJNO010000005.1 GCA_902594825.1 uncultured Pelagibacteraceae bacterium | reverse complement strand
AGGAAACAACAACAGGAATAAAAGCTCTTAATAAGATGGAAAAAAATAATTCATTACTAATTCCTGCAATTAATGTGAATGACTCAGTAACTAAATCTAAATTTGATAACTTATATGGTTGCAGAGAAAGTTTAGTTGATGGAATTAGAAGAGCTACAGATGTAATGATGTCAGGAAAAATAGCTATAGTAGCTGGGTTTGGTGATGTTGGAAAAGGAAGTGCTGCATCTCTAAGACAAAGTGGTGCTAGGGTTTTAGTTACTGAGGCAGACCCGATTTGCGCATTACAAGCTGCAATGGAGGGTTATGAGGTTGTTTTAATGGAGGATGCTATAAGTAAAGCTGATATTGTTGTGACTGCAACAGGCAATAAAGATATAGTAACAGCAGATCATATGAGAGATATGAAAGATAGAGCAATCTTATGTAATATCGGTCACTTTGATAATGAAATCCAAGTTGAAGCCTTAAAAAATTACAAATGGACAGAGGTTAAACCCCAGGTTCATGAAATTGAATTACCAAGTAAAAAACGCATTATCCTTTTAGCGGAAGGAAGATTAGTAAATTTAGGATGTGCAACTGGACATCCTAGTTTTGTTATGAGCGCTTCATTTACAAATCAAGTTATAGCACAAATAGAACTTTGGAATAACCATAAAAATTACGAGAATAAAGTCTATGTTCTGCCAAAACATTTAGATGAAAAAGTTGCAACTCTTCACCTTAAAAAGGTTGGAGCTAAATTAACAAAATTATCTAAAGAGCAAGCAGACTATATTAGTGTAGGAGTAGAAGGACCATTTAAACCTAATGCCTATCGCTACTAACAGTGATAAAATAGATTTATCTTCAGAAAATAAAACAGAAGAATTAGCAAACAAAGTATCTAAAAAACTTAAACCAGGCGATATAATATTTTTATATGGAGAAATGGGTGTGGGTAAAACCACATTTATAAGATATTTAATAAATAAGCTCCAAAAAGAAAACAATTTAGAGCAAACTGAAATAACCAGTCCCACGTTTAACTTATTAAATGAGTATCAAATTAACAAAGTAAAGATAGACCATTATGATCTATTTAGGATTAAATCTGTTGATGAAGTAAAAAATTTAGGTCTATTTGAAGATAGTTTAAACTCAATTACATTAATTGAGTGGCCAGAAATAATTGAAGAAACTCCAAAAAATTTGATAGAATTTAATTTTAATTATGAAAAAAATCATCAAACAAGATCTGTACAAATTAAAGGTTTAAATCTGTAATTTTATAGATGAAAAGTTTAGTAAAAATTAAAGGTGACGCATCATTTCGTAAATTTTTTAGAAAAAAAAAAAATAACATTACCTCAATAATAGTTTTTGCCAAAAAAGAAAAATTTAAGAATTTACTTATCTATGATGCGATAAATAAAATTTTAATTAAAAATAAAATTTTAGCGCCAAAACTTTATGAAGAAAATTATAGTAAGAATTATATTGAGATAGAAGATTTTGGAAAAGAAACTCTTTTTAAAAGATTAAATAAAAATAAAAACAATAAATTTAGCTATTTTAAAAAGGTGATAAATTTATTAAATAAAATTCAACTAATAAAAACTAAAAAAATTAAAAATTTTAAAGATAAAAATTACAAGATTCCTAAATATGATAAAAAAATATTAATTAATGAAGCAAATTTATTTTGTGATTGGTATGCTAAAAAACATCTCAATAAATTAACTAAAGATAAATTTTCTAAAGATTATATAAAAATTGTGAAAAATTTGGCTAATAATTTAAAATTAAAAAATAATTTTTTTGTACATAGAGATTTTCATATATCTAATTTAATGTTGGTGAATAATCGAATAGGAGTAATTGATGGTCAAGATGCCCTCATAGGAAACAGAGCATATGATTTGGCTTCACTTATAGATGATGCCAGATTAAAAACCTCAAAATTATTGAAAAAAAAAATATTTAAATTCTACATAAAAAAACAAAAAAAACTAAATTTTCAAAAATTTAAAAATGATTTTGAAATATTATCAATTTTAAGAAATCTAAAAATTATCGGTATATTTACTCGACTTGCTATGAGGGATAAAAAAAAAAACTATTTAAAATTAATACCTTATACTTGGGATTTAATTAATTTGAGAATAAATGAAAACAAAATATTTATTGATTTAAAAAATTTGTTAATAAAAAATTTTAAAGGAAAGATTAAATGAAAATTAAAACAGCATTAATCTTGTGTGCAGGATATGGGAAAAGATTAAACCCTTTGACACTCCAAACTCCCAAACCATTATTAAAATTTAGGAAATTATCGATGTTAGAACATACAATTAAGTTCATAGAAAATTTGGGTATAACAAATATTAAGATAAATACTTTTCATCTAGAAAAAAAAATTTTTAATTTTATTTCAAATTATCCATCAAAAAAAAATATTGAAGTTATAAGTGATGGTAAAGATATTTTAGGAACTGGTGGTGGTATCTTAAATTTAATGAATTATTCTGATGAAGATAATTTTTTAGTTTTTAACCCAGATACATATTGGAATTCTAATTATTTACAAATTGTTAATCAAATGTGTGATATGTATTTTAAAAAGAAAATGGAAAATTGTTTATTGATAGTAGATAAGGAAAAAAGTTATGATTTTAGACTTAATGGTGATTTTGGAATGAATGGAAATACACTATATAAAGAAAATAAAAATTATATATACACTGGGTGTCAGATCATTAATAAAAAATTATTTAATGGTTTTTCAAAAAAATTTTTTTCAATTTCAGAAATTTGGAATAAAAAGTTAGATCAAAAAGATTTATATGGACAAAACAGCAAAGAAGAATTTATTCATCTCACAGATTTAGAGATTTACAATAAACTTTTAAAAAACAATTAAACTATTAGATCTTTTTTTATCAAGATATTCACAATTTTGAATTTCATATTTTTCATTTAGTTCTATAACTAAAGGATTTCCAGTTGGTATCTCTAATTTTGATATTTGGTCATTATCAAGTTTGAATAAATATTTACATAAAGCTCTAATAGAGTTTCCATGAGCTGAAATTAAAACATTTTTGTTTCTTAAATGGGTTTTGATTTCTTCATCATAAAACTTAATTACTCTCTCATACGTATCTTTTAGAGACTCAGTG
Source organism: uncultured Pelagibacteraceae bacterium (assembly GCA_902594825.1). GTDB lineage: Bacteria > Pseudomonadota > Alphaproteobacteria > Pelagibacterales > Pelagibacteraceae > Pelagibacter. Next base: position 33,035 of record CACJNO010000005.1, on the reverse strand, counting down.
TCTGGTATTTTTTCTTTCGGTACATTTTTATATGTTTCTATTTTTGATGGATGATAAGGACTATCTTTACTTAAGGGATCTGGCTTCATTTCCCAAGATCTTCTAAATTGATGTACCTTATCTTCTCCAATTTTCTGACTCATTTCTACTTTATTTAATCCTGTTAAGGCACCATAGTGCCTTTCATTAATTTGCCAGTTTTTGATAAAATCTTTTTCATCATTCAGCACTTTTTGAATTATTTTTAGAGTATTTTTAGCCCGTAATTGGAGTGATGAATAATAAAGATCAATTGAGATATTTTTTTTTTTTATTAAAGAACCAGCTTTTTCTGCTTCTAATTTACCATTTTCAGTTAAATCTACGTCAACCCATCCAGTAAATCTTTTTTCAAGATTCCATTTGCTTTGACCATGTCGAACTAATATTAAATAATTCATTACTTTAGTAATTATTTATTATAAATAAATTATTAATATATGTTTAAAAATTTTTTTTCATATCTTAAAATAATTTTTTATATCGCAAATATTGTATTAATTACCCTTTACTTGTTTCCTGGTAGTATTTTAGGATGGTTTTTATATGGAAATTTTGGTTTACAACCACAAATTACCTCTGATTTTATTGTTTCATCTAACCATGTTTATGCTTTTACGGTTTTATCTTTTTTGGGATATTTTTCTTATGAAAATTATAAATTAAACTTTTTATTTATTTATTTATTTTCGATTTCCGTATTTTTAGAATTATTACATATAATAATTCCTAATCGAGGATTTGAGTTTTCAGACTTATTTGGAAATATTTTAGGTGTATTAATAGTCTATTTTTTTTGTCAAATATTTAATTTTTTTAAAAATTTAAAAAATGAAAATAAAAAATTTTAATAAGATAATAATTTTAATTTTTTTATTATTATCAGCATGTTCGTCAATCCCAAAAAATGCTTCAAATAGCTGTTCAATTTTTGATGAAAGATATTTTTGGTACAAATACGCAAAAAAAACAGAGCAAAAATGGGGAACACCTATTTATATTCAATTAGCAATAATAAAAATGGAGTCCGATTTTGATTGGTTAGCTAAACCACCTCGACAAAAAATTTTTAAGGTTATCCCCTTCAAACGACCCTCAAGTTCTTTTGGCTATTCTCAAGCAGTAAAAGGAACTTGGGAGCAATATAAAAAAGAAACAGGAAATAAATTAGCAACTAGGGTAAGATTTAAAGACAGTGTAGACTTTATTGGTTGGTACACCAATAAGACTGAGTCCATTTTAAAAATTTCTAAAAAAGATGCATTTAGACAATATATTGCGTACCATGAGGGTTGGGGAAATTTTAAATATTACAAGAAAAATAAAAAGGTAATTAATTTAGCTAAAAAAGTAGAAAAACAATCTTATACTTATAAAAAACAATTATCTAAATGTAAAAATTCACTAAATAAGAATAAATATATTATTTTTTAAACAATTCTTTTTTAAGCTCTAAATCAACTGCATCGATTCTTTTAGTATTTTTAGCTAAAGCTAAATACATTGATGGTGTGACATATAAAGTGAAGAATGTTGAAATAATCATACCACCTAAAATCGTTGATCCTACAGCCAGTCTGGAACCTTCTCCAGCACCAGGACCAATATTTCCTATAACAAGAGGCATCATTGCTATCATTGTACTCAACGAAGTCATTATAATAGGTCTAAATCTTACAGCGCAGGCCTCTTTAACAGCAGACTCTATATTTTTTCCTGTAATCCTTATTTGATTAGCGTAATCGACAATTAAAATACTATTTTTTGTTGAGATACCTATTAGGATTATTAATGCAATTTGAGAAAAAATATTCACTGAACTATTGAGAAATAAAATGAATATAAGTCCTCCAAAAATAGCCAATGGTACAGTTAATACGATTATAAAGGGGTGAATAAATGAATTAAATGTTGCTGCCATTACTAAATATGCAGTTAGTAAAGCTAAAACAAAAATAATAAATAATTCATTACTTGTTTCTTTAATTTCTTCTGACTTTCCTTTCCAAGTAATTTGGTTTTCTGGTGCCAAATCTGCCATTATTTCCTCAAAGAATTTTATTGCTTCAGTTAGAGTATAACCTTCATTAATATTGGCAGATATTGTTACTGCTCTTTGTCTATTATATCTTGCAAGTTCTTTTGCTGAACCTTCTTCTTGAAAACTAACTAGATTTGCTAAAGAAATTAATTTTCCTGTTGTCTCTGAGCGAACAAATATTTTTGAAACACCTTCTTTGTTTCTTCTATCAGATAAATATTGTTGAACAATTATAGGATACTCTTTACCTAATTTATTAAAAGTTGTTATTTCTTTACCACCATAAAGAGTCTCAAGTGTTTCACCAATTGATTTTGTAGAAACACCTAAATCTTTAGCTTTATTTTTATTAATTATTAATTTTACTTCTGGTTTATTTCTGTTGTAATCAGATTCTATTCTTGAAAGGTTTTTATTAGATCTTAGTTCCCTGATAACTTTTTTTTGTATATTTTCAAGTTCTTCATAGGTACTTCCATAAATGACCATTTGCACTGGTTTATTATAATTAGATACTCTTATTGATTGAGGAGAAATAGGAAATGCTACTGCTTGAGGTAAAGTTACTATTTTTCCTATTGCTTCTCTCAAAACAACTTCTTGTCCCTTTTTTCGATTTTTCCAGTCATCTAATAAAGCAATTATTATAAAACTATTATATGAATTAGCTGAACTTCCAAACCCTGGAACCCTCATTATAAATCTTGAATATGGACTATCCTCAGCTTGAAGAAGTGGAAGAAGCCTAGCTTCTATTTTCTGAGCTTGTTCTTGCGTATATTCGAAAGAAGTTCCCTCATCTGTGAATCCAATAATTAAGTAAGCACCACGATCTTCCATGGGTAATAATTCTTTTTTAGAAAAGTTAAATAATAATACCGATGCGACTACTATTAAGATTATAAAAAAACTTACAGCTTTTGTTTTATTTACAATTATATCTAAAGTCTCTTTGTAAAAATTTGCAAAACTTAAGAAAAACTTTTCAAACTTTTGAATAAAAAGTTTTTTTGATGTTTTTTTATGTAAAAATTTACTTGCAAGCATTGGAGACAATGTTAACGCTACAAAAGATGATACAACTATTGAAAAAGACAAAGCAATCGCTGTTTCTCTAAATAAAGTTCCGGAAATTCCTTCAATAAAAATTAATGGTAGAAAAACTGCAACCAGAATTAAAGTAGTGGCTACAATTGCAAAAGAAATTTGTTTAGAGCCTTTGTAAGCAGCAATCAATGGAGTTTCACCATTTTCTATTCTTCTGTATATTGCATCTGTCATTATAACAGAGTCATCTGTTATTATTCCTATAGCTAAAATAAAACTTAAAAGAACGAAAATATTTATTGATAATCCAAATAAATATAAACCTAAAAAAGATGCTATCAGGCTCACAGGGAGCGCTATAGCAGGCACTATTACAGCCTTTAAATTACCTAGAAATAGATAAATTATTAAAACGACTAAAACAAAAGCTATTAACAAGGTTTTGTATACCTCTTCAATAGCAGCCTCTACATAGTTTGCTCTGTTAAAAGAAACTCTTAAATCCAACTCTTTTGGTAAAGATTTTTTAACTTGAATAATTTTTTTCTTAATATCATTTGAAAGTTCAACTGTTGAGGCACCACTTCTTGCATAAATACCAATTCCAACAGTTTTTAAATTAATTTGATCTTTAGTTTGAGCTTTAAAGAGGGTTTTTTCTGAAACAGGACCAAATTCTATATTTGCAACATCAGATAATAAAATAGCTTTATTGCCAGTTTTTTTGATTGGTAGCTGTTTGATTGAGTTAATATCAGTATATGATTTATCTAGATTAAGTGTTAAATCAATATTGTCTGCCTCAAGTGTACCAGCTGGAAGACTTATATTTTCTCCACGCATTGCAATTTCAACTTCTTTAATTGTTAAATCATTAGCTGCAAGTCTAATAGGATCTATCCACACTCTAATACTTAACTCTCTTAATCCACCAACTCTTATTCTTCCAACATTTTTTACACTTGAGAATTGATCAACTAAATATCTTTCAGCATAGTCTCCTAACTCAAGGTCACTCCAAGTTAATGATGATAGAGACAACCACATAGTTGTAGTAAAACCAGCTGCTCTTTTAAGTATTTGTGGCGGATCAGATTCGGATGGCAAGTTATCAACAACTCTAGCAACTCTTTCTCTAATGTCATTAGCAGCATTGTCTAAGTCTATACTTGTATCAAATTCTACATTTATTGTGCTTCTCCCATTTTCAGATTTAGAATCAATATTTTTTATTCCCTCAGCACCACCAATAACATCCTCAACAACCTGGGTTACTTCTTGGTCTACTATCGAAGCTGCAGCTGACTTGTAATCCACTTGAATTTGGACGACAGGTGGCTGTATACCATTTGGCAGTTCTCTAACTGGTAATTTCCAAAAAACAAATAACCCAAAAACAATTAAAATTAGAGACATGACCCAAGATACTGTCGGTCTTTTTATACTTAATTCAGTAATAAACATTTATTTGTTAATGGGTTTTATTTTTCCTCGTGGTCTAACTTTTTTTAATCCTTCAGCTACGATAATATCGCCTTCAGATAAGCCCGAGATTATTTCTATATTTTTGTCAGATCTTATCCCTGTTTTTACCTCAGTTTTATTAGCAATATTCTCTTTATTAATTTTATAAACATAAGATTTGTCTCCCTCAATCATAACGCTTGTATCTGGAACACTTAAAGAATTTCTCAAATCAAATTTAACTCCAACTTCTAACAATGATCCAGAAATTAACTTTAAATCTTCGTTGTTTACTTTTATTCTAGATAATAAACTTCTAGTATCAGCATTAATTCTACTTGAAACAAAGTCTATTTCACCCGTAAATATTTCATCTTTATAGCTAGTTAATTTAACTTCTACTGGGAGCCCCCTTTTTATAGATGCTGAATAATTTTCAGGAATCTTGATATCAGAATAAATAACAGAGTTATCATCAAGTGTAATAATGACTATATTATTTGATACAAGGATATCTTCAGTCAGACCCGTGTATCCCAACACTCCACTGAACGGGGCTATTATATTTCCACTTTTCAATTCTATCAAAGTTTCTCCCTTTTTAACAAAACTCTTCAAATTTAGGTCTTCAAATAGATCATCTTTTTTTATCTTAAATGTTTTTGATTTTTTTGAAATTGCTGTTCCATATGTTTCTATTTTTTCTGAAAATTCTTTTTTAACCACCTCTGTTACAATTATCCCTGGCGGTGGTCTTTTACTAAATTTTTTTTTGAAATGATTTCCAACCATTGTTCTTCCAATAATCACGATCGCTATTATTAGAAAAAATACCAATATTATAGAAATAGTTTTTGTAGATCTTTTCATATTTAATTTAAATTATACCGTACTCAGCCCACGAGCCATCATAAATACAGGGATGATATTTATCATTTATTAAAGAATAAGCTAGTGCCAAAACACACGCAGTAACCCCTGAACCACAAGAAAAAACTATATTTTTTTCATTTATATTTTCTAAACAAGTTTCAAAAATCAGCTTAAGATTTTCTTTGCTCTTAAACGTTTTGTTCTCGTTTAAGCATTGATCAAAAGGTATGCAAAAGGAATTCTTGATACTGCCACTTCTTAAACCTTTTCTTGGTTCTTGGACTTTTCCTTCAAATCTCTCTTTGCTTCTAGCATCTATAACTTTGAATTTTTGTTCATTAATATTTTGATCAATTGACTTTTTATTTTTAACGAGTTCTTTTTTTTCAAAACTTTTATAGTTTGACGGTTGAATATTAATAATATTTTTTGTTACTTCATTGTTTTCTTTAATCCATTTTTTAAGTCCGCCATTTAAAACATGAACTAACTTAGGATTATGACCAAAATAAATAAAATTAAACCAACACCTACATGAACTTATAACATCTGAATTATCATAGATTACTATTTCATCTTCATTCTTTACTCCCATTTTTGATACAATTTGTTCCCAATCGCTTTGATTTACGAGCATGTGTGGTAAATCAATTTCTTTTTTAGAATTAGCATCTAAGTCAAAAAAAATAGAATTTGGTATATGTTGATTTTTATATTCTTCTATTCCACTTCTTTTAGTTTGTGGCATATGCCATGAACAATCAATAATTTTTACAGAACCAATATTTTTTTTTAACCAATCAGTTTCTACTAATGACATTTTATCTTTTTTCTAAATATTTTTGATGATACTCTTCAGCAGGACAATAATTTTTCAATAATGAGATTTTAGTAACAACCTTGCCATATAATCTTTCATTAGTGTCTTTCAAAACTTTTTCAGCAATTTTTTTTTGATTGTCATTAAGATAAAATATTTCACTTCTATATTGAGTTCCAAAGTCTGGTCCTTGGGAATTTAGGGTAGTTGGATCGTGAATTTGAAAGAAAGTTTTTAAGATCTTTTCATATGTTATGATTTTTTCATCAAAATCAAGTTTCACAACTTCAGCATGATTTGTATTACCTGTGCATACTTCTTCGTAAGTTGTTGTAGAGCTATTACCTCCACAATAACCAACTTCTGTTTTAATAATACCACCAATTTTACTAAATTTAATTTCAGGTCCCCAAAAACATCCAAGAGCTAAAACTGCTATTTCCATTGATTATAACTTAAATTAATTTACAAATTATTCATATGCTGAGTAAAAATCAATTAGGTTTTTTGTACATGTTTATGTCTATTTGTGCATTTTCATTAATGGATGTAATTGTAAAATGGTCAGTTGACTATCCACTGGGACAAGTTTTATTTTTTAGAGGTTTTTTTGGAATTATTTTTTATTTTTTTATAATACCAAGGAACAGACTTCATAATTTTTATGTTACGAAAAGAGCAGGGTTACATTTTTTAAGATGTGCATCAGGATTAATTGCTTTAGTAGCAATATTTATAGCATTAAGAAAATTGCCTCTAGCTACAGTTGTAAGTATTTCTTTTGCAGCACCAATATTTACAACTATTTTTTCAATTTTTTTATTAAATGAAAAAGTAGGTATTTTTAGATGGCTTGCGGTGATTGTAGGCTTTATGGGTATTTTAATAATCACAGAGCCAGGAATTAGTGAATTAAATATTTATTATATTTTTCCGATAATATTTTGTTTGGGACTTTCTTATGTAGCCATAACAATTAGACAATTGTCATCAACAGAGCCTGTCTGGTTAATTTCCTTTTATTTCTCGCTGTCGATTACTTTATTGAGTTTTTTGACAATTCCACAAGGTTGGATGATGCCTAGCTTTAATCATCTTGTTTTATTATCTCTAATTGGAATTTTTGGTGGAGTTGCAAATTTATGGTTGAGCCAGTCTTACAAATTTTCTGAAGTTTCTCTTGTAACTCCTCTCAAGTATCTAGCATTAGTTTTTGCAATAATTTTTGGATATTTTATCTGGGAAGAAATACCTACAATTAAGACATTAGCCGGTGCTTTGTTAGTAATTATTTCAACACTGATAATTTTTAGAAGAGAAATCTATAACAAAAAAATTATTACCTCTAAAACAATTAATGACTAAAGTTCCAAAATATTGGGATAAAGCAAAAAAGTATTTATCTAAAAAAGATCGTATAATGTTTAGATTGATTAAAAATTATCAAAGTCCTTCAGAAATTATTCTAACGTCAAGAAGAGATGTCTTTTTTTCTTTATGTAAAAGTATTATTGGACAGCAAATTAGTGTTGCTGCAGCTAATTCTGTTTTCTTAAAATTTAAAAAAAAATGTAATGGTAAAATTAATGCAAAAATAGTCTCAAAATTAAGCTCTTCTCAATTAAAAAGTTGTGGTCTTAGTAGACAAAAAGTTTTAGGTATCAAAAGTTTATCAAAAGTAATTCTTAATAAATCTTTCAATCCAAAACTTATTAATAAAATGAATGATGAAGAAGCAATAATTTATTTATCAAAATTAAGACAGATAGGAAGGTGGTCAGCAGAAATGATTTTATTATTTACTTATAACAGATCCAACATTTGGCCAGTTCAAGATATTGGTCTTTTAAGAGCAATTTCAAAAAATTATAAAAAAAAATATTTACCTCCAGAAAAGTTTGTAAATTTATTAAGAAAAAGATTTTCACCTTATTGTTCTGTCGCTACTTGGTATTTATGGAGAAGTATTGATCCAGAGCCTATTCAGTACTAAATCCTTCAACAATTTGCATGTGTCTTGTTGTAGTGTCTTTGGCTAGATCCCAACCTGCTTGATATTCTTTAGATTTATGACATTTCAAAGCTTGTTCATAATTTGGAAATTCCCATACAACTGTTCTAGGAAAATCATCACCATCAAATGTTTGGTGTATTCCTCCTCTTACTAAAGGTATTCCACCAAAACTTTTTATTATTGGTGTTACAGTTTCAGCGTATTTTTTTAAATTTTCTTGATTATCTATTTTTAGATATAAACTTATCCAATATCCTTTTTTCATAAGCAATGTCTAATTTAAAATTTCTTCAAGACGTAATAAAGCTATCTTCATCACTTGTATTTTGGCTTCATTAAACTCTGTTTCATAATTGTTATTAATTCTTGTTCTAAAATCGTTGAGTATATGATCTTTATTTTTACCTTTTACCGCGATAATAAAAGGGAACTTAAATTTTTTTTCATAATTGGAATTTAATTTGCTAAATTCTAAGAATTCTTCTTCTGTACATTTATCTAATTGAGCCCCACCTTGTTCTTTTGAGGAAAACTTAGTAAGTTTTTTCTCGATAGCTAATTTTGGATGTAAATTGAATATTTCAGCAGTTTTTTCTCTAGAACATTTATTATAAATATTAATCATTTTATCAATCAAATCTTTAGAATTTTTAAATGGTTTTTCTCTAAATGCTTCATATGCAATCCATTCAGATTTTTCAAATACACTTCCGAATATTGATATAAATTCTATTTCAGATAAAGCATTTAGATTTTTTGTAAATTTCATTATCTCTTAGACTTTATGTTTTAATATATTTATTATTGAATTTTTGTATAGTATATAAAGTATCAGATGGCTAAATTAACAACTCATGTTTTAGATGTTTACTCTGGTAAACCAGGTAAAGGAATTAAAGTAGATCTTTTTTTTATAAATGGAGATAAAAAAGAAAAAATTAATGCTTTAGTTTTAAATAATGATGGAAGGTCAGATCAGCCATTAGTTGAAAAAGAAAAATTTAAGTTGGGTAAATATGAGCTTGTTTTTTATATTGGCGATTATTTTAATAAAATTATTGAGAATAAAGATTTTCCATTTTTAGATGATGTAGTTGTTAGATTTGGTATTTCTAACAATCAAGAAAATTATCATGTACCTTTGTTAGTCTCACCTTGGAGTTATTCAACTTATAGAGGAAGCTAATGGTTTCCAACACTATTCAATTTATCTATAATAACCAAATTTGTAGTATAAAAAATCCTGATCCTAATAAAACAGTTCTAGATTACATTAGAAATGATTTAAAAAAAATTGGAACTAAAGAAGGATGTGCAGAGGGTGGGTGTGGTGCTTGCACAGTAGTTCTTGGAGAATTAAAAAATTCAAAGCTGATATATAAATCAATCAATTCTTGTATAAGTTTTTTACCTTCACTCAATGGAAAACATTTAATTTTAGTAGAAAATTTAATGTCTAAAAAAAATCAATTACACCCTATTCAAGAAGCAATGGTAAAATTTCATGGTTCACAATGCGGTTTTTGTACTCCAGGGTTTATTATGTCTTTATTTGCAATGTATAAAAATTTTAAAAAATTCAATAATGAAATTATTGAAGAAACACTCTCTGGTAATTTATGTAGGTGCACAGGATATAGACCAATTATTGAGGCAGCTAAAAGCTTAAATAATAAAAAAGACAATGATCATTTTAAAAAAGATCAGATAAAAATTATTAAGTTACTAAAAAAAATTAATAACAATGAAATCGAAATTTCTTATAAAGATAAAAAATATTTTTCACCAAAATCTATAAATAGTTTAAAAAAGATTATTAAAAAAAATCCTAATGCTCATTTTTTAAGTGGTGGAACTGATTTATCATTAGAGGTTACAAAACTAAGAGGAGAAATAAAAAATATTATTTCACTGAATTCTGTTAAAGAATTAAATTTTGTTAAGAAAAACAAAAATTTTATTGAAATTGGAGCTGGAGTTTCTTTATATGATTTTCAGAATATAATTAAATCTCATTATTTAGATTTTTATAACATATTGAAAAGATATGGATCAGTTCAAATAAGAAATGTTGGAACAATATCTGGAAATATTGCTACAGCATCACCAATTGGTGATACTTTACCTTTATTGTTAAGTTTAGATGCAGTTGTTAAAATTAATAATAAAAGTGGTCTAGAAATCATACCTCTGAATAAATTTTTTATTTCTTATAGAAAAACAAAACTTAAAAAAGGTGATTTTGTTTATTCAGTAAAAATACCGATAAATAAAAAAAATTATTTTAGAGCATACAAAATATCAAAAAGATTTGATGATGATATTTCAACTGTATGTGCCTCATTCAACTTTTTGATTAAAAATAAAAGGATAATAGACGCAAAAATTGCTTATGGTGGCATGTCAGAAATACCAAAGCGCGCAACATTGATTGAAAAAAAACTAAATAATTCAGTGTTCTCTGAGGAACTTTTTTTAAATGCTCAGAATTTGATTGAGGATGATTTTTCACCTATTGATGACATGAGAGCAAGTAAAAATTATAGAATCGAAATTGCTAGAAATCTTTTAATGAAATTTTTTTATGAAATAAACACTAATAGTAATATTAGGATTAACTGATGAAAAGTGATAATTCTTTATTTAATAAAAGTATACCTCATGACAGTGGAGCCAAACATGTTTCAGGATTAGCTAAATATACTGATGATATAAGTGAACAACCAAATACACTTTATGGTGCTATAGGTTGGAGTACAAATGCACATGCAAAGATTAAAAATATTGATTTAAATGCTGTTAAAAATAGTGAAGGAATTGTATCTATAGTTACTCATTCTGATATACCAGGTCGCAATGACGTAGGACCTGTATTTGATGGTGATCCCATTTTTCCTCAAAATAAAGTAGAATATTATGGGCAACCACTTTTTGCAGTTGCTGCAACTTCAATGGAACTTGCTAGAAAAGCTGTTTTAAAGGCAAAAGTTTTTTATCAAAACTTAAAACCAATAGTTACAATTGATGATGCTTTAAAAAAAAATAGTTTATTATTTAAACCTAGAGTAATAAAAAAAGGTAATCCAAATCAAGAAATAGAAAAGTCAAAAAATAAAATTAAAGGTAATTTTACAACTGGAAGCCAAGAACATTTTTATTTAGAGGGACAGGTTGCTTTTGTGATCCCTAAAGAAGACAACAATTATACAGTTTATAGTTCGACCCAACATCCGTCAGAAACACAACAGATTATTGCAAAAATGTTAAATCAAAAAAGTAACTCAATTGATGTTTTGGTTAGAAGAATTGGAGGGGGGTTTGGTGGTAAGGAAACTAATTTTATGACTTCTGCTATTTGTGCACTCTTATCTCATAAAACTAAAAAACCAATAAAGCTTAGATTGGATAGAGATGATGATATAATCATAACTGGAAAAAGACATGATTTTTATTCTGATTATGAGGTAGGATTTGATGATGATGGTTGTATTAATGGTTTAAAATTAAAACTTGCATCTCGATGTGGAATGTCTCCAGATCTTTCACTTGCAATAAATGAAAGAGCTTTATTACATATTGATAACGCATATTGTCTAACAAATTTAGAAATAAAAAATTATTTGTGCAAAACTAATACTGCATCTTCAACAGCTTTTAGAGGTTTTGGTGGTAATCAAGGAATGATGGCTATTGAAAATATTATCGACAACATAGCTCGACATCTAAAAAAAGATCCTTCTGAAGTTAGAATGAGGAATTTTTATGGCAAAAAAAATAGAAATATAACTCATTATGGAATGAAAATTAATGACAATGTTATTAATGAAATTTTTGATGATCTAAAAACTAAATCAAATTACAAAAAAAGGTATAGTGAAATCAAAAAATTTAATCAAAAAAATAGATTTAAAAAAAAAGGTATTGCAATAACGCCTGTCAAATTTGGAATATCTTTTACAACTATACATCTTAATCAAGCTGGCGCTCTTGTTCATGTTTATACAGACGGAAGTATTCATATGAATCATGGTGGTATAGAAATGGGTCAGGGCACACATACAAAAATTGCACAGCTAGTAGCAAACTCATTTGGTTTACCTTATGAAAAAGTACAAATTTCATCTACTAATACATCAAAAGTTCCTAACACTTCAGCTAGTGCAGCTTCTTCGACAACTGATTTGAATGGAGCAGCTACTCTGAATGCTGTTTCAAAAATTAAGTCAAATTTAAATAATTTTATTAAAAAAAAGTATAAAATATTCTCAAAAACTGAACCTTTATATAAAAATGGAAATATTTATATTGGAAATAGAATTTTTAATTTTGAACATATAATTAAAGAGGCTTATTTAAATAGAATATCTCTTTCTTCTTCAGGTTTTTATTCTACACCAAAAATTAATTTCAATAAAAAAATATTCAAAGGCAGACCTTTTTATTATTTTTGTTATGGTGCTGCTGTAACAGAGGTCACTATTGATACCTTTACTGGTGAAAGTGTTTTAGACAGAGTTGATATTTTACATGATGTTGGAAATGCAATTAATCCAGCACTAGAACGTGGACAAATAGAAGGGGGTTTTGTGCAGGGCCAAGGATGGCTAACAATGGAAGAAGTTGTTTGGGATAAGTCAGGAAAAATAAAAACATTCTCCCCATCCACATATAAAATTCCTGCAATAAATGATATTCCCAAAAAATTTAATGTTGAAATTTTTAAAAAAGGTCTAAATGTTGAAAAGGTTGTAAACAAAGCAAAGACTACTGGAGAACCTCCACTTATGCTTGCAATGAGCGTTTTTTTTGCAATTAAAGATGCAATTGCATCTACAGTAAATTATAAAAAGACACCTGTTATTAATGCTCCAGCAACACCTGAAAAAATATTATTGAGTATAAAGAAATTAAAAAATATAGTTTAAACATATGTCTAACAATTCTCAATTTATGTTAAAAGCCATTGAGCTTTCTATAAAAAGTGCAAAAGCCAAAGGTGGCCCATTTGGTTGTGTTATAGTGAAGGATAATCAAATAATTGCTGAAGGCCATAATCAAGTGACATCAAACAATGATCCAACAGCACACGCAGAAATAGTTGCTATTCGAAATGCATGTACAAAATTAAATAATTTTTTTTTAAAGGGATGTGATCTGTATACAAGTTGTGAACCATGTCCTATGTGTTTATCTGCAATATACTGGTCTCATGTGGATAATATATATTATGCAAATACCAGAATGGATGCAAAAGATATAGATTTTGATGACTCCTTTATCTATTCAGAAGTTAAAAAAGATATCAATGAAAGAAAAATTAAAATGATTCAAATAAATAGGGATGAAGCACTTGAAGCATTCAAAATTTGGCAAAACAAAGAAGATAAAATTAAATATTAAATGGAAATCATCACATACGTACTTAAGTGGTCAGAAGCAATATTAAGATGGGGACATGTGTTATTTGCGATTTTGTGGGTTGGAAATAGTTTTTTATTTAATTATTTGGATAATAAATTAAATAAAAATATAGACTCTAAATATATAGACGGTGAAGGATATCTGATGCATTCAGGTTTCTTTTATAAATTATCTAGATTAAAAACTTCTCCAAATAAATCTTATTTAAATCAACTTGTAATATTTAAGTGGCAAAGTTATTTAACATTCATCACTGGAATACTATTATTAGCAGTAATATATTACTATAACTCTGGTGTGTTGATGGTTGATAAAAGAGTTTTAGTTTTATCTCCATTAGCTGCAATTTCATACTCAGTTTTATCTTTAATCTTATCTTGGGTTATTTATGACTTTTTGTGCAAATCAAGACTTATAAAAAATAATTTTTTATTTTTGAGCACAATGTTAATTTTATTAGCTACTTTATCATTTGGTTTGACAAAAATATTTGGAGCAAAATTTGCATTTTTGAGTGTTGGTCTAATTATAGGAACAAATATGTTTGCAAATGTTTTTACGGTAATAATTCCAAATCAAATGAATATAATAAATAGTAGCAAAAATAATAAAGAATTTGATATGAGCTTATCTTTAGCTGCTAAGCAAAGATCAATACATAATAATTACTCAACATTTCTGGTGTTATTTATAATGTTATCAGGCCATTATAGTTTTTTGGTTTACCATAAATATAATTGGTTAATTCTTTGTTTAATTGCAATTATTTCTGCCCTAGGTCGACATTATTTTAATTTAAGAGGAAGAAATATTGATAAACCAAGTATTTTATTTACATCAATAATTGCTTTGGTAATACTGGCCACAGTAATATTTTTATTCAAAAACTAAATTAAATATGTCAGATAAATTAATTGTTAATTGGGAAGAATATAACAACACTGTAGAAAAACTGGCTATAAAAATAGATGAGAGTGGTTATAAGCCCACAATATTAATCGGAATTATGAGAGGTGCTGCACCTATGATTGATGTTTTAAGTAGAATTTTTAAACTTAAGTGTGCCTATCTTGCTGTTGAATCTTATAGCGGTAAAGGTGTCGAGGATGAACAAGGTGACATAGTTTTTTCAAGAGAAATGAGTTCTATCGCCCCAAATATGGGAGGTAGAATATTACTTTGTGATGATCTATCAGATACAGGGATAACTTTTAATAAAAGTATAGATTGGTTAAAAAAATATGAACCAATAAAAGGTAAAATAGACGAAATTAGAACCGCAACACTTTGGAAAAAAAAAAAATCTACATTTGAACCAGATTTTTGTGCAACAAGATTGGAAGATAATCCTTGGATTGTTCAACCATTTGAAATTTACGAAGAAATTAGAATCGAAGAAATTAAAAAAAGACACCAGAAATAAAAAAGGCGATCTAAAATTTAGACCGCCTCTTTCATGTAATTATCTTTAAGCTACTGCAAAACTTACTACACTAAGTGCAGCAATTACCCAAATAGCTGGGCTTACATCAAATCTACCAGTAAGAATTTTGATAGCAGCATAAGCTATAAATGCTAGAGCTATTCCATGAGAAATAGAATATGTAAATGGCATAGCCAACATAGCAAGAACAGCAGGTCCTGACTCAGCAATATCATCCCATTCAATATCTGTAATATTTCTAACAAATAGTGTTGCAATATAAATTAAAGCTGCACCATCTATTTCTTTTGGTAAGCTTGTAGCTAATGGACTAAAAAATAAACATAATAAGAATAGTATACCTATTACTAATGATGTCATTCCAGTTTTACCACCAGCTTTAACTCCAGCAGCTGACTCTACATATGTAGTTACTGTAGATGTTCCCATCATTGCACCTGCAACTGTAGAAACACTGTCAGAAAGCATAGCTTTATCAATGTCCTCAATTTTACCATCTCTACCAATTTTTCCTGCTACATTAGCAACACTAGTAAGTGTTCCAGCTGTATCAAAAAAGTCTATAAAGAATAAAGTAAAAACAACAGTAACCATTGATGCAGATAGCGCAGCGCCAAGATCAAACTCAAATAAATAAGTCATCGGTGGTGGCGTAGAAACAACACCATTAAACTTTCCGACACCGGTTAACCAAGCTATAGCACTAAATACAAGTATACCAATGATTATGTTTCCTTTAATTCCTTTTTTCTCCATCACGATCATAGAGATAAAAGCTCCAGCACCAAGTAAAAGAAGAGGATTTGATAAATCCCCTAATTGAACTAAAGTTACAGGATTATCCGCAGTTAATCCCATAATTTCAAATCCAATAATTGCAAGGAACATTCCTATTCCTGCTCCAATACCAAGCTTTAAGCTTTTTGGAATTGAGTTAATTAACCAGGCTCTTATTGGTGTAAGTGAAATAATTAAGAACACCACACCGGCAACTAATACAGCTCCTAATGCTTCTGCAGGAGTGTATTCCATTCCAAGACAAACACCGTATGCAATAAATGCATTTATTCCCATACCAGGTGCTAGTCCAACAGGCCAGGTCTTTGCATAAAAAGCGGCGATAAAACATGCAAGTGCTGTTGCACATGCTGTAGCGGTAAATACACCACCAAAGTCAAAGCCACCATCAGCTAATATGACTGGATTTAAAAACATGATGTAAGCCATGGTTAAGAAAGTCGAAACCCCAGCTACAACTTCAGTTTTAAAATCAGTCTTATGTTTTTTATAGTTAAAGTAGTTATCTAACATTAGACCTCCATATTTGGGTACAGTATTTGATTCGAATCAAAAAATCTTTTTGGAGTATGTCAGTTTTATTGAATTTGTTGTTAATTTGATATTATTTACAACCTTGAGGTTAATTATTATGATTAATTATATGATACTATTCTTAAATGATCTTAAAAAAATTAATTACTTTTATTTTTATTTCAATTTTACTTACTGGTTGTCAAACTATTAAAGAAAAGGCTGACTCTATTGCTGAAAAAGAAAATAGAGAATACGGAAAAATGGTAGGAAAAAATATAACTGAATTAAAAATTGAACTAGGAAATCCAACTGAAGATTTTATTAATGAAATTGGAAATAAAGTTTTTGTATATAAATCAAAAAAATACGCAATTCCTTGCGATAGAAAATTCGAAGTAAATAAAAATGATATTATAATAAGTTTTACCTCTAGTGGATGTATTTGATAAAATACTTGTGGGGCTAGATCCCCACAAGCAAGGTATTTAACTTATTTAATTTTAATAAGTCTTTTTTTCTTATGATCTGGTAAAATTCTTTCACAAGCAATTGTTAAAAGACCATCTTTTAACTGAGCATCATTTACTTTTACATCATCTGCAATTGTAAATGATCTAGCAAATTGTCTTTGTGAAATTCCTCTATGAATTACTTCACCGTCTTTATTTTCGTTTTCGGATTTGTCAACCTGTTTAGTTCTTACAGTTAATAAATTATCCTCAAACTCAACTTCTACATCATCTTTATTAAAACCAGCAAGTGCAACTTCAATAGCGTAGTTGTCTTTACCTGTCTTTCTTATGTTATAAGGTGGATAATTTGACTGCATTGTCAAACCTCCATTACCTAACATATTTTCAAATTGATCAAACATGTCGTCAAATCCAATTGAAAAAGGTCTTAATGAGTTAAATATAGATAGATCCTTACTTGTCATATAAATCCTCCTTTATTAAGCAAGTTTTTTTAGGTAAGCCCCATAAGGCGACTTACAAATTTCATATAGTAATTATTAATTTTTTTTCAAGGTTGAAAAAATCAAATTTTTTTTGTGATTTTTAATATAAATGCGTAATCCAAAGCAATTTCTTCTATGGCACCATCTCGACCTGATTTACCTCCATGACCAGCTTTCATTTCAGTCTTTAAAAGAAGCAAATTATTATCTGTTTTAAAATCTCTAAGTTTTGCAGTAAATTTTACTGGTTCGTCAAATAGGACTCTATTATCACTTAAACTGGTTGTAATAAAAATGTTCGGATAGTCCATTTTCTTTATATTATTATATGGGGCATATGAAAAAATGTAATCAAAATGATCTTTATTATCTTTTGCATTTCCAAATTCGTCAAATTCACCAACAGTTAGTGGTAAAGAATGATCAAGATTTGTTGTTAGAGAGTCCACAAATGGAACTGCCATTATAATTCCTAAAAATAATTGCGGGGCTTGGTTTACAACTGCCCCCATTAATAAACCTCCAGCAGATCCTCCCATTCCAATTATTTTTCCTTTAGAAGTATATTTTTTTTTTATTAAATATTCTGCTGTATAGATATAATCCTCAAAAGTATTTTTTTTGTTTAGAAGTTTTCCTTCTTTCCACCATTTCATACCTCTTTCCATTCCACCTCTAATATGCGTTGTTACCCAAATTATATCTCTATTAATTAAACTATATTTAGTAGATGAAAAATCTGGTGTCATTGAGCTACCATAAGAGCCATAACCATATAAAAGTAAATTAGCAGATCCATCAATTCTTGTTTTTTTATGTCTAGTAATTGTTATTGGAACTAATCTTCCATCATGAGAAGGACACTCTAATCTTTCAACAATATAATCATCAGGATTATGACCTGAGGGAATTTCTTGTTCTTTAACTATCTTTTTTTCTTTTGTTTTTAAATTGTATAAATAAGTTTTATTTGGTGTTTTTGGCGATGAATAAGATAAATAGACCAAGTCAGTATTTTTATCTCTTTGTATTAATG
The DNA here is from genome assembly GCA_902594825.1 of uncultured Pelagibacteraceae bacterium. Taxonomy (GTDB): domain Bacteria; phylum Pseudomonadota; class Alphaproteobacteria; order Pelagibacterales; family Pelagibacteraceae; genus Pelagibacter. The sequence continues at coordinate 14,564 of CACJNO010000005.1, read as the reverse complement.
AAATACTAGGTACAATTACTTCTTCTTCAGTAAATTTTAATTCTTCTTCAAGACCTGTCTGTTTATCTTTTACGAATAATTTCCCTAAGGCATTAGATTTTTCTCCTCTAATGATCCAATTTTTTAAAAAAATTAATCCCCCAATTAGAACTTCATTTTTTGGGGGAATATAAATTTTCCAATTTTGATCAGTTAGATTTTCACATTTTTCAATTTTGAAATCTTCTGCATCTTCGTTGGTATGGCAATAAAAATGATTATCCCACGAATTTACTGAATAAATTATACCTCTTTTTCTTTTTTTTATTAACTTTGGATCTGGTTTTTTTTCATTTACCCTAAAATAATACTGTTCTGATGTATTATGGTCTGATGTTGTAATAAAAAAATATTTTTCATCTGAACTTAAACTTATCCCTACTGTAAAAGCATCACTTTTTTCCTCAAAAATAAGTTCATCATCTTTAGCAGATGAGCCAATTTTATGTCTGAAAATTTTCCTTGGTCTATGAAATTCATCGAGTTTTGAGTAAAAAAAATATTTATCGTCTAAACTAAAAGTAATACTTCCACTTGTATCCTCAATTTTTTCAGTAATTAATTTTTCAGAAAAAATATCTCTTAGATATATTGTAAAATATTCAGAACCTTTCAAATCAAGAGAGTAGCCTAAATATTTGTCATTATAACTTACCTCTAAATCACCAACACCGAAATATTCAGATTTAGATTTTTTTTTTTCTTTATCTCCATTCCAAATTTCTTCAATCATGTTGGTACCAATTTTTTTTCTTAATTTTATTGAGTAATTACCCTCCGTTGTTGTTTTAGTCCAATATTCATATTCATTATCTCTAAATTTTAATGATTCATCATCTAATTTTATTCTTCCTTTTATTTCATCAAATATTTTTTTTTGATACTCTTTAGTATCCTTTAAATTAAATTCAGTGAAATTATTTTCTTCTTCAAGATATTTTCTTACTTCTGGAAGTAATTTTGAGCTATCTTTTAAAACTTCAAGAATATTATTTTGATGTATCCAACTATAATCATCCTCCCATGTGATATTGTGACAAGATTTTAGTTCTGGTTTTTTTCTTAGTTGTGGTATTTTCATAAGATAAAACAAATATATGAATATAATAATTTATACAGTAGTAATATTGGTCATCTTTTATTTATTATTAAGATTAATTGTAAATATTTCATCAAAAAAATTATCAAAAGGTTTAAGATTCATTATTATCATTAGCTTGATTATTTTAGCTATTTTATTCGCAATAGGTGGCAAATTTTTGTTAACTTTACCACTTACAATAGCTAGCCTTGCGCTATTGAAATTAAAAGGTTTGTCTATTTTTCAATTGATATCACTTTTTCGATTAATCCAAACTTTGAGAAGATCAGGCAGATTTTCTTTTAATCAGTATCAGAAAACTGATACTTCAAATATGTCGGTTAGTGAAGCTTTTAAGATTTTAAATTTAGATCAGACCAAAAAAATCACTAAGGAGGATATAAATCAAGCTTTTACAAAGATTCAAAAAAAAATTCATCCTGACGTGTCTCCTGAGACCGCAAGACTCTCTTCATTAGTTAATGAGGCAAGAGATATTTTATTAAAAGAAGTTATATAAAATTTTTTATTTTATTAATTATCATTTGAACAGTAATTGAATTTGGATCTAAAGCAGAATCATGAGTAATTTCATTTATATCAATATTTGTTGGAATTATTCTAAATTGGTTTTTACTGTAATCTGAATAAGCTTTAGGAGTGTCTAATAAAATTATAAAGCTAGGTTTATTCATTTGAGAAGCCACATGGTGTCCAAAAGAGTCATTACCTATAAAAATATCACTTAAATAAATATAATATATTATTTCTGAAACATCTTTTGAACTCAAAGACTCACAATTTTTTTTTTCAATTTGATTAATGATTTTTTGAGCTCCATCTTCTTCATCAGGCCCACAGAGAAGATAAAAATAATAATCTCCAATTTTGTTTAATTCTTTAATTAAAAAGGCAAAATTATCATACCCCCACTTAGTAGTTGGACCTGACGATCCTATACCAAGTACAATTTTTTTATAATCATTTAATTTATATTTTTTAAGTTTTGAGTGATTTATAAAAATTTTAGTTTCTGTTGAGCAGTTATTAATTTTAAGTGATTTTTCAGTAAAATTTTTTGCAGTATTTACTAAATGTAAATTTTTTTTTTGAAATAAAGGATAATGATAAATATTTTCTATACCTGCAATTTTACTAGCCAAATAATGTCTTAAACTTGGATAAAAAATAAAAATATTTTTAAAATTAAAATTTTTAATAAACTTAGATAATTTAAATAAATCAAAAAATTTTTTATGAAATTTATCAAGATGTATAACTTCTTGAATTAATGGATCATCTTCTAAAACTCTATTTAAATTTGAAGATAGAGTGATTAAAGTTACTGGACCAAATTTTTTTGCAATTTCATGACAATAGCTAAGATGCAATAAATTAGCGCCTAAACCTTTGTAGCTCAAAAAAATTCCTGTTTTCATAATAGTAAATTTTCTATTATACTTATTAGTAAAAATATATGTCTAAAATAAAAGGAATTTATGCTGCAGGAATGTCCATCTTCAACGATGATTTAAGCCTTAATATAGATAAAACGATTTTACATGCAGAAAACATTATAGATCAGGGTTGTCATGGAGTTGCAATTTTTGGAAGTACTGGGCAAGCACAGTTAATATCAATAGCTGAAAAAATAGAACTTTTAAACAAACTTTCTAAAAGTAAGTATAAAGAAAATTATATTATAGGCACTGGCTTAAACTCTTTGGTAGAAATAATTAATTATATGAAAATAGGCTTATCATTAAATTTGAAAAGATTTTTAGTTATGCCCCCAGCTTATTATAGCTATGGAGACAAAGAAGTGATTGAGTTTTACTCAAAGATTGTTGAGGCAGTACCAGACTCAGAAATAATTCTTTACAACTTTGAAAAACTAAGTGGGTATAAATTTAGTATAGATTGTATAAAAAAACTTGTCGAGCGATTTCCAAAACAAATTATTGGTGTTAAAGATAGTTCTTATAATTTATTTGAAAATCTTAAATTAGATAATTTTTCTATTTTACCAGGTACAGAAACTAAATTATTAAAAGGTTTAGAGATTGGATGTTCAGGCATAATCACAGCAACTTGTAACTTAACTGCTCGATTATCAAGAAAAGTTTTTGATGATTTTAATTTAAATAAAAAGCAAACTCAAAACCAAAAATTAATTGATGTAAGGAATACTTTTGATAAATATAATTTGATTTCGGCTTTGCATACCTATTGTGCACAAGAAAATAAAATTTATAAAAATATTCTACCACCACTAAGTCTTTTAAATAAAAAAGATGAAAACGAGCTAATGGAAAAACTTAAAAATTTGAATTTTACTAATAAATCATTATTGGCGGCATAAAATGCAACTTGCAAGATTTTTAAATAAAGTAATTAAAAAAGGTGGTTTTATTTTAACTGATGCAAATTCCAAGAATTATATAATTGGAAAACCAAATAATAATCCTTTAAAATTAAGAATTTTAAATAAAAATCTCCACTATAAACTTCTGTTTCATCCAGATTTATATTTTGGAGAGGCTTATACTGACGGTGAGATTTTAATTGAAAATGGCACTTTGACTGAATTTTTAGATTTAGCTTTGATGAATATAGGTAGAGGAGAAGTTAATTTTTTTAGTTATCTAATTAATAGGTTGAGAGGTTCATATAGATATTTGACTAATTTTAATTTCATAAAAAAATCTAAAATGAATGTTTCACATCACTATGACATTTCTGATGATTTATATGATTTATTTTTGGATCCAAAAAGACAATATTCTTGTGCATATTTTAAAAATGAAAATGATAGTTTAGAAACTGCTCAAAATAACAAGATTGCACATATAATAAAAAAAATTAAATATTAAACAAAATCAAAAAGTTTTAGATATAGGATGTGGTTGGGGTTCTCTAGCTATCGATATTGCAAAAGCTTCACAATGTGAAGTTACTGGCATTACATTATCAGAAAATCAATTTAATTATTGTAATCAAAAAGCTAAAGAACAGAACTTAGAAAACCAAGTTAAATTTAAACTTATGGATTATAGAGAATTAAATGAAAAATTTGACCGAATAGTTAGCGTCGGCATGTTTGAACACGTAGGAAGAAAGTTTTATAAGAAATTTTTTAATCAAGTAGAAAATTTGCTAAAGGATGATGGAGTTTCATTAATACACACCATTGGATCAGTGAATCCACCTAGGGACCCGCACCCTTGGATAACAAAGTATATTTTTCCCGGTGGTTACACGCCCAGCTTGAGTGAGGTTACAACCCCAATAGAGAGAGCCGGATTAGTTGTTACTGATATTGAAGTTTTGAGATTGCATTATTCTCATACCTTGAGACACTGGAAAGAAAATTGCATTAAAAATAAAGAGAAGATTATTCAAATGTTTGATGAAAAATTTTTTAGAATGTGGGAATTTTATCTTGCTGGTTGTGAAATGGCGTTTAAGTGGGGTGATCAAGTTGTGTATCAATTTCAACTTACAAAAAATTATAGATCAACACCTGTGACTAGGGACTATATTTATCAATAAATTATTGATAGAATTTCAATTCCTCAATAATGAAAAAAAAACATAAAAGAATTAAAAAAAAGAAAAAAATTAAGAATAAGAAATTAGTCAACAAAAAAATAAAGAAATTAAAAAAAATAAAAACAAAACAAAAAAAATTATCGAAAAAAAAAAGAAAAAAAAATAAACTAAAAAATGCAAGATTAATAAAAAGTAATTTAACTAATAAAAAAGCCAAAAAAGATAGCATAGCGTTAAAATTAGTGAAATGGCAGCTATCGCTTAAACCTGAATTTAATTTTAAAATAAATTTCAGTTTAGAAAAATATATTCAAAGTTTTTTTGATAAAATTTCTGAAACAATCTCTAACTACAAAATTTTGAAACAAGATGAAAAAAGAAGATTGAAAATAGAAAAAATTGAAAATGAGAGAAATATCAAATTAGCTCTGGAAAAACAAAAAAAAGAGGAAGAAAACTTAAGGGTTAAACTTAAAGAAAAAGAATTGAAGGAAGAAGCAAGATTAGAAAAACAAAGAACAAGAGATATAAAATTATTCTTAAGAAAGGAACAGGCTCTTTTAAGAATTGAACAAGCTGAAAAACAGAAACAATTTTTAAAACAATTGAGATTAGATAAACAAATTGAGAAATTTAGAATAAGAGAGGTAAAAGAATTAGAAAAATTAGAAAAAATATCCTTACAAGAAAAAAGAGAAGACTATGCTGGACTACAAGAAAGAATCGATAAGCTTAAAGAAAAATATAAAATTATCAGAGATCAAAAAATCAAAGAAAGAGTAGAGGCACTTGGAGTTAAGTTACAAGGTGATGAAGATCGGGAAACTTTATTATTAAAAGAAAAAGAATATACCCTTTCCAGACAAAAAGTAGAATTTGCATTAGAGAGTTTTTATCGAAGCGCAAGCAGTTTAGTTTTCCAACTTAATAAAAGACATATTACAAGAAATATGTCTATCTTAAGATGCGTAGACAGAAGGTTTGAAACAGGTGAGGTATTCATAAAATGGGATGAGTCAGAAGATGAGGAATGGTTATTGCTTATCTACATAAAAAATAATTCTCCCGATGAAGGAATTATAATTGAGGATAAAACAAATCCAGAAAAAAATATTTCCCACGAATTTAGAAATGTAGATATTTTTAAAGCATCGGATACAATGGTTGACTCTTTAACCCAACTAATTGCAAGAAAAAGAGACAAAAATATTAATTAAAATTAATCTTGTATTAGGTATTATCTTGAATGATTTTGGGCACAATTTTTTTAGTAATACTTTATTTAATCTTAAAATATATCCTAGCCTGGATTTCATATTACAATACTTTGGACCCTAGGCTTGGAGATAGTACATGGAGATTTACTTATGATTATCCAGTAATAGGTGAAAGAGATATATCTGATTTAGATGATAAAGAGTTTGTAAGACTTAGAAGAAAAAAGAATAAAATTGTTTTGATAATGTATTCTATAGTTTTAATTATGTTTATAGCCTCAATGTCTGTTTTAAGTAAATTTTTATTATTTATCTTTGATTAATTTTTTAATTGTTTTTTATTTTTAAGATAAAGAAAAAAAGCAGCTATTTCATATACAAAAGAAAATAAACTAAAAATAATTGGTAGTTTAAAAAAATTATATAAGAATTTGTATTTAGGCATTTTTTTCCAAAGTACCAAAAAAGCTTCAGCACCCTCTAAAACTTTTCCATCATCTTTAACATGAAGTCTTCGAAGGAGTTCTTTACTATTTTTAGAAGTTTCTTTTGTGGCTAAAGTATTATCTGTAATATCAATCCAATCAATTTCTTGAATTTTTTCTTTTTTATATAAGTTAATCTCAGCCTTACATATTTTGCAAGAATTATTAAAATAAACTTTCATAAAATCAATTAATTACAAAAAAATGAAGATATGTATATGCGTAAAATACACATGTTGAAAATTCTACTAAACGAACTATGTATTAAAGTCTATGAGTAATTTCTTTGAAAAATCGGATTTATCTAGAGGTGATGCAGAAAATATAATTTCAGATACATTGCAAAAATGTGATGATGGTGAACTCTATTTAGAGAACTCAAAATCTGAGTCTATTTTATTAGATGATAATAAGATTAAAAATTCAAGTTATAGCTCAGATTTAGGCTTTGGTTTCAGAGCTATAGCAAATGAAGTTGTGGCTTATTCTCATTCAAATGAGATATCAAAAAATTCACTTAAACAATCCGCAGAAAATTTAAAATCAACATTAAAATCAGCAAAGGGCGTTTATAATCATGAAATAGCCAAATCTAATAAAAGATATTATGAGAATATTAATCCAATTGATCAAAAAACACTAAATGATAAAATAGAAATTTTAAACAATGTAAACAAATATCTTCGAACAAAAGATAGTAATGTTAAGCAAGTAACGGCAAATTTTCTTGGCGAACAAAAGTCTATTGAAATAATCAGATCTGGTGGTGAAACACTTACAGATATTAGACCATTAATTAGATTTAATGTCACCGTAATGCTTGAAAAAAATGGAAGAAAAGAGACTGGTGTATATGGTATAGGGGGCAGAAATTCATATGACTCATACTTAAAAGATGACAATTGGAAAAATGTTTGTGATGAAGCTTTAAGAATAGCTTCAGTAAATTTAGAGAGTAAGCCTGCTCCTGCAGGAGAAATGAAAGTTGTACTTGGTCCAGGTTGGCCAGCTATTTTAATTCATGAGGCAGTAGGTCATGGTTTAGAAGGAGATTTTAATAGAAAAAAGACATCTGCATTTCATAATTTGATGGGCCAAAAGGTAGCCAGTGAAAGTGTTACTATAGTTGATGACGGTACCATTGATAACAGAAGAGGTAGTCTCACAATAGATGATGAGGGAACTCCAACAGAAAAAACAGTTTTGATTGAAAATGGAATATTAAAAAATTTCATGCAAGATAGATTAAATGCTCGATTAATGAAAACTAAATCTACAGGAAGTGGAAGAAGGGAAAATTATAGACATATAGTTCTTCCAAGAATGAGAAATACTATGATGTTAAATGGTAATCACACTCAAGACGAAATGATTAAATCAGTAGATAAAGGTATTTTTGCTGTAAGTTTTGGCGGTGGGCAAGTTGATATTACTTCAGGCAAATTTGTATTTAATTGTACTGAAGCATATGAAATTATTAATGGTAAAATAGGATCACCGATTAAAGGCGCAACACTTATTGGTGATGGTCCATCTATATTGAAAGAAGTTTCAATGGTTGGAAATGATATGATGTTGGATCCAGGTATTGGAACTTGTGGTAAGGCTGGTCAAGGTGTTCCTGTTGGAGTAGCTCAACCCTCAATATTAATTAATAAGATGACAGTGGGTGGTACAAAACTTTAATGATCAAAAATCAGGAATATTTATCAGAAAAAGCATCTTATTGTTTAGATATAGCAAAGAAATTAGGAGCAACAGACTCAAGTGTTGTAGTGAGTAATTCAATTTCTGAGTCAGTAAATTTTAGAAACAAAAAATTAGATGAGTCAAATAGATCAGATAATCTTGCCATAGGCATAACAACTTATATTGGTAAAAAAAAATCTTCAATATCATCATCAAATTTATTAAAAGAAAATTTAGATACTCTTATTGAAAAATGTATTGAAACTACAAAAAATACACCAGAGGATGAATTTAACTCACTCCCAGATAAAGATTTACTTGCCAAAGAAGTAAAAGATTTAAATTTATATGATGATGCTCATATAAAAAATGAAAATAAGATTGAATATTTGGAAAGATTAGAAGCATCAGCTTCAAGTGATAAAAAAATAGTAAATACAGAATCCAGTTTTACTGAAGATAAATCAAACTTCATTTTAGCTAATAGCGATGGTTTTTCGAAAGGTTATAAAAGTTCATCATTTACAGCATCAAGTGTGATTGTTGCTAAAGATGATAAAAGCATGGAGCGTGATTATGAATATACTAGCAAATGTCATTTACATGATATTAATAGTGCAGAAGAATTAGGAAAAATAGCTGCTGAACAAACTATTAAAAAACTTAGTCCAAAAAAAATTGGAAGTGAAAAAATTGCTATAATTTTTGATAAAAGAATTGCAAAAGGAATTTTAAGTACTTTTGCTGGCGCAATATCTTCCTCTGCTATTTCACGAGGAACATCTTTTTTGAAAGATAAAATAAATCAAAAAATATTTTCAGATGAAATAGATATTTTTGACAAGCCAGATATATTAAAAGGCCTTGGTTCTAGAAGCTTTGATTCAGAAGGGGTAAAAACAAATACTTTAAAGCTTGTAGAGCACGGCTTGTTAAAGCATTACTTAATAGACACTTATAATGGAAAAAAATTAAATCTTAAATCAAATGGAAGATGTGGAGGAGCAAGCAATCTATATTTTGATAATGGAAATATTTCATACAAAGATCTTTTAAATTCTAATCCAAGATGTCTTTACATAACCGAAACAATTGGTCATGGAAGTAATATTGTAACTGGTGATTATTCTGTTGGTGCTACTGGTTTTCTAATTGAGAATGGTGATTTTAAATACCCTATAAATGAAATTACAATTGCAGGAAATTTTAAAGATATGTTTAAAAATATCACTCTTGCCAATGATTTAGAATTTAAATATACAACTAATTCTCCAACTATGATGATTGAGGGTATGGTTGTTGCAGGCAAATAATTCTATCATTTAAAACTTTTTAGACGATATTCCCAATTACCCATTCTAGAATAAGATACTCTTATAATTTGGAAATTTTCTTGATCATACCAAATATTAAAGTCTAATCTTTTATCTTTTGGTAATCTCATATCTTTAGATTTGAGTGTAAAAAGATCAACATTATAAACTTTACCATATTGTTCTATTTTTTCCTTACCGACAAATGTTACTACTTGTTTTTTTATACTTCCTGAAATTGGACTAATCTGACTATCAGTCTGTAAAATTTTATGATTCCACCAATTTCCCACAATATTATTAATAGATGCGTCTCCTGAATAAGAAGAGCCTTTTATATTAAATTTATTTTTATCAAAAAATAAACTAACAAATTTTTCTTTATCATTTTGTAAAGTTTTTGATTCATAAGAAATTAATTGATCTTTAAAATATTTTTCTTCACCATATCCTTCTACTTGAAAAATTGTAGCTCCTAAAAGTTTTACTGAAAATTTTATTTGATTAGTTACTATTGTTTCATCACCTTTTCTTTTAAAAAAGTAATAATTATATCCTATTAATTCTCCATTTCTAAAAATGTCCATTTCAATTTTATTGAGTTTTTTGTAATGCTCCATATGACCAAGAGCATTTGAAGACATTAATACAATAATTATGATTAAAATTTTTTTCATTTAATGATTACAATAATAGACTTTTCTTATAATAGAAGTAGTTTATCAAAAAAATGTTTTTAAAAATTAAGAAAATACCAAAAGTTTATTGGACATCAGATAAACCACACAACCTAAAACCAAAATTTTCAACATTCTTTTTTTTATGTTTCGGATTAATGTTATTTGGATTAGGAGAAGGTTTGTTAATTGTTTCTTTTACGGGAGCTTCTCCTTGGAGTGTTTTAGCACAAGGGATTTCTCTTAAAGTTAATTTAAGCATTGGAACAATTACTCTAATAATCAGTGTTGCAGTTCTAATCTTATGGATACCTTTAGGTCAAAAGCCAGGAATGGGAACAATCTTTAATGCATTAATAATTGCACTGATGATTGATCTTTGTATCAAATTTGTCCCAACTCCTACTAATTATATTTATCAATTAATTTTAGCAGTTATATCTGTAATTACAGTTGGTATTGGTGGAGGAATATATTTAGTTTCTAATTTAGGAGCAGGTCCAAGAGATGGATTGATGATTGGTTTACAAAAAGTTACAAATTTTCCTATAGCTGCTGTCAGAGCAACCTTAGAAATTTCAGTTGTTAGTATTGGATGGTATTTAGGTGGAACTGTTGGTGTTGGAACTTTGTTATTTGCTTTTGGAATAGGCCCTTGTGTTGCTTTAGGGCTTTATTTAGTTGATAAAATATTTAACTAAGCTGCTGCGCCAGCTTTTTCACTTCTTTTTCTTTCGTGTGGATCTAATATTGCTTTTCTTAATCTACAAGACTCTGGTGTAATTTCTAAAGCTTCATCTATATTTAACATACTTAATTGTTCTGCGATCGACATTTTTCTTACTGGAGTTAATACAACATTTTCATCTGTTCCTTGTGTTCTCATATTAGTTAATTTTTTCCCTTTCATGACATTGATAATCATATCACCAGGCTTTGGTGATAATCCTACAATCATACCTGGATATACTGGATCATTGTGTGTTACGAACATCTCTCCTCTTGCTTGTAAATTAAATATTGCAAATGCAACTGCTTTTCCTTGTTCCATTGAAATTAATGCACCATTTCTTCTTCCCTCCATATCACCTTCAAATGGACCATAAGAATGAAAAATTCTGTTTATTACCCCATTACCTTTAGTAAGAGTTAAAAATCTACTTGTGTATCCCATCAAACCTCTTGTTGGTGCATGGAATATTAGTCGTTTTTTATTCTTACCTGTATCTTTTAATTCAATTAATTTACCTTTTCTTCTATTCATAGAATCTATTATTTTAGATGAATGTTCTTCATCAAGATCCATTGTAATTTCCTCAATTGGCTCAAGTTTGTTTCCATCTTCATCTTTTTTATATAAAACTTTTGGTGGACTTACAGTCATCTCAAAACCTTCTCTTCTCATTTGAGTAAGTAAAATTTCTAACATTAATTCTCCTCGACCACTTACTACAAAAGAGTCATTTCCCTCATTTTCAGAAAATGTAATTCCAACGTTATTTTGTGCTTCTTGAATTAATCTGTCTCTAATTTGTGTACTAGTAAGTTTTTTACCTTCTGTGCCTGCTAAAGGAGAAGTATTTACGGTGATTGTAATAGACATTGTTGGAGGATCTATTGGTGTTGCTGTAATTGGTTCATTTACTTCTGGGTCACATATAGTATCAGCAACATTGGCTTTCTCTAAACCTGCTATTACTACAATATCTCCAGCTTCACCAACTTCTATAGGAACTTTTTTTGTTCCCTCATATCTAAAAATTTTAGTAAGTCTTCCTTCATCAACTTTTTCACCTTTTAAATTAATTGCCTTGATCGCTTGGTTAGCTTTAGCTGTACCTTGTGTAATTCTTCCAACCAAACTTCTTCCTAAAAAACTATCTGCGTAAAGAAGTGTTGAAAGCATTGCAAATGGCTTTGATCTATCTAATTGAGCCGGTTCAACATGTTCAATAATTTTGTCTAATAAAGGGTTCAAGTTTTGTCTTGGACCTTCTACCTCATTATCAGCCCATCCAGATCTTCCACTTGCATATAGAACAGGAAAATCCAATTGTTCTTCATTAGCATCTAAGCTAACAAATAAATCAAATGTTTCATTCAAAACTTCATCTGCTCTTTGATCAGATTTATCAAGTTTGTTAATAACAACAATTGGTTTAAGACCCTGTTTTAAAGCTTTTGATAGTACAAATTTAGTTTGAGGCATAACACCTTCTGCTGAGTCAATTAGTAATAATGCTCCGTCAGCCATACTAAGCACTCTTTCAACTTCAGCAGCAAAATCTCTGTGACCAGGTGTGTCTATAATGTTAATCCTAGAATTTTTCCAATTTATTGAAGCTGGTTTGGCTAAGATTGTAATACCTCTTTCTTTTTCTAATTCTCCAGAGTCCATGAATCTTTCATCCACAATCTCATTTTCTCTAAATGAACCACTTTGTTTCATTAAGTTGTCTATGAGAGTTGTTTTTCCATGATCAACATGAGCTATAATGGTGATATTTCTAAATTTATTTATCATGATTGTGGCCGTTATACATAAATAACTTGTATTTGAAATAAAAAAAAACCCAATATTTATCGATATTTTTTACAATTTATATTCGTGATGTGAAAAAATTAGACCATCAAAATGTTTTACCATTTCTTTTGTCTCAAAATCATAATAGTCATCAATTTTTGAAAATCTATTTGATTTATTGATTGGTTTAATTTCAAAAATTTTATTTTTGTCAAATGTCAACCCAATTTTATTGAATAAATTAATTAAAGAATTATCTAAATTTTCAAAAATAATAAAATAATTTATAAAATTGTGTTGATTTAAATAACCTTTAACATCATTAAGATTTTTTAAACTTCCATTAAAAAGTTTATAATGATATCGGGGATCTGTAAATTTTATTAAATAATGAAAGCTCATATAACCAAGAAATTTATTTAAATTTGATATAGAATACTGCTCGCTTATAAAATTTTTTTTTTTAATATCAAACATAAGTTTTATCCATTTCCTAAAGTTTTTGGTATTATAAGAGTCTGAGTATAAGTCTTTATTATAATTAATATCTTTCCTGAATTGATCAAAAAAAAATAGAAATTTATTATTTAGATTTCTTTTTATATTTTTCAATCTTTTTGGATTCAATCTAAGGGAGGTTAAGTTTGAAAATAGAGGGTCTTTTTTCCTCATTAAGCACCCAAAAGACCATAAAGAAATATACCAATCCAAAGGATTCCTTATTGAACCAACTTTCAGTTTTTTTGAATGTAATAGATCTTCTGTAATTTGATCGTGAATTTTAGTTAATTTTCCAGGTTTAATATTTTGATTTAAAACTTCTCTTATAAATGAACAACCTGTCTTACCAAATTCAATAAAACACAAACTATCAGATATAAACATAAGATCTATTTTTTCTTTTTAATCTTTTTAATTCCCTCTTTTTTTTAAAAGAAAGTTTGGCTTTTTTCATTACACTTGAATCTTTAAATGATTTTCCACTATATCTTTTTGACATTTTTTATGTTTTTAATGAAATAAATTTATTATAAATATTGATTGAATTTTCATAAATTTCAGCGTCAAAATCAATATTAATCTCATTTTTATTAAAATTTTTAAAGTAATTAAAATTCATATTTTCAAAATTATCTAATTTTATTTCTTTGAGCAATGATTCAATGTAACTAGGATTTGAAAGTTTTTCATAGATTAAAAAAAAACAGTTTTTGTTTGATTTGTAATTTTTGTAAATATTTTCATAAAAAAAAAACCATTGTTCTAACCAATAATTAATATCATTAAAATTTTTGAATTTAACAGATTTGTTCCAAGACTTGTGACTCAAACCAAATTCTTTATGTCCAAGGTAATCCATATACCGTTTAATAAAGTCATCTCTTTTTTGTAAATTACTAAAATTTAAATGTTGTTTAAGTAATGACCGAGATTGTTGAATTGGGTCTCTTATTAAGATCAAAAACATAGAGTTAGGTAATATTGATTTAATTAGATTAATTCTTTGATAGTTAAAATTATTTTTACTAAGATATTTGGACTTATTTCCTGATATTAGTATTAATTTGATATAATTTTCTAATTCATCTTTTATAAACTTTTCATCATTATTAAAAAATACTTCATCAAATGCCTCTGGACTTTCATTATTAAAAAAAATACCATCTGAGTGTAATCTTTCTACTTTTTGGACTGTCTTTTTATTTAAAAATTTCGAAAAATTCGGTGAAAGAACAAATGGCATATTCTTATAAGTTAAAGATTTGAATTGGTTAGATGAATGAAAAAAATTTAGAAGAGTAGTAGATCCTGATCTTGGTAACCCTGTAATAAAAATATGTGATTTATTTTTGATTTCTAAATTTTTAGAAAAAATAATTTTTTCAATCTCAAACAAAGATTTATTTATAAATTTTTTTTTTAATATAAAATCGTGAAGAAATTTTTGAATAGAACTATAATTATGCATTTAATTTTTTTCTTAAAA
>CACJNO010000004.1 GCA_902594825.1 uncultured Pelagibacteraceae bacterium | reverse complement strand
GTATTTTGTGTAGGTTTAATAGCGATATCTTTTTATTTTTTTGTTACCTCAAATTTTAATTATCAATTAGTTAAAGAAAAAATAATATTATTGTCAACTTTTCTACATGGTTTTGTTTGCTGCTTTATAGTTTTGGTATTATTTGATTATTTAAAAATTCTAAATATTAATGATTTTATATTTTTAAGAATAACTAATCCCATTCATTATATGTCAGAGTTTGAGGCAATTTATGCTGAAGGTGTAATTGGTATGGATTTTATTTTAAAAACATTATTTGATATTTTTAATAATTATGACCAAAGTATAATTGAATTAATCTTCCTTTTTGTAATTGTTTTTTTTACACTAAAATTTTATAAAGAAAAAAAAATTGATATTGTAAAAATACTTAGTTTATTACTTATTTTCTTTTTTATAGTATCTATAAATAGTCTAAGATCATCCATTAGTTATCATTTATATTATACATTTTGTTATTTATTAGTTTTTGCATCTTGTATAAACAGCTTTGATAAAAGATATGTAAATTTTTTTTGTTATTTGGTCTTATTGGTTTTTTTATTCAATAATTTTTATTTTAAATCCTATTATGAAAAAACAGAGAATAGATACATTAAAATTTTTGAAAGAAAAAATCTCATGATTGATATATGTAAAGAATTTAGATTTAATACTAAATCAATATATTATGATGGAACTTTATCATATCTAAAGTATTGGCATAAAAAGTTTGACAACAAATCAATAGATTCTGTATGTAAAGAAATTGGAGTTTAATAATTACTAAAAATTTTGAATTGTGAGAGATCTTACTTTGATAATTCCAGCAAAAAATGAAGCAGAGTCTTTACCTGCTGTCTTGAATGAAATTAAATCATTTAATTGTAAAAAAAAGATCATTTTGGAAGAGACTGACTATGAAACAATTGAGTCTATTAAAAATTTTGATTGTGAAATTATATATCAAAATCACAAAGGTTATGGTGATGCTTTAAGAACAGGAATTCAAAATGTAGACACAGAATATCTTTGTATTTTTAATGCTGACGGATCTTTTGATCCAATTTATTTAAAAGAAATGTTAAAAAAATGTGAAGATTGCGATTATGTTTTTGCAACAAGATATTCAAATGGGGGCGGGAGTGAGGATGATACTTTTTTAACTAAATTTGGAAATTATTTTTTTTCTACATTTGGCAATATATTATTTTCTTTAAAATTAAGTGACATTTTATTTACTTTTATATTAGGAAAAAAAATATCATTTCAATCATTAAACTTAAAAAGTAATGACTTTTGTTTATGTGTAGAAATACCAATTAATGCAAAACGAGCTGGCCAAAATTATTGCGAAATTCCAAGTCAAGAAAGAAAGAGAATTGCAGGCACTAAAAAAGTGAACGAATTTTTAGATGGATTTAAGATTTTAATTTTTATGATTCAAAAATTCCTCAAAATTAAATAAGATTTTAAATTATTTTAGATGAAAACAAATACAAAACTATTATTCGCTAAGATAATTTTAAAATTTTTGTTATTTTTTGGTTTTAAAAAAAAAATAGTTATAAAAAGAAATGATATTAATTGGAGTTTAGATATTTCGGAGGGAATAGATTTATCTTTATTTTTATTCGGTTCGTTCCAAAAAAAATTAACTAATTCAATTTTTTACTTTATAAAGAAAGAAAAAAAACAATTTTCTTATTTTAATATTATAGATGTCGGCTCAAATGTAGGAGATAAATCTTTATCACTTGCAAAGTTGCTATTAGATAATGATATAAAAAAATTTAAAATTTTTTCAATTGAACCAACAGATTATGCTTTTGAAAAACAAATTAAAAATATTAATTTAAATATTAGATTAAGAAAAAAAATATTGAATTATAAAATTTTTGTTTCTTCTAACAAAACAAAACCTTCAAAAATTTTTTCTAGTTGGAATTTAGATAGTGATGATAAAAAACATAATCAACATGGAGGTATTTTAAAAAATATAGATAAAAAAACTAAAATTATTAGCCTGGATGAATTTATAAAAAAAAATAAAATTAAAGAGAAGATAATAATTAAAATTGATGTAGATGGTTTTGAAATGAACGTATTAAAAAGTTTAAAAAAAACATTAAGTAGTAAAAGTCCTGTGATTTTTATGGAATATGCTCCCTATGCTTTTGCTGAACACGGGTATAGCATTACTGAATTTTATAATTTTTTAAAAAAATATAATTATATAATTTATGATTTAAATTTTAAAAGATTAAAAACAATTAAGATCAATGATGGATCAAGTAAAGATATAATTTTAATTAAAGATAAATAGATTTAATTTTGTTAGCTAAATTTAAATATATTTTTGAAATTTCATGTTCAGGATTAGACTCAACGATAGGTTTTCCATCATCACCTGATTTTCCAACTTCAGGATAAATTGGTATTTCACCTAAAAATTCTTTTTTAAACTCTTCAGCTGTTTTATTGACACCGCCTTTTCCAAATATATTATATCGTTTATTATCATCTCCAATAAAGTAACTCATATTATCTATTAAACCTAAAATCTTTACTCCTAGTTTTTCAAACATTTTAATTCCCCTTTTGACATCTAATAATGCAACCTCTTGTGGTGTTGAAACAATGATTGCGCCATCCATTTTAATTTCCTGTGAAAATGTAAGCTGTGTATCTCCTGTTCCTGGAGGCATGTCTACAATTATAAAATCTAAATCCTTCCAATTTACTTTTTGTGTAAAAGTTTTAATAGCACTGGTAACCATTGGTCCTCTCCAAATCATTGGGGTTTGTTGATCTGTCAAGAATCCAATCGACATACATTGAATATCATATTTATTTATAGGTTCTAATTTCTGTCCATCACTTTTTGGTTTTTCATTTATCCCAAACATTTTAGGAATTGAAGGCCCATAAATATCTGCATCTAATAGTCCAACTTTACAACCAATTCGTTTTAATGCTAAAGCTAGATTAGTTGCAAAAGTCGATTTACCAACACCTCCTTTTGCACTAGAAATCGCAATAGTAAATTTGGTTCCAAGAATAGGATTTTTTTTAAAAACCTTTGGTTCTAGCTTACTTTTCATTGCGGCACTAAGTTCAGGCTTTTTATCAGTCATAATTTGATCTTAACTTGTTTTTAATTAATTAAACACTATATAGATAATGTATGTCTGATGATTTTCAACAAAGAGGTGGAAGCCCTTGGGGGACACCCCCGGGTGGTGGAAATGGAAATGGCTCTGGAAGAGGACCGACTCCTCCAGATATAGATAAGATTATAAGAGATATTCAAGAAAAGATTAAAAAATTTTTACCAGGTGGAAGTTCATCTGGGGGCAAACAAGTAATATTAGTTTTAATTATTTTAGGTTTTGTTTGGTTAGCTAGTGGTTTGTACAGAGTGTTACCTGATGAACAGGGGGTCGTTTTAAGGTTTGGTAAATTTGTAAAAACTACTCAACCTGGATTAAATTATCATATTCCTTTTCCTGTAGAGTCAGTTCTGACTCCTAAAGTTACAAAAGTAAATAGAATTGATATTGGTTTTAGATCTGAGAGAGATAGTGGGTTCTCATCAGCTGGTGGTGTAGCAGATGTACCTCAAGAAAGTTTAATGCTTACTGGAGATGAAAATATTGTTAATATAGATTTTTCAGTTTTCTGGGTAATTAAAGATGCTGGTAACTTTTTATTTAAAATTCAGGACCCTGAGGGAACAGTAAAAGCTGCAGCTGAAACTGCAATGAGAGAGGTGATCGCAAGATCAAATATTCAACCAATTTTAACTGAGGGAAGATCAATTATTGAAACTGATACACAAGAAATTATTCAAAAAATTTTAGATGAATACACTAGTGGTATTCAAATTACGCAAGTACAAACTCAAAAAGCTGACCCACCTGATCAAGTAATTGATGCTTTCAGAGATGTTCAAGCTGCAAGAGCTGATATGGAAAGATCAAAAAATGAGGCAGAGGCTTATGCAAATGATGTAATTCCAAGAGCTCGAGGGGAAGCACAAAAAATTTTACAAGCTGCAGAAGCATATAAAAAAGAAGTAGTTGCTAAAGCTGAGGGTGAAGCCAGTAGGTTTTTAGCAATTTATAATGAATATAAAAATGCTAAGTCAGTAACTCAGGAAAGAATGTATTTAGAGACAATGGAAAAAGTATTAGCAGATATTGATAAAGTGATAATCGAAAAAAATGCAGGTTCAGGAGTAGTTCCATATTTACCATTACCTGAATTACAAAAAAAGAAAGTGACAAACTAAAATGAACTTAGGGAAAATTATAACTGGTATAATTGTTGCAATAGCAGTAGTAGCTTTTTTTTCAATATTTATTGTAAAAGAAGTTAACCAAGCGATTGTACTTCAATTTGGTGATCCGAAAAGAATAATTCTAAAACCTGGATTAAATTTTAAGATTCCTTTCATTCAAAATGTTGTATTTTTAGATAAAAGAATTTTAAACTTAGATACTCCACCAGAGGAAGTAATTGCATCTGATCAAAAAAGATTAATAGTAGATGCTTTTGCAAGATTCCAAATTGTAGATCCTCTCAAGTTTTATATTTCTGTTGGTAATGAAAGAGTTGCAAGATCAAGATTGGCTACAATTATAAATTCAAGAATTAGAAATGTTTTGGGTCAACAAGAATTACAAACTCTTCTTTCGGAGGATAGAACAAAGCAAATGGCTTTGATCCAAGAAGGTGTAAATACAGAAGCAGAAAATTTTGGAATAAAGATTGTTGATGTAAGAATTAAAAGGGCCGATCTCCCACAAGCAAACAGTGATGCCATTTTTAGAAGAATGCAAACTGAAAGGGAAAGAGAAGCAAAAGAATTCAGAGCGAGAGGTGCAGAGATGGCTGTAACAATAACATCTACAGCTGATAAAGAAGTGACTGTTATTTTAGCAGATGCACAAAAAAAATCTGAGATAATGAAGGGTGAAGGTGATGGTCAAAGAAATAAAATTTTTGCTAATGCCTTTGGTCAAGATCCAGAATTTTTTGCATTTTATAGAGCAATGCAAGCTTATGAAAAAGCCTTAATTGGTGGTGAAACATCTTTAATATTATCACCAGATAGTGAATTCTTTAAATTTTTTGGAAATATAAAACCAAAAACTGAATAATCTTTTTATGAAGGAATTGATAATAGCCTTCGGTCTGTTTTTGTTTATTGAGGGCATACTGTATGCCATATTTCCATCAAAAATGAAAAGTATGTTAAAAAAGTTGGAAGATATATCATCTAATCAACTTAGATTAGGTGGTTTAATTTTTGCAGTTATAGGATTTATAATTATTTATTTTATGAAAAATTGAGATGAAAAAATTAAGATTAACTATTTTAGTATTTTTGATTTCTTTTAGTTTTTTAGAGAAATCTAACTCTCAAACTATTCCAGGATCATTTGCTGATTTGGCTGAAAAATTGATGCCTTCTGTTGTAAATATCTCCACCACTCAAACAGTTGTTACTAAAAACAATCCCTTTCCAGGCTTTGAATTTCCTCCAGGATCCCCTTTTGAAGATATGTTTAAAGAGTTTGGAACTCCTCAAGAGAGACAATCTTCAGCTTTAGGCTCAGGGTTTATTATTGATGAAAATGGAATTGTCATAACCAACAATCATGTAATTCAGGGTGCTGACGATATAGTGGTACGTGTTGACGATGATAAAGAGTTTAAAGCTAAAGTTATTGGAGCTGATCCACTTTCTGATATTGCTGTTTTACAGTTGGAGTCAAAAGAAAAGTTTAAACCAGTAAAATTTGGCGACTCAGATGAAGCTAGAATTGGTGATTGGGTAATAGCAATTGGAAATCCTTTTGGTTTAGGTGGAACTGTAACTTCAGGAATAATTTCAGCTAGAAATAGATCTATAGGTTTAACTAGATACGAAGATTATATTCAAACAGATGCTTCTATTAATCAAGGTAATTCAGGTGGCCCTTTATTTAATATGAATGGTGATGTTATTGGAATCAATACTGCAATTTTAGGAAGAAGTGGATCAATAGGTATTGGTTTTGCTATACCATCAAACAGCGCAAAACAAGTTATTGATCAACTTATAAAGTTTGGAGAAACAAAAAGAGGTTGGTTAGGTGTAAGAATTCAGGATGTCACAAAAGAGATCGCAGATGTAGAAAATTTAGGAGAACCAAGAGGTGCATTGGTAGCAAGTGTTGCTGAAAATAGTCCATCAGATAAAGCTGGAGTTAAAGCAGGAGATATTATTATTGAGTTTAATGGTGAAAAGATTAATGAAATGAAAGAGTTACCAATTATAGTCGCTAGAACTGAAGTAGGAAAAAAAGTAAAAGTAAAAATTTGGAGAAATAAAAAAGAGATTATAAAAGATATTACTCTTGGAAGACTGGAGACATCTGAAGATTTTAAAGTTGCAGAGGAAAAAGTAAATATTAAAGAAAATCAAATAGATGGTTTAAAGATAACAGTTAGAGATTTATCTAAGGAAGATATAAAATCTAGAAATTTACCAAATCAAACAACTGGACTTGTTATTACAAATATTAATAAAGATAGTCCATTATTAAATTCGATTGAGATTGATAGTATCATTTTAGAAGCACAAAAGAAAAAAATTAAATCTGTTGATGATTTGAATAAAGTTGTAAAAGATGTTCTTAAGAGTAATCAAAAAACTATTCTTTTAGTAATATATAATAGTCAAAATCAAAGAAGATATATTGGCGTGAAATTAGATTAATATATGGATTTGAAATCCAAAATTATTTTAATTTATGGACCTACAGCATCTGGAAAATCTAAATTTGCAATAAAATTAGCTAAAAAGATAAAAGGAGAAATTATCAATGCTGACAGTATGCAAGTTTATAAAGAATTAAAGATTTTATCAGCCAGACCCTTACAAAAAGAAACTAGAAGAATTAAACATCATTTGTATGGATTTCAAAGTGTTAAAAAAAATTTTTCTACAGGTGAATGGATTAAATTAGTTAAGAAAAAAATTAATGATATTAAAAAAAGAAAAAAAATTCCAATTCTTGTAGGAGGAACAGGTTTATATTTTAAATCTTTAACTGAAGGCTTGGTAAGTATTCCTGATATTCCGATTAATATTAGAGAGAATATTAGAGCACTACACAAAAAAGTTGGATATAAAAAATTTTTTTCCAAATTAGTTAAATTAGACAGTTTAGCAGCTAATAAAGTAAATCCATTTGATACACAAAGAGTAATTCGTGCTTATGAAGTAAAATTGTTTACTAAAAGATCTATTTATGAATGGGTTAAAAAAACCAAATCGGATTATAAAAAAAAGGATTTTTATAAAATTTATTTAGATTTTCCAAGGGCAGAGTTAATTAAAAAAATAAATACTCGATCAAAAGAGATGATAGCGAATGGAGCAATCTCAGAGGTAAAAAAATTTATAGATCTTAAAGTAAAAAAAAATAAAACAGCCTCAAAAGCCATCGGTATTGAGGAAATTAGAGCATATTTAAACAATAAATTAAAAAAACAAGAGGTTATTGAAAAAATATCAATAAAGACTAGGCAATATGCAAAAAGACAGACTACCTGGGGAAGAGGAAATATGTTGGATTGGAACAAAATAAAGTCAGAGGACTTAAATAAACTTTTAAAAAAAATTTAGATTTTATCTAGTTAGTCTTGACCAATTAGCACAACTTCAGCTAGATTGCGTTAATGTCAAAATTATTCACAGGAGCAGAAATCGTATTCAAATGTCTCAAGGATCAGGACGTTGAATTTATTTTTGGTTATCCTGGTGGAGCAGTTTTACCAATATATGATGAATTAAAAAATCATTCTTCAATAAAACATATTTTAGTAAGACATGAACAGGGGGCAGGACATGCAGCCGAAGGTTACGCAAGATCTTCAGGAAAGCCAGGAGTGGTTTTAGTAACTTCAGGACCAGGTGCAACCAATGTTGTAACAGCTTTAACAGACGCATATATGGACTCTGTTCCATTAGTATGCATTTCAGGACAAGTACCAACTCATTTGATTGGCACAGATGCTTTTCAAGAATGTGATACAACTGGAATTACTAGACCATGCACTAAACATAATTGGTTAGTAAAAGATATTAAAGATTTATCAAAAGTTCTTCATGAGGCTTTTCAAGTAGCAACAACTGGTAGACCAGGACCAGTTTTAGTAGATATTCCAAAAGATATTCAATTTGCCAAAACATCTTATCTAAAACCTAAAATTAAAAAAAAATTAAATGGAAAGTCATTAAATAATTTTTCTCAAAAAGATATTGATCATTTAATTGATTTAATGAATAAATCAAAAAAACCTATCATATATTCTGGAGGTGGTGTTATTAATTCAGGTCCAGAAGCAAGCGAAGTTTTAAGAGAGCTTGTTGAATTAACTGGTTTCCCAATTACTTCAACACTTCAAGGATTGGGCGCATACCCTGGTGATGATAATCAATTTTTAGGAATGCTTGGAATGCATGGAACTTATGAAGCAAATAATGCAATGCATGATTGTGACTTATTAATAAATATTGGTGCAAGATTTGATGACAGGATAACAGGTAAGATTGATGAATTTTCTCCAAAGTCAAAAAAAGTTCACATTGATATTGATCCATCATCTATCAACAAAATTATTAAAGTTGATTTAGCTCTTGTAGGAGATGTTAAAGATGTCCTTAAAGGAATTAATACAACTTTAAAGAAAAAAAATATTGATTTAAAAAAATCAAATAAACAAAAAATATCTTCATGGTGGGAACAAATTCAAAAGTGGAGAACAAAAAATTCATTAAATTTTATAAATAGTGATGAAACTATTAAACCACAATATGCCGTTCAAAAACTTTATGAATTAACTAAGGATAAAGATACATTTATTACAACAGAGGTTGGTCAACACCAAATGTGGGCTGCCCAACACTATAAATTTAATAAGCCTAATCGTTGGATGACTTCAGGTGGTTTAGGTACGATGGGCTATGGTCTACCTGCTGCTGTTGGAGTTCAAATAGCTCATCCAAAAAAATTAGTGATTGATATTGCAGGAGAAGCCTCAGTTCTTATGACAATGCAGGAAATGTCAACTGCAGTTCAATATAATTTACCAATAAAAATTTTCATTTTGAATAATCAATACATGGGAATGGTTAGACAATGGCAAGAATTATTGCATGAAAAGAATTACTCTGAAAGTTATTCAGAAGCATTACCTGATTTTATTAAATTAGCAGAGGCATATGGTTGTAAAGGAATTATCGCTGAAAAACCATTTGAACTTGATGAAAAAATTAAAGAAATGCTCAAATTTGATGGACCAGTAATATTTGATTGTAGAGTAGATCCTAATGAAAATTGTTTTCCAATGATACCATCGGGAAAACCTCACAATCAGATGATATTGGGACCTAATGAAAAAGAGGAAAATAAGATAACAGGAAAAGGTAAAGCTTTAGTTTAATTATGGCAAATCCAAAATCAGCCTATAGTGTCTCTACAAAAAAAGAAAAATCTGACACACATATTATTGTTGTTTGGGTTGATAATGAAGCTGGGGTTCTGGCTAGAGTAGTTGGCTTATTTTCTGGAAGAGGGTATAATATTGAGTCTTTGGCTGTAGCAGAAGTTGATGCAAAAAAAAATATTTCAAGAATTACTATAGTTACAACTGGTACACCCCAGGTGATTGATCAGATAAAACTTCAATTAAAGAAATTAGTCCCAGTTCACAAAGTGGCTGATTTTAAAAGAAATGATAAAACTGTAATATTTAAAGAAATGGCGTTATTTAAAGTAGTTGGTAACAAAAATAAAATTAAAAAAGCTATTAATGCTTGTAAAAAATATGATGCTGTAATATTGGATAAAACAAAAAAATCCAATGTTATTCAAATTACAGCACTAAGAAGAGAAATTGATAAAATGACAAAAAATTTAAGAAAACTTGGATTAGTGAGTGTTTCAAGAACTGGTGCCGTTGCAATGACAAGAGGAGATAAAGTATTTAATTAATCATTTAGGAGATAACTATGAAGATGTTTTATGAAAAAGATACAGATGTAAATCTTATTAAAGATAAAAAGATTGCTATTTTTGGATATGGAAGTCAGGGACATGCTCATGCATTAAATTTAAAAGATAGCGGAGTAAAAGATGTTGTTGTTGCTTTAAGAGAAGGATCATCAAGCAAACCTAAAGCAGAGTCAAAAGGTTTAAAAGTGATGAATTTATCAGATGCTGCTGAGTGGGCAGATGTTGTAATGATTTTGACTCCTGATGAATTACAAGCATCAATATATAAAAATCACATAGAGCAAAGAGTGAGAAAAGGAACTTCCATAGCTTTTGCACATGGATTAAATGTTCATTACGATTTAATTAAAGCTAGAGAAGATTTAGATGTTTTTATGGTCGCCCCAAAAGGCCCTGGGCACTTAGTTAGAAGTGAATATGAAAAAGGAGGAGGAGTTCCTTGTTTGTTTGCTGTGCATCAAAATGGATCTGGGAAAGCAAGAGATCTTGCTATGTCATATGCATCAGCCGTTGGAGGTGGAAGGTCAGGAATTATTGAGACCACTTTTAAAGATGAAGTTGAAACTGATTTATTTGGTGAGCAAACAGTTTTATGTGGTGGATTAGTTGAGCTTATTAAAAACGGGTATGAGACTTTAGTTGAAGCTGGTTATGAACCTGAAATGGCATATTTTGAGACTGTCCATGAGGTTAAATTAATTGTAGATTTGATTTATGAAGGTGGAATAGCTAACATGAACTACTCTATTTCTAATACAGCTGAGTATGGTGAATATGAGTCTGGACCAAGAGTTGTAAATAAGGAAGAAACTAAAAAAAGAATGAAAGAAGTTTTAGCTGACATTCAATCTGGCAAATTTACAAAGCAATGGATGGATGAATGTAAAAATGGCCAAAAAAATTTTTTGGCAACAAGAGCAAAACTCGCAGAGCATCCTGTTGAAAAAGTTGGTGCGAATCTAAGGGCCATGATGCCTTGGATTGGTAAAAAAAAACTTGTAGATAGCGATAAGAGTTAGTTTTTAGATTTATTAACACAAACATTTTGCAATTTCTAATATAGATTGTATTATAGTTTTTTTTAATATTAATTATTATGCCTAACAAAGAAAGAGTATTTATATTTGATACAACAATGCGTGATGGTGAACAATCGCCAGGAGCGTCTATGAGTCTTGAAGAAAAAATTCAGATTGCAAGGGTGTTTGATGAGTTAGGCATTGATATTATTGAGGCTGGATTTCCGATTGCATCTCCTGGAGATTTTGAAGCAGTATCTGCAATTAGTAAAGTTTTAAAAAAATCTATTCCATGTGGTTTATCACGTCACTCAAAAAAAGATATTGATAGATGTTATGAAGCACTAAAACATGCTCCAAGATTTAGAATTCATACTTTTATTTCCACAAGTCCACTACATATGAAACACAAACTTAACAAAACACCTGAACAAGTTTACGATTCAATTAAAGAACATGTAACTTATGCAAGAAATTTAACAGATGATGTTGAGTGGTCATGCGAAGATGGAACAAGAACAGATATGGATTATATGTGTAAGACTGTTGAGCTTGCAATTCAATCTGGAGCTACAACAATAAATATCCCTGATACTGTTGGATACACAGTTCCATCTGAATTCACAAAAATTATAGAAAC
Source organism: uncultured Pelagibacteraceae bacterium (assembly GCA_902594825.1). Taxonomy (GTDB): domain Bacteria; phylum Pseudomonadota; class Alphaproteobacteria; order Pelagibacterales; family Pelagibacteraceae; genus Pelagibacter. The sequence goes on along the minus strand of CACJNO010000004.1, from coordinate 33,002 downwards.
ATTACTAAATAAAGTTCCAAATATAGATAAAGCTATTTTATCAACACATTGTCATAATGATTTAGGTTTAGCTGTTGCAAACTCTTTAGCTGGTGTTCAGGCAGGTGCAAGACAAATTGAGTGCACTATTAATGGAATAGGTGAAAGAGCTGGTAATGCAGCTTTGGAGGAAGTAGTAATGGCAATGAGAACTAGAAATGATTTGATGCCTTATGAAACAGGAGTTAATACGACACTATTAAGTAAAGCTTCAAAGTTAGTATCTAATGTTACTGGTTTTCCTGTTCAGTTTAATAAAGCTATTGTAGGAAAAAATGCTTTTGCACATGAGTCAGGTATTCATCAAGATGGGATGTTAAAAAATAGAAATACTTATGAAATAATGACACCAGAAAGTGTTGGAGTTAAACAAACATCATTGGTGATGGGTAAACATTCAGGAAGGCATGCGTTTAAAGATAAACTAATCAGTCTTGGTTATGCAGATCTTACTGACGACATAATTGAAAATGCGTTTGGAAAATTTAAAATTTTAGCTGATAAAAAGAAGCATATTTATGATGAGGATATGATTGCTATAGTTGATGATAGTTTAGTTTTAGATAATAAAGCCAATGCTATAATTTTAAAATCTTTAAAAGTTTTTGCTGGAACAGGTGAGCCTCAAAAGGCAGAAATGACTTTAGATGTTAATGGACAAATTAAATCAGCATCTGAAACAGGAGATGGTCCTGTAGACGCTATTTTTAAATGTATTAAGAACCTATATCCACATGATGTTAAACTTCAATTATATCAAGTGCATGCTGTGACAGAAGGAACAGACGCACAAGCAACTGTAAGTGTTCGTATTGAGGAAAATGGTAAAACAACAGTTGGTCAAGCTGCAGATACAGATACATTAGTCGCTTCAGCAAATGCTTATATTGCTGCTTTAAATAAAATGATTATTAAAAGAGAAAAAACTGCACCTGCAATAGAACAGGAAGAAGAAAAGATGAGAGGTATTTAAATGGGTTTATTTGATAAGATTAAAAAAGTATGGAGCCAAGATATGGCTATAGATTTGGGAACAGCGAATACGTTGGTCGTAGTAAAAGGTAAAGGAGTTGTTCTTAATGAGCCCTCAGTAGTTGCTATAGTTGATCAAGCAGGAAAAAAACAAGTTTTGGCAGTTGGAGATGAAGCAAAAACAATGCTAGGAAGAACACCTGGTAACATACAAGCAATTAGACCCTTGAGAGATGGAGTTATAGCAGATTTTATTGTGACAGAGGAAATGATAAAACATTTTATTAAAAAAGTTCATAAAGGAAGTACTTTTGCAAATCCTAGAATATTAATATGTGTACCCACAGGCTCAACACCTGTTGAAAGAAAAGCTATTCAAGATAGTGCTTTAGCAGCAGGTGCAAGAAGAGTTCAATTAATTGAAGAACCAATTGCTGCAGCAATTGGGGCTAATCTTCCAATATCAGAGGCAACTGGATCAATGGTTGTGGATATTGGTGGTGGTACAAGTGAAATTGCAGTTATGTCACTAGGAGGACTTGTTTATTCAAAATCATTGAGAGTTGCAGGTGATGCTATGGATGGAGCTATGGTAAATTATATGCGTAAAGAATATAATTTGATGATAGGTGATAGTACAGCAGAAAAAATTAAAAAAGAAATTGGTACCGCAATACCAACAAATAATAATACGTATGCAGTTAAGGGGAGAGATTTAAGGTCTGGAACTCCTAAAGAGGTAAATATTACTGAAGAAGATACAGCAGAAGCCTTAAACGGTATTTTAAGAGAAATGGTTAATGGAATTAAAGATGCATTAGAAAGCACTCCTCCCGAGTTATCAGCAGATTTAGTTGATATGGGTTTAACTCTAACTGGTGGTGGCGCTTTATTAAAGAATATTGATAGAAGATTTTCTAAAGAAACCGGATTACCAGTTCATATAGCAGATGATCCCTTATCATGTGTTGCAATTGGAACAGGTAAAGCTTTAGATCAAGAACAAACATTCTCGACTATGTTGACAGAATATTAAGAGCGATGGCATCTAGCAGAGATGATTTTATAATTGCAATTCGATCTGCTTTTTTAAAAAAAAGCACCCAACAAAAATTTTCATTATTGACTTTAGTAATAGTATCAATTTTTGTCATTTTACTATCTAGTTTTGATTTTAGATTTATAAGATATTTTAAAATGGGAATTAATGAATTTGTTTATAGATCTTCTTTTGTCGTTTCAATTCCAGAAAATTTCATAAAGAATACATTTGTTGATATTCTTGATTATACAACCTTTTATAAAGATTATAGAAAAAACAAAGATGAGTTGAGTAAATTAAGATCAAACAATATTTCAAGTGAGATTATTCAGCATGAAAATGAGGAGCTAAAGGAATTAATAAACGACTATGTTTCAAGTTCAGATAAAATAATGGCAAAAATAATTGTAGATCATGACAGTCCATTTTTGAAAAGCATAATCATAAACAAAGGTAGTAAAGATAATATTATAATAGGCACTAATGTGTATGATAAAGCATATCTAGTTGGAAGAGTGATAGAAGTGAATTATAAAACCTCAAGAGTTTTATTATTGTCTGACTTAAATTCTAATGTACCTGTCACAATTGCTCCTCAAAATATTCAAGCAATAATCACAGGAAGTGGAAATAATTTTGGACAAATTAAATATATAAAAGAAGGTCTTTCAGAGGAATTTACGAAAGAAAGTATTATTTATACCTCAGGAACAGGTGCAATATTTAAAAGCGGCATACCCATAGGAAGATTAAAATTTACTGATGAAAAAAAAGAAAAAAAGATTTACGTTGAGTTCTTTAGTGATTTTTCACAATTAAAGTACGTATTTGCAGAAGTTGTAACAAAAACTGAAATTCAAAATTCAAGTGATGACCCATCGATAAATGATGAAGAAAGTAATCCAATGAATGCAAAATTAAAGATTTTAGAAGATGAAATAAAAATAATTGAAGACTCTAATATTAAATTTAAGCAAGAAAATGAGAATTTAAAATTGAAAATAAATGATTTAAATAAAGAAATATCAAATTTTGAAGGAAAAATCACAAGTCAAAAAAATATAATTCAACAATTTAGTATTGATAAAGAAGAGTTAAAATTTCTAAGATTAAACTTAGAACATGGCCATAAATGCCGAAAAACTTTTTTAAATTCAAAAGGTTTTTCAGTAGGTACAACTGATTATAAAAAATGTGTTTTAAGCAAAGAATAAAAAATTATGACTAATTTAAAAAATAGAGGAACAATTTTCAAATTTTATTCATGGTTACCGTTATTGGTTCTTTTTATATCTGTTATGAATGAATTTGATTTAAATTATTTAAATCTAAAATATTTTTCGTTTAATTTTCCATATATCTTAATTTTCTTCTTTACTTTAAAAGATTTTAAAAATTTTGACTATATTTTAGTTTTTTTAGCAGGACTAGTTAACGACACTGTAGTTGGTTTACCTTTGGGAATTAGTAGCCTATCGTATTTATTAATTTGTATTTCAACATCATATTTTAGAAATATTACTATTAGACCTAATCCGATTAAAGATTGGTTCTACTTCTTGTTTATTATTAGCTTAATTAATTCAATTAATTATTCGTTATTAACTTTATTCTTTTCATTAAACTTAGTTTTAATGAACTATATAGTTAATACTTTTTTTACTTTTTTATTTTACATAATTTTTGTTTCATTTTTTAAATATTATCTAAAAGGTTTAAATGATTAATTCTTCAAGCGATAATGTGAGAAAACTAAACTCTTTAAATAGGAGAATGTTTATAACAGGATCATTAAAGTTTTTCATAATGATTGGATTAGTAAGTCGATTATTTTTTTTACAAGTTAAAGAAAATAAAAAGTATTTAACTTTATCTGATAAAAATAGAATAAGAGAGTGGAAATTAGCACCAGTACGAGGTGAATTTCTTGACTATTTTGGCAATATAATTGCAGGAAATTTTGAAGCTTATCAGCTTCATATTATTCCAGAGCAGGTAGAGAATTTTAGATATGTAATTTATAGAGTGAAAGATTTACTAGAATTGTCAGATAAGCAATTCAAAAAAATTTTAAAGAAAAAAAATGAAATTAAACCTTGGGAAACATTAATTGTTTCAGATAATTTAAGTTGGAATAAATTTTCTAAAATAAATAATCATCTTTATGATTTGAATGGTGTTAAACCTGTAATTTCTATTTCAAGAAATTATCCTTATAAAGAAAATTTCACACACCTTATTGGATACGTAAGTCAAGCAAATGAAAATGATATTGAAACAAATGAACAAATAAAGAAAAATTTCGTACCAGGTCTTAAAGTTGGAAAAGTTGGTTTAGAAAAATCTTTTGAAAATGATTTGATAGGCACAAACGATATAGAGCGATATGAGGTAAATGCATATGGTAGAAGAATCAGCCAACTAGAGTTTCAAAAAGGAGAAAAAGGAAAAACTATTAAATTAACAATAGATACAGAAATTCAAAAATTAACAAATGAATTGTTAAAAGATCAAGCTGGTTCAATTTGTGTAATGGATATTTATACAGGTTCAATAATAGCAATGCATTCTTCTCCTTCTTTTGATCCTAATTTATTTGTATTTGGAATTAGTCAAGATGATTGGCAACTTATTAGAAATGATCCAATGAAACCTCTTGTAAATAAAACCTTACAAGGCAATTATTCTCCAGGTTCAACAATAAAGCCAATAGTTGCTTTATCTGCATTAGAAAATGGAATCATTAATCCAAATTTTACTGTCAAATGTAATGGAAAAACGGAAATGTATGGACAAACTTATCATTGCTGGAAAAAAAAAGGACATGGATTTATGAATCTTAGAAACGCCATGAAACAATCTTGTGATACATATTTTTACGAGATAGCAAGAAGACTTGGAGTAGATAAACTTAGTGTTACAGCAAAAAAATTTGGCTTAGGAGAGAAAGTTTTTGGAGATTTATTTGATATAGAAAAAAAAGGTTTGATACCAAACACAGAATGGAAAAAAAATGCTTTAGGCAAAGGTTGGTTATTAGGAGAAACAATTATCACAGGAATTGGGCAAGGATACATTCAAACAACTCCTATTCAATTATGCTTAATGACAGCGCAAATTGCTAATGGTGGTCATAAAATTTACCCTAAAATTATTGTCGATGAAGATAATTATGACATTATTAATGACAAATTTACCCCATTATATGAAAATTCAAAAAATATTAAAATTATCCAGGACGCAATGTTTGGATCAACTAATGAAGTTATGGGTACTTCATATAGGTCAAGAATTGATAATCCAAAATATCAATTTGCTGGAAAAACAGGAACAGCACAAGTTAAAAAGATTACAGAAAAGGATAGAGAATTAGATTTGAAAACATTTGAAATACCATATGAAGATAGGGATCATGCTTTATATATAGCCTTTGGACCTTACAAAAATCCAAGATATGCACTTAGTATTATTGTTGAACATGGAGGAAACGGAAGCACTACAGCTGCACCAATGGCAAAAAAATTATTTAAATCAATTATTGATCGGCACTTATTAAGAGAGGCAATTAACAATAAAAAATATTTAGAGATTTGATATGTATCAACACACTAGATTAACAAGTAACAATTTAAATTTTTTTTATAAATTTAGAAATTTTGATTATATATTATTAACTTGTATTTTGTTATTAGGCTTTATAAGTCTTGCTACAATGTATTCTACTGATGGTGGAAAAATTTTATTTCATACCAAAAGTCATTTCACAAAGTTAATCACCTTTACTTTTATGATGTTATTTTTTTCATTTATAAATATCAAATTTTGGTTTTCAATAGGCTATTTTTCTTATTTGATCGTTATCGGCTTATTAGTTTGGACTTATTTATTTGGAATAACATCGTCAGGATCTCAAAGATGGATTGATCTATATTTTATTAACTTACAACCATCTGAGTTAATGAAGATATTTATTATTTTATGTCTTGCTAAATATTTTCATAGAATGAAATTAGAACAAGTGAATTCAATTTATACAATTTTGACATCTTTAATAATAATTATATTACCCATGGGTTTGGTAATTGTTCAACCAGATTTAGGAACATCGGTTTTAATTGCAATTAGTGGTATTGCTGTTCTGTGGTTTGCAGGAATAAATCACAAATACTTTATATTTACGATGCTAGGTTTTGTAATATCATTACCATTTATTATTGCTTTTTTAAAACCATATCAAAAATTGAGAGTTTTGACTTTTTTAAACCCCGATAGAGATCCATTAGGCTCAGGCTATCAAATTATTCAATCTAAAATAGCTGTTGGGTCGGGAGGTCTTTTTGGAAAAGGTTTTTTAAAAGGAACACAAAGTTATCTTGAATTTTTACCTGAAAAACATACAGATTTTATATTTACACTTTTTTCAGAAGAGTTTGGTTTTGTTGGATCTGCTTTTTTATTAATAATATATGCGATAATAATTTATCGAATAGTTGCTATAGGGGCCCAATCAAGAAGTTATTTTGCAAAAATTTTTTGTTATAGTTTCGGTGCTGCAATTTTTGTTTATATAACAATTAATATGAGTATGGTTCTAGGGCTTTTACCGATTGTTGGATCCCCACTTCCAATAATGTCGTACGGAGGCTCATCTATGTTAGCGACAATGATTGGATTTGGTATAGTCATGAGTGCCAAAGTACATAATCAACAATCAATTGCTTAAGTATAATTTGTCGCTTAAGTTATTCTAAAAATTAATAGTATATTTGAATATGTCTTTGAATGTTAATATTGGAATAGTAGGTGCGGGTATACAAGGGATTTCAAATGCGTTATTCCTCCAAAAAAAAGGTTTTAAAGTTACAATTTTTGATAAAGATGAACCTGGAAGTCCTGCAGCATCTTATGGTAACGCTGGTCATTTTTCCCCTTATGCATCTCTTTCATTAAATAGATCAGACATTTTGCTTGATGTTCCCGCGATGTTATTAAGCTCAACAGGGCCATTAGCTCTTAAATGGAATTATGTGCCCAAGATGATTCCTTGGTTTATTAAATTTATAATGAATACGAGTAAAAATAAAATGATGCATACAGCAAAAAATATGCATCAAATTTTAGATTTAGCTTTACCTGCTTACGATGAATTGTTTGAAGAGATTAATTTAGATGGTTTAGTTGAAAACAAAGGTATTCTTTATATTTGGAATGATAAAGATCTAAAAAGTCGTGAATTAGAAATTAATGTAAGAAAAGAACTTGGAGTAAAACAACAGTTGGTAAATAAATCTGAAATTCACGATTTAGAACCTCATATAAAACCTTTTTATCATGCTGGTGTTTACTATCCATATGCTAGACACGCAAGAAATCCAAAAAAAATTCTATTAAAATTTTTTGAATTATTTTTAAAAAAAGGTGGAAAATTTGAAAAAAAAAATATTGACAATATTCAATTCGATACTGAAAAACCAATCATAGTGTCAGATGGTAAAAAATACAATTTTGATAAAGTTGTAATTGCATGTGGAGCTTTTTCTAAAAGATTGACGGATAATTTGGGAGAAAGAATACCACTTGATACTGAGAGAGGTTATCACGTTCATTTTAAAAATTGTGATCACTTGTTAAATAGACCGGTCATTTTCTCTAATAGAGGTTTTGGAATAACTCCAATGGATCAGGGATTAAGAGTTGTAGGCACAGTAGAATTTGGTGGATTGGATAACCCACTATCAAAATCAAGAATTAAAAATTTAATCAATAATGCTAAGTATATGCTTGGAGATTTGCCAGACCATGAGGATGAGTGGTTGGGTTTTAGACCAACTCTTCCAGATTTTTTACCCGTAATGGGACCTTCTAAAAATCACAAAAATGTATTCTATTGCTTTGGTCATCATCATTTAGGATGGACTTTAGGCCCAATATCTGGAAAGATTGTTTCTGGAATGATTGCTAAAGAAAACACTAATTTAAATTTAGATCCTTATAGCTCAACAAGATTTAATTAATTCATGCAAAATCCCAAAGCTTACATAATGTTGGTTTGTGCAACATTATTTTGGTCTGGTAATTTTATAGTAGGAAAATTAGCTTTCTTAGAAAGTATTCCTCCATTGTCCTTAGTGTTTTATAGATGGTCACTTGTTTGGCTTATATTACTTCCCTTTACTTTTAAAGAAATTTTAAAACATAAAGATACAATTTTAAATAATTTACCCCTATTATTTTTTCTAGGTTTCACAAGCGTTGGTTTATTTAATTCTTTTACTTATTTATCTTTAATTCATACTCAAGTTATTAATTCGACTCTTTTCAATACAGCAATTCCAGCAGTAATAATCTTATTGTGTTTTTTATTTAAAATAGAAAAAACTAATAAATTTCAAATTTTAGGACTTATAATCTCAGTATTAGGAATTTTATCAATTATAACCAAACTTGATTTTGAAATTTTTCTTTCATTAAATTTTAACAAAGGCGATATGATAATGATAGGTGGAGTTATTACCTGGGGTATATATTCAACTCTTTTAAAGAAAAAAAAATTCACACTACCTCTTCTCACCTTAGTTCACGTTATATGTACTTTTGGATTAATTTGTGTATTTCCACAGTTCTTTTATGAATTTTCACAGGGGCAATTTATAGAATTTAATACTAATTTGATTTATATCCTTATTTTTTTAGCATTATTTCCAAGTATAGGTTCATATTATTGTTGGGCAGGAGCTGTTTCGATTATTGGTGCAAACAGAGCAGGAATTTTTTTATCTTTGATCCCTTTATTTAGCACAATTATGGCAATAATTTTTTTTAATGAACAGTTTAAACTTTTTCACTTTATTGGAGCTACATTAATTATATTAGGTTTATTTTTATCAAATAAGGAAATTAAAAATGCTTAAAGTTGCAATTTTAGACGATTATCAAAATGTCTCTCAACAATTTGTAGATTTAGAAAAATTATCTGGAAAATATGAGTTTAAAATCTTTAGCGAACCATTTGCTGATGAAACTGATGCTCTTCAACAATTAGCTGATTTTGAAGCATTACTTGTAATGAGAGAAAGAACACCAATGACTAAAAATTTAATTAACAACCTTAGTAACTTAAAATTTATTATCACTAGTGGTTTAAGAAACAAATCAATAGATCTCGAAGCGGCAAAAAAAAGAAAAATTATTGTATGTGGAACTGAAAGTAACATTAATCCAACTCCTGAATTAACCTGGGCTTTGATATTGGGACTAGCGAGAAATTTGAAAGAAGAAATAGATAATATGTATCAAGGCTATTGGCAGACAACAGTGGGCATAGGGCTGAAGGGAAAAATTTTAGGTTTAATTGGTCTTGGTCGAGTTGGTGCACAGGTTGCTAAAATAGGAAAAGCATTTGGAATGCAGGTTATAGCTTGGAGTGAAAATTTAGATTTAAATAAATGTAAAGAATTAGATGTTTTGCCATGTAGTAAGGAAGATTTGATATCTACTTCAGATTTTATATCTATTCATGTTCAAGGAGGTGAGAGGTACAAAAATTGCATCACTTTGAAAGAATTCGATAAAATGAAAAAAACTGCTTTTCTTATAAATACATCTAGAGGCCCAATAGTTAATGAGGATGATTTAATAATTGCATTATCCACTAATGAAATTGCAGGAGCTGGACTTGATGTTTATGAAAAAGAACCATTACCTGAAAACAATAAATTAAGATTTTTACCTAATGCTCTATTAACTCCACATATTGGTTATGTGACAGCAGAAAATTATAATATTTTTTATAATCAAATGATTGAGGCTTTAGAGGCATGTGTAGATGGTAAACCAATTCGTGTAATTAAATAGATGGATCTATCAGTTGTAAATCATCAAGATTATTTTGCAAAAATTGGTGATGATCATAAATTTCCAATTAATAAATTTGGAGAACTTGCAAATTATTTATTAAAAAAAGATATAGTCAAAAAATTTCATAACCCTTATCCTTGTTCAGATGAAACTTTAAAAAAAGCTCATTCAGAGACCTACATACAACATGTGAAAAATAAGTTATTGGATCAAAATGCAATTAAAAAAATTGGCTTTCCGTTAGTTGATAGTGTTATTCGGAGATCCTTAGTAGCCACTGGCGGAACTGTCTTGGCATCAAAACTTGCAATTAAAAACGGCGTAGCATGTAACACAGCAGGTGGAAGCCATCATGCAAATTTTGATGGAGGAGCAGGCTATTGTGTATTCAATGATGTAGCTGTAGCTGCACATTATTTACTAGATAGAGGTTTAGCTGGAAAAATTTTGATTGTTGATTTAGATGTTCATCAAGGTAATGGAAGTGCTGATATTTTCAGGAATAACAGAAATGTATTTACTTTCAGTATGCATTCAAAATCAAATTATCCAGCAAAAAAATCTATTAGTGATCTAGATGTTGAACTTGAGGATAATTTAGAAGATACACAGTACATTAAAATACTTAAGTTTTACTTAAATAAATTAAATGAAGAAAATTTTGACTATGTTTTTTATATAGCTGGTGTTGATATACATTTTAATGATCGATTAGGTAAATTAAAAATTTCTGACGATGGAATTAGAAAAAGAGATGAAATTGTGACAGAAAATTTTTTTTCAAAAGGAGTTCCGCTTTGTGGTGTTTTAGGTGGTGGATACAATAAAGATTTTGATAAACTTGTTGAATTACACTCTATTTTGCATCAATCATGTGCTAAATTAGTAAAATAAATGAGTAAAAAAAATCCAAATCTGACAGCTGAACAAAAATTAGTAATGTTTGAAGATGGCACTGAACCTCCAGGAACCAGTGAATTAAATAATGAAAAAAGAAATGGAAGTTATCATTGTGCAAACTGTGGGGTTAAACTATTTGAATCTGAAAATAAATATGAAAGTGGTTCTGGTTGGCCATCTTTCTTTCAGTCATTACCAGATGTTTTTGAAACAAAAACAGATCATTTACTAGGATATGCTCGTACAGAATATCATTGTAAAAATTGCGATGCACATCATGGTCATATCTTTGATGATGGTCCAGAACCAACTGGTAAAAGATATTGTAATAATGGTGTTTGTCTCACTTTTAAAGAGAAAAAAACTGTTGATTTTTAACAGGTAAATTTTACAGTATTTAATGAAAAAAATTTATTTTTTATTAATTTTTTTTCTTACATCAGCTTCAGTTAGCGCTGATGATTTAGAAAGTGTGTTAAATAAAGTTTACAACAAAAGTTCTAAGGCAGCAGAAGGATATATAGAAAACCTACTTGATGGACCTGGCGATACTGAAGTTTCTATTTCAGCTAAAAATGAAAATAAACCAACCGGAACAATTATGATTGTTCGACCGTTGTCTGTTAATGAAAATGATTTAACATTTTATCAGGCTCAACTTAATAGTTATCATTTATTAGGTGAAACTAGACAGTCTATAAATTATGGAATTGGAAAAAGATTTTTATCTGAAGATGGGTCTTCATTCTGGGGCTTAAATAGTTTTGTTGATGCAGATAGAGAGTTAAATAGTAGATTAGGACTAGGTTTAGAATTTAGAGCATCAAATTTTGATATAACAGGAAATTATTATATGGATGTATTAGGTGGAGCCAATCAGGTTGATACAAATTCAGAAAGAGTTTTGGATGGATATGACTTTGAAATTCAAGGTCAAGTTCCGTACGCACCATGGGCAGACATTTCATTTACAACATATGAGTGGAGTTCAATAAAAGGATCTTCAGACTCAGAGGGAGATGTTTATTCAACGAAGATAAATTTATCAAATAACCTAACTTTAGAAGCCGGTTATGATGATAATAACATTAGTGATAGTATGGATTATATAAAGTTGACTTATTTATATGGAAGTAAAGATAGACCAACAATAAAAGATGGTTTTTCTGATACTCCTTTTGAGGGTTCTGATGTTAGAGAAGAAATGCTCACAAAAGTTAAAAGAAGCAATATAATTACTATTGAGACCGAAAGTACTGGGGTAGTAATTTCAAATGGTAATTCATAACATGAAAAAAATATTTTTTATTTCATTTATTATGTTTTTTATTTGTGGAAAAGCATTTGCTGCAGATGCCAGCGGACAACCTACTCAATATCAAGTGACTATGAAAAAAGTTGAGTTATGTACAGATTTAGCATGTACATCACCTTATGTTGTTGGTGAAAGAGATATGGACGCTGATATAGCATCAGTTAGTGCAGGTGCAGACGTTGGAAATTTTGCACCTACTACAGGTATACCTCCTGGAATAGTTTATACACACTTAAGAGTTACTATTAGTCGAACATTTACTGTCACCGCAAGTATATCCGTTGGGGCAGGATTGTGTAGAACTGATGGTGGTGATAATGCCACTGCAACTCAAATGACAGTTGGAGCAACAAGTGGAACAGCGGTTGCTGAAACAATGTATTTAGTTAATGCTGGCAGCTATGGTGCTAGCGACGGAACTAGAGATGGCGATGTTGGAAGTTCGAACCTTGATATTGATTATTCATCACCTAGTTCAGCAAAATCTATGACAGTTTCAGGAGATAATGCAGTTATGACTTATGAGCTTACTTCTCCATATCAAAAAACTTTGAGAGCACCAGTAATTAAAGTAAAATTTAATACTTCAACAGCTGTTGGTGTTGAAGACACCGCATGTTCAATGTGGGTAAATGAACCGTCTGTTACTATTTCACTTCAATAATATTTGTTTTAAAACATTAAAATGATTATCAAGTATATAAGTTTTTTAATTGGAGTTATGTGGTCATATTCAATTATAAAAACACAATCAGTTTTTAGTAAAAAAATAGGATTAATTTTTAAAATTTTTATTACAAAAGTTTCTTGGTTTACATTAATTGCAGCTTGTTATTTTGGTTATAAAAATTTTTCTGTCAAATTTACTATTATTGGTATTATTATTGCTATTTTGTTAGTGAATATTGGATTTTATTTATCAAAAAAATTTATTAATCAAAGATTTGATGAAAAAAAAATTACAATTTTCAAAAGTTTTTTTGAATATACTTTAATTTTTTGGGTTGTTTATTACGTTTTATTTTAAAAGATCTTGTAATTTATTTTCTTTTTCTAATGCTCTAACTTCATCATAGCCACCGATATGCTGATCATCAAAAAATATTTGTGGAATTGTTCTCTTTCCATTAGCTTTCTTGATCATCTCATCCATTGCACCATCAACAGTTGCAATATCAATTTCGTTATAAGGAGCGTTGTTTCTAGTCAATAATCTCTTAGCTGCATCACAATAATTACAAAGTGGTCCTGTATAAATTGTAATTTTTTTCATAACTTATAGATAATCACCTTTTTTAATTTTACCAGATATTTGTTTTCTAGAATATTCAAATTTTTTTCTATGTTTGATACTTTTTTCGTGAACTCTTTTTCTCCACAATCTAAATGATGATGGTTTAAGACTTCTCCTCATAATTTTGATGACATCAGATTCTCGATAACCAGTTTTTTTTTCAATTTCCTCAAAAGTGATCCTGTCAGCCCAAGCTGCCCAGATGACCCAATCTGGATCTTCAATTTTTGGCTCAGGATTTTTGACTCGGGTGACCGGCCTGTGACCTTTTTTTTTCATAAATCCTTTATATTTGAAAAAAATCAATAATGCATTTTTTTTTGGGCTATGTTATACTGGTCTAGATAGTCCTTCTTAGCCATCTTTAGCTCCCGGTTTTTAAGGACTATCTTTTTTTTTATATGCTCATTATAAAGTACCCAGTCTATGAAATTAGGATTTATAGGAACTGGAAAAATAGCATCATCAGTAATCACTGGAATATGTAAATCATCGATTAAGTATAATAAAATATTCATCTCTTCTAGAAATAACAAAATTTCTAAACAATTAAAAAAAAAATTTAAGAAAATCGTTATAGAAAAAAATAATCAAAAGATTGTAAGTAGTAGTAATTGGGTTTTTTTAGCAATTACTCCTACAGTTGGCGAAAAAATAATTAAAAATTTAAAATTTAGATCAAATCAAACTATTATTAGTTTTATTTCAACCATAACTATTCCAAATTTAAAAAAAATGATTAAGGTTAAAGCAAATATTGTTAGAGCAATACCATTACCTCCAATATCTTTGAAGAAAGGACCAGTTCCAATTTGCCCACCAAACAAAAAAGTAAAAAATTTTTTTGATAAAATAGGTTCTACTGTTGAAATAAAAAATGAAAAATTATCTATTAATTTTTGGTCAACCTCAGGAATGATGGCATCTTATTATGAAATTTTAAAAATAATGAGTAATTGGTTAGTAAGCAAAGGTATTAAAAGATTAGATGCTCAAAAGTATATTACTTCATTGTTTTTAGCTTTATCTGAAGATGCAGTTGTAAATTCTAAAAAAGATTTAAAATATTTGGTAAAAGAATCTCAAACACCCAAAGGATTAAATGAACAAGGTTTGAAAGAAATGAGTAAAAAACGTGTTTATAAATCTGTTATTACTACTTTAAATAGTATTCATAAAAGATTAAATAAGTAATTAATGTCTGAAAACATTTTAGAAATTAATAATTTATCAAAATATTTTGGAGGATTGGCTGCAGTTTCTGATTGTTCATTAAAAGTTAAAAAAGGGACTATCACAGGCATAATTGGTCCTAATGGCTCAGGTAAAACAACTTTATTTAACTTAATTGCTGGAAATTTAAAATCATCGTCAGGAAATGTCTTATTTAATAATGTGGATATTACTGATGTCCCATCTTATGAGTTATTTTCTAGAGGTTTACTTAGAACTTTTCAAATAGCACATGAGTTTACAAATCTATCTGTTCTTGAAAATTTAATGATGGTTCCAGGTAATCAATCTGGAGAAAAATTAATGAATGCGTTATTAAAACCTTCATTAGTTGCAAAAGAGGAAAGTCAAATAAAAAAAAAAGCTATGGAAGTTGTTGAATTTTTAAATTTAGCTCATTTAAAAAATGAATTAGCAGGAAATTTGTCTGGTGGTCAAAAAAAATTATTAGAGCTAGGGAGAACAATGATGGTAGATGCTAAATTAGTTTTATTAGATGAGGTAGGTGCCGGAGTTAATAGAACTTTACTTAAAGACCTCGGTTCAGCTATAGAAAAATTGAATAAAGAAAAGGGTTATACATTTTGTATGATTGAGCATGATATGGACTTTATAGGAAGATTGTGTGACCCCGTAATCGTTATGGCTGAGGGATCAGTTCTTTTCGAGGGCTCTGTTGAAGATGCAAAAAAAGATGAAAAAGTAATTGAAAGTTATTTGGGCAGAGGCTCAAAATTAAAGGAAAATTAATAATGGCTTTTTTTGAGGGTAACAACATGACAGGTGGATACGGGAATGGTCCAGATATTATTAATTCATGTTCTGTTAATGTTGAAAAAGGAGAAATAGTTTCAATCCTTGGTCCTAATGGCGCTGGAAAGTCTACAGCGATGAAAGCAATGTTAGGTTTGCTAAATTTAAAATCAGGATCTGTAATTATTAATGGAAAAGATATATCAAATCTTTCACCTCAAGATCGTGTTAAAGAAGGTATCTCTTTTGTTCCTCAAACAAAGAATGTTTTTGCAGGATTGACAGTTGAAGAAAATTTAGAAATGGGAGCCTTTTTAATCAACAGTGATTATAATTCAGTCATTGATGAAATTTATGATTTATTTCCAATACTTAGAGAGAAAAAAAATCAGTTAGTTGGTGAGTTGTCAGGAGGACAAAGACAGCAAGTTGCGCTTGGTAGGGCGTTAATGATTAAACCATCAGTTTTAATGCTTGATGAACCTACGGCAGGTGTTTCACCAATTGTAATGGATGAATTATTTGATCATATAGTTAAAGTTAAGAGAACTAATGTTGCAATTTTGATGGTTGAGCAAAATGCAAAACAAGCTTTGAATATTTCTGACAGAGGTTATGTTTTAGTCACTGGTGAAAATCGATACGCTGGAACTGGAAAAGAATTATTAAATGATCCAAGAGTAAGAAGCTCTTTTTTAGGTGGTTAATATGGATTTCTTAAATGCAATTATTTTATTATTAAATTACATCTTTGTGCCAGCTCTTGCTTATGGATCTCAATTAGCTTTAGGTGCAATTTTTGTAACTTTGATTTATGGAATTTTAAGATTTGCTAACTTTGCAACAGGAGACATGATGTCTTTTGGAACAATGTTCACAATTTTATTTACATGGTATTTTCAATCTGTTGGCATTGGTCTTGGAGTATTGCCTACAGCATTATTAGCAATTCCGTTTGCAATAATCTTTATGGTGAGCTACATGCTTCTAATTGATAAATTTGTATTTAAATATTATAGAGTAAAGAAAAGTCCTCCAGTTCAATTAGCAATGGTTAGTATTGGTGTAATGTTTGTAACTCAAGCAGTTGTCAGGATAATAATAGGACCTTCTGATAGAAGATTTTTTGATGGTGAAAAGTTCTTGATTAGAGCAGGAGAGTTTAAAGATATGACTGGTTTGAATGAAGGTTTAGCTATAAAATCAACTCAAGTTATCACAATTTTGGTTACTGTTATTCTTGTCTCAACACTTTTTTGGTTTTTAAATAAAACTAAAACTGGAAAAAGTATGAGGGCTTATTCAGACAATGAAGATTTGGCATTACTCTCAGGCATTGATCCAAAAAAAATAGTAATGATAACTTGGATTATAGCTGGAATTTTAGCAACAATTGGAGGTGCACTCTATGGTTTAGATAAAAGTTTTAAGCCTTTTACATATTTTAATAATATGCTTCCAATATTTGCTGCTGCAATTGTTGGCGGAATAGGAAATCCTTTTGGGGCTTTTTTAGGAGGCTATGTGATTGCTTTTTCAGAAATACTTTTAACATATGCATATAAGAAATTTTTTATGTATGTTTTACCAGAAAGTATGGAGCCAGATGGTTTAGTGCAATTACTCTCAACTGATTACAAATTTGCAGTATCATTCTCTATATTAGTAATTGTATTGCTATATCGACCGTCTGGAATATTTAAAGGGAAGGTACTGTGAGAAAAAATTTAAACGTAATTGCAGCCTACAGCATAATGATGGGACTGATTATTCTTGTTGGTATATTCCAGTCTTGGAATATTGCTTTATCGATATTTAATCTTTGCTTAATTTCAGCGGTTATGACAATGGGTGCCAATATTCAGTGGGGCTACGCTGGTTTAATTAATTTTGGAATAATGGGTTATACAGCTTTAGGAGGTTTGGCTGCAGTTTTAATTTCTGTAAATCCAGTTCAAGAAGCTTGGAGCGCAGGAGGTTTAAATATTTTATTTAGTCTGTTCTTAATAATTGGGATGGTACTAGCAGTCCGATATGTTTTAAAGAAATATGAAAAATCAAAAACAAGAACTTATATTATTGCTGCAATTATAATTCTAGGAATTATCATAATACGATTTGTATCTGAGCCAGGAATTGAGGCAATTGAAGAGGTAGATCCTGCAAAGACTGGTTTCTTAGGAGGTTTCGGTTTACCTATTATTTTTTCTTGGATAGTGGGAGCTTTATTTGCTGGTGGATTAGCATTTGTAATTGGTAAAGTTGCCTTAGGTTTGAGAGCTGATTACTTAGCGATAGCTACCTTGTTGATATCAGAAATAGTAATAGCAATTATTAAACATGAGGATTGGCTGACAAGGGGAGTTAAAAATGTAATTGGATTAAAACGTCCTGCACCTTATGAGGTAAATTTACAACAAACAGATTGGTTCATTAATTTAGTAGAAAAATTTAATTCAGGTAAATTGAATTTAATTTCAGATTTTGCTGAAAGACAAGCTGCTCTAAACCAATTTGTAATTGAAGGATCATCAATTTTTGTAAAACTTTGTTACTCAGGCCTATTTTTAGTGGTTGTGATTATTCTTTTAGTTCTTACTCAGAAAGCTCTTTATTCTCCTTGGGGAAGAATGATGAGAGCTATTCGAGATAATGAAGAAGCTGCAAATGCGATGGGCAAAAATGTAGTTAAACAACATTTATTAATTTTTGTTTTAGGTTCGGCGATAGTTGGAATTGCTGGAGCAATGTTAGTGACCCAAGATGGATTATTTACACCAGGAAGTTATAGACCAATGAGATATACTTTTTTAATTTGGGTAATGGTTATTGTTGGTGGAAGTGGAAATAATTTTGGAGCAATTCTTGGAGGTTTTGTAGTTTGGTTTTTATGGATTGAGTCAGCACCTATTGGATTATATTTAGTTAATTTAACAACAGCAGGTTTAGACGACACTCATTTTTTGAAAGTCCATTTAATTGAAAGTGTTCCTTATTTTAGATTTTTAATGATGGGTTTAGGTCTTTTATTAATCATGAGATACAGACCAAAAGGTATACTTCCTGAAAAAATAGAAATAAAATAAAGTTATGAAATATATTATTACAGGTGCTGCGATAGCTTGGGCTTTATATATGGCTGATAAATATTTGTTCTTTTAAAAAAACCCCCAACAAATAAATGCTGGGGGTTTAAATTTTAAGATAAATTATCTTTGTTTTTTAGTTTTGAATTTTCCGCCTTTAACTTCTTGTTCTAAGAAAGAACCTTCAGCTTCACCGACGCTAGTAAAAGTAACTCCAGTTGCACCTTCGTAGTCAACTTTTTTACCTTTAGCTAATAAATCTAAACCTTTTTTAAGTTCACCTGGGTAAATTTTTGTTCCAGGACCGTTAGCAACATCCATTACATTTTTTGCAATTGATGCTCTATCAGCTGAATTACCTGCTTGCATTGCTAAAACAATTAAAGCAGCAGCATCATAAGACTCACCAGTATATGGACCTGAGCTATCTATACCAGCAGCACTTGCAACTTTAGCAAATACACCAGCACCTTTTCCAGTTGATCCAGGCATTGAACCAAAAGATTTTCTTAAATCTTTTCCAAATGTATCAACCAATGATTGACCAATCATACCATCTGATAAAATAAATCTATCAAACGCACCTGAGTCTAAAGAAGCTTGGATAATTCCTTTACCTCCTTGGTCTAAGTAACCGATAACAGCAACTGCGTCACCACCTGCTGAAGCAAGTGTTGCAACTTCTGAAGAGTAATCTGCTTTCCCATCTTCATGAGCGTTAACAGTTGTTACAGTGATGCCGTGAGCTTCAACAGCTGCTTTATAAACATCTGCTAAACCTTTTCCATAGTCGTTGTTTGTATAAGTGATTGCAACACTTTTAACTTTTCTATCTTTAGTAATATCAGCTAAAATCTGCCCACCTCTGGCATCTGATGGTGCAGTTCTAAAAAAATATCCTTTATCATCAAGTGTTGTTAATCCTGGTGATGTAGCTGATGGTGAAATCATTACTACACCATTTGGTACAGCAACGTTTGAAGCAATTGCTCCAGTTACACCTGAACAGTCAGCACCCATAATAGCTGCAACTCCTTGTGAGATAACACCTTCAGCTGCTGCAGTTGCTGCCGCTGAGTCAACACAAGTTGAGTCTGCTCTTATTACTGAAATAGTTTCTCCGCCTAATAGTGAACCTGAGTCAGAAGCTTCTTTAAATGCAAGTTCTGCAGATGCAGCCATAGCAGGAGTAAGAGATTCGATAGGACCAGTAAATCCTAAAATGATCCCCATTTTAACTTCTGCAAAAACATTTGTTGTAAAAGTAGAAACAAAAATAAATGCAGCAATAAATAGTTTTTTCATTATTTTCCTCTATTTGTTAACAATTTATAAAAGGTAAATTAAATCTTATTTAAAAAGATTTTCAACAATCAAATTATCTTATTTTATAATATGTTTAATTAATTTAGACTGTTAAATTAATGTTTTAGTATGAAATTAAACAAAATTGAGCCTCAATTTATTAAAAATTCCAATCCAAGAATTGGCTTAATTGCATTAGCAACTGATTTTATGATTGAACGAGATTTTATTAATGTAATTAAAGACAAAGATATAGATTTTTTTGTTAATAGAATTGAATGCTACAATCCTCTTACAAAAGAAAATTTAATAAAAATGTCTGAGAAGGTAACCGAAGTTACAAATAATATTTTACCTAATGAGGAAATTGATTGTGTAGTATATGGATGTACATCTGGAACTATTGCAGCTGGTTACGACTCAATTGAAAAAAAAGTAAAAGCTGCTAAGCCAAAAGCAAAATTAACAACACCAAGTTCGGCTGCAATCAAGGCATTAAAAAAATTAAATGCAAAAAAAATTGCAATTTTTACTCCTTATAGCAAGAAATTAAATGATGAAGTTGTAAATTATTTTATTAATGAAGGATTCAATGTTACTTCAAATTCATATTTAGATATTAAAGCTGATTATGATATAGGAAAAGTGGAACAAGAATTTCTATATGATACCTTATCTCAAATTGAAATGAATGATGCAGAAGCTTTGTTTATTTCTTGCACTGCTTTACCTGTTTTAAACATTATTGATAAATTAGAAAAAAAAATAAATAAACCAGTTTTATCTAGCAACCAAGCTTTGATTTGGGACTCTTTAGAAAGCATAGGGAAAAATAAATTAGTGACAGGTTTTGGCAAGTTATTTAATATTAATTAGATATGCTTTTTACCTTAGAAGAATACAAACAGAGATTAAAAAAAGTTCAAAAGATGATGCAAGAAAAAGGTATTGAACTTTTAATTTCGCACGACACTAATAACATGAATTATTTGACAGGGTATGACGCATGGTCTTTTTACTATGCACAGTGTGTAATCGTTCATGTAAATGCTGATGAACCAATATGTTTTGTAAGAGATCAAGATGCAGGCGGGGCTTATATTAAAACTTATCTAAAAAAAGAAAATATAATCGTTTATGATGAACATTATATCCATACTTGGCCAAAACACCCTTATGATTATTTAGTTAAAATAATTAAAGATAAAAAATGGGATAAACTTTCAGTAGGATTAGAAATGGATGCTCACTATTTTACGGCTTTTTGTTATGAAAAAATTAAAAAAGGTTTGCCTAACATTAAAATAAAAGATTCAGAAAGATTAGTAAATTGGGCAAGGTTGATCAAATCAGATACTGAAATTAGTTATATGAAATCTGCTGCAAAAATTTCTGAGATAGGAATGAAAACAGCTTTTGATGTAATCAAACCAGGAGTTAGGCAATGTGATGCTGTAGGAGAAATACAAAAAGCATTATTTTATGGAACCCCAGAATTTGGCGGAGAGTATTCAAGTATTGCAACTTTATTACCAACAGGAAAAGGGACTTCAGCTTCACATCTAACTGCCACACAGGATAAATTTGTAGAGGGTGAGGCTACTATAATTGAACTTTCAGGAGTTTATAAAAGATATCATGCTCCTATGGCTCGAACAGTATTACTTGGAAAACCTGATCAACATAAAATTGATACAATGAAAAAAACTATTGAAGCACTTCAAGCTGGAATAGATGCTACAAAACCAGGTAATAAAGTTGATGATGTTGCCCAAGCTTTTTGGAAAGTATTAGATAAATATGAAATAAAAAAAAATTCAAGAACTGGTTATTCAATTGGAATAGGTTATCCACCAGATTGGGGAGAACATACACTTAATATATATAAAGGAGACATGACACCTTTAAAGCCCAATATTTGTTTTCATATGATTGCAGTAATGCAGTTTGGAGATTGGGGCGTTGAGGCCTCTGAAGCAATAAGGGTAACAGATAAAGGGGCTGAATTATTCTGTAATATGTCTAAAGAACTTCACGTTAAAAGCTAATTATTAAAGGTTGAAATTTATTCTCACAAATGTTTTAAAGTCACTTATTTTATGTCAAAACAAAAAGATTTCGTAAAGTTTGAAAATGTCGACAAAAGCTACGACGGTAAAATTTTAGTCGTCAAAAATCTTCAATTAGATATTGCAGAAGGTGAGTTTATCACAATGTTAGGACCTTCTGGTTCTGGAAAAACTACATGCTTAATGATGCTAGCCGGTTTCGAAACCCCAACTAATGGAGAAATTTATTTAGGAGGAAAAGCTATTTCAAGTATACCTCCTCATAAAAGAGGTATTGGAATGGTATTTCAAAACTATGCTTTATTTCCACATATGACAGTTTATGAAAATTTAGCATTTCCATTACGAGTGAGGAAAATTCCAAAAGATGAAGCAGACAAAAAAATTGATAAAGCATTGTCAATGGTGTCGCTCCAAGGTTTTGCATCAAGGATGCCGGGACAATTATCTGGAGGACAACAACAGAGAGTTGCTGTCGCAAGATCACTAGTATTTGATCCACAGTTAGTTTTAATGGATGAGCCTTTGGGAGCTTTAGATAAAAATTTACGAGAAAGTATGCAATACGAAATCAAACATATTCATGAAAGTATAGGAGTAACTGTTGTTTACGTAACTCATGACCAAAGTGAGGCACTTACAATGTCAAATCGTATTGCAGTATTTAATGATGGGAAAGTGCAACAACTCTCAAGTCCAGATGAATTATATGAAAAGCCAGTAAATTCTTTTGTTGCAGAGTTTATTGGTGAAAACAATACATTTAATGGTGAGGTTTCAGATATATCTGGTGGAAAATGTAAAGTTAAATTAACTAACGCTGAAATAATGGCTAATCCCATATCTGTTAAGTCCAAAGGAGAAAAAACTAAAGTTTCACTAAGACCAGAGAGAGCTTTAATCAATCCACAGGATAAGATGGATAATATTCATAATGGCAAAATAGAAGAAGTTATCTACCATGGTGATCATACTAGGGTTCGAATAAATTTACTAGGTAATCCCGAATTTATTTTAAAAGTGCCTAACAGTTCAGCTAATCTTGATATTAAGCTTGGAAATGAGATTAAGATAGGCTGGAATAGCGAAGACGCTCGAGCACTAGACCCAAAATAAACATCTTAGAATTATTATAGAATAAGTAAAAAAGGGCTGTTGACTCTCTTGTCTGAAGTTGTTTTAATTAGTTTTTTAAACGTTTAAACGGAGGAAAAATGAAAAAACTAAGTAAAATATTACTAGCTATTTCTTTTGTACTTTCACTAACTACTTCAGCATTTGCAACAACTGTTACTGCAGTGTCTTGGGGTGGAGCTTATACTGAGTCTCAAAAGTTAGGTTACGGTGATCCAACTGCTAAGAAACTGGGCATTAACATTGCTTGGGTTGACTATTCAGGTGGTTTATCAGAAATCAAAGCACAAAAAGAAGCTGGTAAAATCACGTGGGATATTATCGACGTGTTTGCAATGGATACTATCACTGGATGTGATGAAGGATTATTTGTTGAATTTGATTTTGACAAAGACTTCCCACCAGCTCCAGATGGAACTCCAGCAAGTAAAGATTTCTTTACTGCAATGCCAAGTAAGTGTGCTGTAGGAAATATTTTATATTCTTGGAACTATGCTTATAACACTAACAATGTTAAAGGTACTCCAAAGACTATCAAAGATTTCTTTAACACAAAGAAATTCCCTGGAAAAAGAGCTATCTACAAAAGCGCTTTAACTAATTTAGAGATCGCGTTAGCTGCAGATGGTATCAAGCCAGGTAAAGGCGGAGCAAAAATCTACAAAGCTTTAAACACAGAAAAAGGTGTTGAAAGAGCTATGAATAAGATCAAAGAATTATGTACAGATCCAAAAGGTGGATGTGTATTTTGGTCTGCAGGTGCTCAACCACCAGAACTGTTAGTATCAGGTGAAGTAGTAATGGCTACTGGTTGGAATGGTAGATTCTTCAATGCAGAAATTGGAGAAGGTGCACCAATCAAACAAGTTTGGGATGGCCAAGGTCTTGACTACGAATATTTCGTACAAGTTAAAGGTGGACCAAACGATGCTAATGGTATGGCTAAAAAAGCTTTAGCTATGATGACTAGTTCAGAGATGTTAGCAGGAAGTGCGAAATACATCGCATATGCTCCTTGGAGAAAATCTTCTATAGGAATTATGGAAGCAGGGGAGCCTTGGTATAAAGATGGTAAGACTAACATGGTACCACAAATGCCAACTGCACCAGCTAACACTAAAAACTACTTCCTAGTAGATCCAATTTTCTGGGCTGATAACGGTACAGAGCTTGGTGAAAAATGGGAAGCTATGAAAGCTGGTCTATAATTTAAGTTTTATTAAACTTAATTATATATTATAATTTAAGGGCGGTTATTTATAACCGCCCTTTTTATTTATGAGCTCAGAAACAAAACAGATTTTAACAACAGACGGAATACCTTTAGAGGTAAGTCTAAAGAAAGCTGAAAAAAAAAATAAGATAAAAGCATTCTTACTTGTTGCTCCTTTATTATTTTTTTTAATAATTACTTATGTATTTCCAATAGGTGACATGTTGTTCAGAAGTGTTGATGATAAAATGGTTACACAAATGCTTCCAAAAACTTTTAAAGCAATGGAAACATGGGATGGAAAAGAATTACCTGATGAAGAAGTTTTTGCTGCTTTTCACGAAGATTTTATAAAATTAGTAGAAGATAAACGTGAAGGTAAGCTATCTACTCAATTAAATTATACAAAAAATGGATTTAAAAGCATAATTAAGAAACTTCGTAGAGCATCAAAAAAATTTGAAGAAGGAAACTACAAAGAACAAATAATGTCAGTGCATAAACGATGGGCTGATGTTGAGTACTGGAGAGCAATTCAAAGAAGAGCTCCTGAATTTACAGGTCAAAAGTATCTAAAAGGAATGGATATGTACGTAAATGAAGAAGGGAAAATAGTAAGCGTTGGGGAAGATAGAAGAATTCATAGAGTGTTGTGGTTAAGAACTTTGGAGATTGCATTCTTTGTAACGGTCTTTTGTTTTTTGATGGCTTATCCAATTGCCCATTTATTAGCTACTCTACCAATGAAGTATAGTAACTTACTAATGATCTGTGTGCTGCTACCGTTTTGGACTTCTTTACTTGTAAGAACTGCCAGCTGGATGATTTTGTTACAACAACAAGGAATAGTTAATGATTTCTTTGTAGGGATTGGATTGGTAGCAGACGATAACCGACCTGAAATGATGTATAACAAAACAGGAAGTTATGTGGCAATGACTCAAATCTTACTGCCATTTATGGTACTGCCGCTTTATAGTGTTATGAAAACTATTTCACCTAGTTTAATGAGAGCAGGAAAATCTCTAGGTGGAACACCTTTTGTTGCTTTTTGGAAAGTTTATTTCCCATTAACTATTCCTGGAATAGGTGCTGGCTGTTTATTAGTATTCATTTTAGCAATCGGTTATTACATAACCCCAGCTTTAGTTGGTGGTGCATCTGGGACTTTAATAAGTAACCAAATTGCCTTCCATATGAAAAGTACGCTAGATTGGAGTTTTGCATCCGCAATGGGATTAATGTTATTAAGTGGAGTGTTAGTGATTTATTGGCTTTATAACAAAATAGTTGGAATAGATAATATTAAATTAGGATAATTAAAATGGCTTTACCAAAATATACCGAACCACATTATCGAATTTGGCATTATATTTATCTTACAATTTGCGGTGCAGTTTTCTTTTTTCTGATTGCGCCTTTATTTGTGATCTTTCCATTATCATTTAATGCAGAGGAATTTTTAAGTTTTTCTGATGGAATGAAGCGTCTAGATCCAGATGCCTTTTCTTTAAGGTGGTATAAAGACATGATCTATGGAACTAAAAATCCATGGGGATTGGCTGCTAAGAATAGTTTTATAATAGCTATATTTGCAACAATAGGGTCAGTGATACTTGGAACAGTTGCCGCTTTAGGATTAAGCAGTAGACACATGCCTTACAAAGGTTTGATAATGGCAGTTTTAATATCTCCAATGATCGTACCTTTAATTATTTCTGGTGTTGCAATATTTTTCTTTATGGCAAAGGCTGGTTTGGCAGCAACTCATACAGGCATTGTTCTTGCTCATATTATTTTGGGAACACCTTTTGTAGTAATTACAGTCACGGCTACTTTATCAGGTTTTGATCATAGCGTTACAAGAGCTGCTGCAAGTTTAGGAAGCGATCCAGTAAATACATTTATGAAAATTACTTTACCATTAATTTTACCAGGAGTCATTTCTGGAGGTTTGTTTGCTTTTGTGACTTCATTTGACGAAGTTGTAGTAGTTTTATTTTTGGCTGGATTAGAAAACACAACTATCCCAATTCAAATGTGGACTGGTTTAAGAGAGCAACTAAGCCCTACTATTCTAGCTGTCGCAACTTGTTTGATTATATTATCAACATTAATATTAGTAACCGCTGAGCTTTTAAGAAGAAGATCTGAAAGACTCAGAGGAATAAATCAATAATAAATCAAATCATGAAGATTAAGAACGTAGTAGTGATTGGCTCAGGTACAATGGGTAGTGGTATTGCTGCACATCTTTGTAATGCAGATGTTCCAGTTACATTACTAGATTTAAAAACTGAAATAAGTGAAAATGCAAGAGAAAGAATTCATAAATCAAGACCACCATTATTAATAGATAAATCTAAAATAAATAATATTAAAGTTGGTAATATTGCTGATGATTTTTCTGTAGTTGAAAAGGCAGATTGGGTTGTAGAGGCTGTTGTTGAGAGAATTGATATCAAACATCAAATTTATGAAAAAATCTTTAAAAGTCGGAAAGAAGGTGCAATAGTTTCATCCAATACTTCATCGATTCCAATTAAAGTTTTATCTCAAAATTTAAATAAAGAACAAAAAAAAGATTTTTGTATTACCCACTTTTTTAATCCTGTTAGATATATGGGTCTTCTTGAAATTGTTAAAAATGAAGACAATGATCTTAGTAAGATCAATCAACTGAAAGAATTTTGTGAAGTTGAGTTAGGTAAAGGAGCAATTGTTTGTAATGACACTCCTGGATTTTTGGGAAATAGAGTAGGTGTATACGCTATGCAAATAGCAATGACTGAAGCATTTAAGATGAAGCTTACCGTTGAAGAGGCAGATGCAATATTTGGAAGACCAATGGGTATTCCAAAAACAGGAGTTTTTGGTCTTTATGATCTGATTGGAATTGATTTGATGGCTGATGTTTTAAAAAGTTTTATTAAAGAATTACCAGAGTCTGATGAGTTTCATGAAGTTGCAAAAGAAATCCCATTAGTAAAAAAGTTAATTGAAACTGGCTACACAGGAAGAAAAGGTAAAGGTGGCTTTTATAGAATGAAGAAGACCGATAATGGAAAAATTATGGAAGCTATAAATCTTCAAACTGGAGATTATTCTCCAAGTAAAAAAATTGATATAAAATCAGATAAAGTTGATTTAAAGAGTCTAATTAATAGAGGTGATAAATATGGTGAATATGCCTGGTCTGTTTTAGAAAAAATTATTAAGTATGCATCTTCTTTAGTTCCTGCAATTACAAAAGAATTTAATGACATTGATGAAGCAATGAGACTCGGTTTTAATTGGGCCAAGGGACCTTTTGAAATGCTTGAAGAAATTGGAGTAAAAAACTTTTTTGAGAAAGTTGATAATTTTAAAGGTAATAAATTTTTAGAAAATTTAGTTGAAACAAAAAATGAAAATTTTTATGGAGTAAGACAGAAATATACTTCTATAGAAACTTTAGGTAAGGTTAAAAAAACAGCATCAAGTGTTGATGGAAATAGTTCAGCATCAATCTATAGATTTAAAGATTACAATATAGTTGAATTTACGACTAAAGCTAATGCTTTAGATTACGATTCAATGGATGCACTTAAGAAGGCTACTGATAAACCTTTGATAATAATTAATGAAAGTATGCAATTTTCTGCTGGGGTAAATTTAACTTATACAATGCAATTTGCTGACAAGAATGATTTCAAATCAATTGAAAAGTTCATAAAGTACTTTCAAGAAACATGCAAACATCTTAAGTATTCCAAACATCCTGTTATATCTGCACCATCTGGGCTCACATTGGGTGGTGGGTTTGAGGTCTTAGTTCAAAGTAATTTTGTGGCATCACATACAAATATAGTAATTGGACTTGTTGAAACTATTGTTGGTTTAATTCCTGCAGGTGGTGGATGTAAAGAAATGTTAGCAAGATGGCTTAACACTGATGAAGCGAAAAAAGATCCTAATTATGCACCCTTAAAAGTATTTGATATCATAGGCTATGGAAGAACAGCTACCTCTCCAGTTGAGGCGGAGCCATTGAAATACTTATTGCCTGAAAACAAAAAAATTATGAATAGAAATAGTTTATTGGAAGTTTCAAAGAAAATCATAGATGAAAACAAAAATTTTAAAGCTCCTAATGAACTTAAATTTAATTTGCCTGGAAAAGCAGTTATTGGAGAGATGACCAAAATTTTAGATAAACTTTACAATGAAAAAATTATTTTAGATCATGGCATGACTGTTGCAAAAGAGCTTGCTCATGTTCTTAGCGGTGGAGATACAACAATGGATAAAACTTTGTCAGAAAATGATTTATTTAAATTAGAACTTGATGCCTTCATGAAATTAATTGAAATGAAACAAACCCAAGATAGAATTAAACATACTCTTGCAACAGGTAAGCCTTTAGTTAATTAAATAATCTTAATGAATTAATAAAATCAGGTCTAAGCACATATTCAGACTTATCTAAATATTTTATTTTTTCTAAAACTTTAATTCCATATATTACTTTTCCTATTGGAGTAAACTCACCTTCATATAATGGCTCATCCTGAAGTATAATAAAAAATTGACTATCCTCTGTATTATATTTTTGAGTTCTGGCTAAACCTACACTTCCTTTTGAATAATCAAATTTTTTATCTATTTCAGACTTGATAGTGCCCAAACCAGATTTTCCAGTTCCAATTTTTCCATAATCAATATTACCTTTTTTTCCAAACTCTAAGTCACCAGCCTGGACGAGTTTATCTTTAATTACTCTATGAAAAGCAACATCATCATATGATTTTGATTTGATTAGCGTTTTAAATCTTTCAACTCCGTTAGGAGAGATTTCTGGATACAATTCTATAATTACATTACCACAACCAACATTGAGAATTGCAATATTACTTGGATCATTAAATTTAATTTTTTCAGGATCATAGTTTTTAACAAATAAACATTTGTCTTTTATAAGAAGAAATGAGGTCAGTGAAAATAAACCTAAAATCAGAATAAAAATAAATATAATTTTTTCTGATGTTGAGGCTTTAATTTTCTCAATCATAAAATAAAATTTCTATCAATTTTTGAAATACCTTTTTTAATAAACTCTATTTTTTTTTTTA
This sequence comes from uncultured Pelagibacteraceae bacterium, assembly GCA_902594825.1. Lineage (GTDB taxonomy): Bacteria > Pseudomonadota > Alphaproteobacteria > Pelagibacterales > Pelagibacteraceae > Pelagibacter. Next base: position 3,679 of record CACJNO010000004.1, on the reverse strand, counting down.
AAATAGGGTCAATTTCATCTGGTAAATTTCCATACATCAAATGAGAAAATACTTCAGCCATATCCTCAGATGCAGTAGATCTTGAATATTCTGTAATGAAACCATTAGTTCTTAGATATGTATCCAAACCAATTTTTTTTGTACAGGTAGAGCATTCTGCATAATTAAATCCTGAAGGATTAAACGAGGACCATATTTTTTCACTAAATATTTCTTTATAAGAGTCATTTATAATATGAAATACCTCATGATGAAGCACACGTTCAAAATGTTTTTCATTAAATTTAATATCTACAATTAGAGTTTTCATAACATTATCTGGAATACCCGCTGTTCGAATTCCTGAAATCGATAAATCTTCACATAGAACAATATATTTTAAATTAATTTTTTTCAGGAAATCTTTTGAATATCTCCCTAGGTTCTTTTCTATAATTACGTATTTTTTTTTTAAATCTTGTTTTGTTGAATTAAAACAATTGATATTATTATCCACTCCAATTGTGAAAGGTTGTTTAGCATATAAATATCTCAACTTATTTTCGGTTTTAATATTGTAAATTTCGAGGTGAGGTATTTTTATCAATTCATAAATTGTATTTGCATAAGCATTAGAAAATAAAAATAAATATAATAAAATTAACTTAAATAATTTCATAAATAGTATTATTGAAGATATTCCAAATTGTTAGAATGTGATAGACTTTTATAATGAAAAAAAAAAGTAGTAAAGAACCCATTCAACCAGTGAGCGGAACTAAGGTACCTAGGTTTGCTGGACCATCAACTTTTGCAAGATTACCAGAATTAAGAGATGTTGAATATTGTGATGTAGCTATTGTTGGAATACCATTTGATGCCGGAACAAGCTATAGACCAGGGGCTAGATTTGGTCCTCAAAGTATAAGGCAGGCTTCAAGACATTTAAGAACAAATTATCATCCAAGCTATGATGTAGAGCCTTTTAAAGTCCAGCAAGTTGCTGATGCTGGGGATATTACATGTAATCCATTTAATATTAATGAAGCTATTAAACAAATTGAAGATGGAGCAACCGATTTACTAAAAAAAACTGGAGGTATTATTAGTTTAGGTGGAGATCACACAATTGCTTTTCCTTTATTAAAAGCAATTAACAAAATAAATAATGGTCCAGTTGCATTAGTTCATTTTGATGCACATTTAGATACATGGGACACTTATTTTGGAGCACCTTATACTCATGGAACTCCTTTTAGAAGAGCCAGAGAAGAAAATTTATTTTTAGATGATGCTTCTATGCATGTAGGTATTAGAGGACCTTTGTATAGTAGAAATGATATTAAAAATGATGAAAGTTTTGGATTTAAAATTATTCACTGTGATGAGTTTCAAACAGAAGGCACAGATAAAATTGCTGAAAGAATTCGAAAAAGAGTTGGTGATAACCCACTATATTTATCAATTGATATAGATGTGCTAGATCCTGCTTTTGCGCCTGGAACTGGCACACCAGAGATAGCGGGAATGACCACACGAGAAATGGTCAATGTCATAAGAGGATTATCTGGAATGAATTTAATTTCAGCAGATGTAGTAGAAGTTTCACCAGCATATGATCATGCAGAGGTAACGTCTTTGGCTGCAGCAACAATTGTTTATGAATTAACAAATTTATTTGCAAAAAAATAAGGAAAGGTTAGGAGTCTGTAATGGAAAACAAAAAAAATTTTTATATTGATGGAAAATGGGTAACCCCGAAAAGCAAAGAAGAAATTAAAGTAATTGATCCTGCAACGGAGGAAAATTGTGCAGTTATATCATTAGGAAATAAAGATGATATTAATGATGCTGTGAGTGCTGCAAAAAAAGCATATAGCTCATGGGCATTTTCCACTAAAGAGGATAGAATTAAGTTATTAGAAAAACTTTACGAAAATTATAAAAAAAGATGGGCTGATATTGCTGAAGCTATTACTCTGGAAATGGGTGCTCCAAAAGATTTTGCAACAAAACTTCAAGCAGGCACAGGTGCTGCACATTTAAAATCATTTATAAGATATTTGAAAAACTTTGAGTTTGAAAAACCTTTAGGGGATCATGCGCCTAATCAAAGACTTATTTATGAGCCAAAAGGTATCTGTGCATTAATAACTCCTTGGAATTGGCCAATGAACCAAGTTTGTTTAAAAGTAATGCCAGCAATAGCATCTGGATGTACAATGGTTTTAAAACCATCTGAGCTTGCTCCTTTATCATCAATGATACTTGCAGAATTAATTGATGAAACGAAATTCCCTCCAGGAGTATTTAATTTAGTAAATGGGGATGGTGCTACAACTGGTAATGCTTTAACTAGTCATCCTGATATAAATATGATTTCATTTACCGGTTCAACACGAGCTGGTGCCCTGATTTCTCAGAATGCTGCTAAAGATTTTAAAAGAGTAAGCTTGGAATTAGGCGGAAAGGGAGCAAATATTATTTTTAAAGATGCTGATCCTGAAGCTATAGAGAGAGGTGCTCTAAGATGTTTTAGAAATTCAGGACAATCGTGTAATGCCCCTACTAGAATGTTAGTAGAAAAATCAATGTACAATGAAGCTATTGAAAGATTAAAAAAGTATACTGAAAGTTTCGAGGTCGGTGACCCCAAAAAGGAAGGTGAACATATAGGACCTGTAATTTCTGAAACTCAATATAATAAAATTCAAACATTGATAAATAAAGGAATAGATGAGGGAGCTAAATTGATTGCAGGTGGACCTGGAAAGCCTGAAGGATTAGAAAAAGGCTATTTTGTTAAACCGACTGTGTTTGCTGATGTAAATAATGATATGGAAATTGCTAGAACAGAAATTTTTGGACCAGTTTTATCTGTAATGCCTTTTGAAACTGAGGAGGAGGCCATTAAAATAGCAAATGACACTCCATATGGATTAACAAATTATATTCAGACTCAAGACAAAGAGAAAGTGAAAAGGGTCGCAAGAAAATTAAGATCAGGAATGGTAGATGTAAATGGAGCTGGTATAGCGGTTGACGCTCCTTTTGGGGGTTTTAAACATTCGGGCATAGGCAGAGAAGCTGGTGAACATGGACTCGAAGAGTTTTTAGAGGTTAAAGCTGTTGGTGGTTGGAATAATTAATTTTTAACAATTTTGAAGTGTTCATTTTAGGCTTTCATTAATTTAGTATTGATAGACAATACTTAGAGAGCATTGATAAAAAATCATTTGTTTGTAATTAATATATAAATCAATAGGGTTTGATTAATTAACGTTGCGTAAATTAACTAGTTATAACTCGTAATACACAGAGGAGAAAATATGAGTAGATCAAAATCGCTCTACAATGCAGATTTAGCACCAACTCCATCAAATAAAAAGAATTGGGGATGGTTCGAAATTTTCAACGTATGGGCAAATGATGTTCAAAGTTTATTTGGATATACTTTGGCAGCATCACTATTTATAGCTTCAGGATTAAATGGTTGGGCGGTATTTTTAGCTTTAATACTCGCTGGCTTTTTTATCATGTGGTTAGTAAACCTTTCAGGTAAACCAAGTGTTAAACATGGTATTCCTTATCCAGTATTCGCCCGAGTAAGTATGGGTGTATTTGGTGCAAACTTTCCCGCAATGGCAAGAGGGCTTGTAGCAATGTTCTGGTATGGAGCACAAACGTATGCAGCATCTAC
>CACJNO010000003.1 GCA_902594825.1 uncultured Pelagibacteraceae bacterium | reverse complement strand
TCCGGAATATCTTTTGTTTGAAGGAATTTTTGTAAATTTTTTTCATTAATTTTAGCTCTTTTTTTTTGTAAATTTTTAAATGCATTTAATAATTCAAATTTAGACCCATAATTTAAAGCAAGATTAATTTGAAGTTTAGTATTTTTAGAAGTTTTTTTTTCAGATAAAATTAAAAGTTTATTTAACTTTTCTGTAAAATTTTTATTACCAATTATCTTTAATTTTATATTTTGTTTGTGGAGTTCTTCTATTCTATTTCTTAAAAAATTTTCTAATAAACTAAATAAAAAATTAATTTCTGTCTTTGGTCTTTTCCAATTTTCGGTTGAAAAAGCATATAAAGTAAGATGTTTGATCTTATTTTTTATTGTTTCTTTTATAATTTTTTCAACAGTTTTTAACCCGGCTTTATGTCCAGCATTTCTTGAATTTTTATTTTTTAATCCCCATCTCCCATTACCATCCATGATAATGGCCACATGTTTGAGAAGGTTCATATTGTCATTATTTCTTTTTCTTTTGAAGAAACTTTTTCATCAACTATTTGAATATGTTTATCAGTAATATTTTGCACACTTTTTTCAAAAGATTTTTCCTCATCTTCACCAATTTTTTTAGATTTTAAAAGTTTTTTCAATTCATCATTAGCATCTCTACGTATATTTCTAATTGAAACTTTGCATTTTTCTCCCATTGATTTAATCATTTTTTTTAATTCAGTTCTTCTTTCCTCATTTAACTCTGGGATTGGTAATCTAATTAATTGACCATCAATTTGTGGATTTAATCCTAACTCAGATTTTTTTATTGCTGCGTCAACTAAAGAAACATTATTTTGATCCCAAACTTGAATATTAATCATTCTTGGTTCAGGAGTTGTTATACTTCCAATTTGATTAATTGGCATTTGTTGACCATAGACATCAACTTTAACAAGATCTAACATTGCTGAATTTGCTCTTCCGGTTCTTAATGATGATAATTCTTTTGAAAAGGCCTCTATTGACTTATCCATCTTGAGGTTATGTGATTTTTCATCAAACATTTAGTCCCCTATTTTGATTCTACTAAACTCCTTAATCTTCAAATCATTTATAGCAAGTTCTTTCAAAACATCTTGGACCTTTTTTTTTGGTTCCATTACCCAAGCCTGTGTCAAAAGAGCATTTTCTTCTTTAAATTTATTCATCTTACCTAAACTAATTTTTTTAGCAATCTCTTCAGGTTTGCCAGAATTTTTTAATTCTTCAGTAACTAATTCTTGTTCTTTATCAATAATCTTTTTATCTATTAAATTAGACTCTAAAGCTAAGGGATTTGATGCTGCTATATGCATTGATAATTGTTTTCCAAATTTTTTGACCGTATCAGAATTATCTTTTGTTTCTAATGAAACAATAACTGCTAATTTTGCCAAGTTATCTTTAACTACTGTATGTAAATATTGATAATTATTTGAAGATGAATTTGAAATTGTTTTAGTTTTTCCAATAGTAATTTTTTCACCAATTTTTGCAATTAAAGCAACTAGATTTTCTTCAACAGAAATATTATTTTTCATTTTTGCTTTTTTTAATTTATCAACGTCTGAGCCATTTTGATTATTTAAATCACTTAATTCTTTAACAAAATTTATAAAATCATTATTTTTAGCCACAAAATCAGTTTCACAATTAACTTCTATAATAGATGTTTTTTTTTCATCACCACTAATTGCGACAACACCTTCTTTTGCATCTCTGGACATTTTTTTTGATGCTTTAGATATTCCTTTAACTCTTAAAATTTCAACAGCTTTATCTAAGTCCCCTCCAGACTCCTTAATTGCTAAATTACAATCTTTAAATCCTGCACCTGTGGATTCTCTTAATCTTTTAACTTTTTCTATATCACTCATTTTAATTAAGTTTTTCCTCTTTTTTTTTTGAGAATTTTTTTTCTAATTTATCTCTATCTATTTCAGCAACAGTTTTAGTTTTGTCAGAGTTCTCTTTTTTATCAGAAGTTTTTTTAGTCTCTGATGTTGGAGTTACTTTTTTAGCATTTATGATTGTTTCTTTGATTAAATTACAATATAAATCTATCGATCTTCTAGCGTCATCATTTCCAGGTATAGGATAATCAATTCCATCTGGATTTGAGTTACTGTCTAGTATGGCAATAATTGGAATACCTAATTTTACTGACTCTTGAATTGCAAGTGACTCATAATTTGTATCAATTATAAAAACTAAATCTGGAACTTTTTTCATTTCTGATATCCCTCCAAGAGATCTTTGTAATTTATCTTTCTTGACACTCATTTTTAGAAGTTCTTTTTTCGTAAAACCTCTATTTTCAGAAACAAGATCAGTTTCTAATCTTTTTAATTTTTTAATTGAATTTGAAATTGTACCCCAATTTGTCAACATTCCACCAAGCCATCTATAATTTACAAAATATTGATCTGTTTCTTTTGCTACTTCGGCAATAGCTTCTGATGCTTGCTTTTTGGTTGATACAAAGAGAATTTTTCCATTATTTGTAATTATTTCTTGAACTTTCTCTAAAGCAACTTTTATTAGTTCTAAAGTTTGTGTTAAATCAATTATATGTATTGAGTCTCTTTTCCCAAATATATATTTTTTCATTTTTGGATTCCATCTCAAGGTCTTATGACCTAAGTGGACACCAGCTTCTAATAATTGTTGTATTGTAACGTTAGGTATCTTCATATTTATTCCCGGTTAAGCCACCACAGTAATTCCAATTAAGGACCGGAGGTATAAAACCAACAACTGTGTGCGTGTTAATTTAAGTTGAGGATTATTTACAAAGATTTCTACAAATTAACAAGTATTAATTATCCAATAATTGCTGATATTTCCTTATTTCTTAAAAGATTCACAGTTTTTCTATCGATATTTCGCTTATTTTTAAGTTGAAAACTATAATCATTATTTTTATCACTAATTTTTATATTAATAACAGTGTTGCCATTTTCTGGCAAAAATTTTGATATTTCATCTAATTCTTTAGATGATTTTAAATTAAATGTGATTTCCTGTATCGGCTTATTAAGTAAATCTTTAAGTGATACTATTTTTTGAACATTTATTCTTTTAAATCTATTTTCTGATTCTGAGATTGACTTGATTAATGTTAAAATAAGAGAATTTCCTTCTTTTAAAATTTCACGATTCAAATCTAATATATCTGAAAAAATAAATAATTCAAAAACACTAGTCAAGTCAGTTAATTTAATAACTGCATAAGAATTTCCTTTCGCTGTTTTTCTTTCTTGAATTTTTAATAATGTTGCAGCTATATTTACCTCTTTAAGATCATTATTATTATTAAATGTCAAATAGTCATCAATGTTATAATCATCAAAAATTTCTTTAAATTGATTTAATGGATGATCTGAAATAAAAAAACCAACTGCTTCAAACTCTTTTGATAGTCTTTCTTCAAATTTCCAATCATTTGTACTTAAAATTATGTCATTTTCATCATTGCTATCATCCCCAAATAGATTGATTTGATTGGCAGACTTGTTTTCAAAAATATTTTTTGATTTAGTTATAAAATTAGGTATAGAATTAAATAATGATTGTCGATTATTATTCAAATTATCGAATGCTCCAGCTTTAACTAGTCCTTCTAATTGTAATTTATTAATATCTTTTGGGTTTACACGTTTAAGAAAATCTGAAATGGATTTGAATCTTCCATTCTTTAATCGCTCATTAACAATATTAGAAATAGCTTCATAACCAACTGCTTTAATTCCGCCTAAAGCATAATAAAATTTTCCATTTTTAGTTTTAAAATCTGCAAAACACTCATTTATATCTGGTCTCACCACTTCAATATCTAATCTTTTCAACTCTTCATAAAACTCTCCTAATTTATTTTGATTTGAAATATCCATTGTCATAGATGCAGCAATAAATTCTTTTGAATAGTAGGTTTTTAAAAATGCAGTTTGATAAGAAATTATCGCATAAGCTGCTGCATGACTTTTATTAAATCCATATTCAGCAAAAGGTTCAATTTTAAGAAATATTCCTGCTGCTATTTCTTTATTAATTCCATTTTTAACAGCTCCCGCAATAAAATTTTGTTTTTGTTTTTCTAGCTCAGCTCTTTTTTTTTTACCCATTGCACGTCTTAAAATATCTGCCTGACCAGCGGTAAAACCAGATAACTTTTGGGCGATTTGCATTACTTGTTCTTGATAAATAATAACTCCATAGGTTGGTTTTAGAATATCCTCCAATAAAGGATGTAGATAATCAGGCTCTTGTCTTCCATGTTTACAATCATTATAAGTAGGAATATTGCTCATGGGACCTGGTCTATATAAAGCTACCAAAGCAATGATATCTTCAATATGATTTGGCTTCATCTGAGTCAACGCCTCTCTCATTCCAGAACTTTCGATTTGAAATAATCCAACAGTTTTACCTGAAGATAATAAATCAAAAACTTTTTGGTCTTGGAAATCAATATTTTCAATATTAAAGTCTTTATTTTTTTCTCTAATGATTTTTTGGGTATTATTAATAACTGTTAAAGTTTTTAATCCTAAAAAATCAAATTTAATAAGCCCAGCGTTCTCGGCTGAATACATATCAAATTGTGTTGATGGTAGTAATAAATTCGCTGAGGCATCTTTATATAATGGGACAATATCAGTAAGTTTTTTATCAGCTATAACAACACCTGCTGCATGAGTAGCAAAGTTTCGATTTAAACCTTCTAATTTCAAAGAAAGATCTGTTAGTTTCTTTACTCGAGGATCTTCATTAATTAATTTTTGAAGTCTTGGTTCTCCTGAAATACATTCTGTTAAACTTTGAGGTCGTGAGGGATCGAAAGGAATCATTTTAGATATACTGTCAACAAAGCCATAAGCTAATCCTAAAACTCTTCCCACATCTCTTATAACCATTCTAGCTTTTAATTTTCCAAAAGTTATGATGTGTGCTACACTATCTTTATATTTGTTTGTTAAGTACTTAAACACTAGATCTCTTTTTTCCTCACAAAAGTCTATATCAAAGTCAGGCATAGAAATTCGATCTGGATTCAAAAATCTTTCAAAAATTAAATTAAATTTTATTGGATCTACATCAGTAATAGAAAGACACCAAGCTACCAAAGATCCAGCACCAGAACCTCTACCAGGTCCTACAGGAATATCATTTTTCTTTGCCCATTTAATGTAATCAGATACAATTAGAAAATAACTGGCATATTTCATTTCAATTATAATGTTTAATTCATGTTCTAACCTTTTTTTATATTTCAGGTATTGTTGATTATTTGGAAGTTCAATTTTATCTATGCCAAAATTAAAATTAAATTTTTGTTTCAAACCATCTAAAGAATTCTTTATTAAAATTTCATCAGCATTACCTTCTTTGTTAGAGCTTATGTTTGGAAGTATAGGTTTTGAAGAAAAGGGTCTAAAGTTGCAACGAAATATAAAATTATAATTATTTTCTAATGCTTCAGGTAGATCAGCAAATAACTCTGACATTTCTGAATTATTTTTTAGATAATGTTGATTTGAAAAACGTATCCTATTTTTATCGTTAACATAAGTTTTGTTTTTGATACAAATCAATGCATCATGCGCTTCATGCATTTCTTTATTCAAATAATAAACTTCATTGGTAGCAATAATAGGTATTTCTAGTTTTAAAGACTGTGATAAATTAAATTTTTCAAAAGCAATTTCATTTAGATCTCCATGTCTTTGAATTTCAATATAAAATCTATCCTCATATTTTATTTTTAATTTTGTATATAAATTTGTAATTTCACTAAATTTTCCTTTATTAAACAATTCACCAAATAATCCTTGAATTGCACCTGTAAATAAAGCAACACCTTCGGTTTTATGAAATAATTCCTGAATACTTAAATGTGGGTCTGAAGATTGATCATTATCAAGATATGATAAAGATGATAATTCAATAATTCTTTTGTAGCCATCTTCATTTAAGGCAAATAAAGGTAAAAGACCTATTGTGTCATCAATTTTAAAATTAATTTGAGTTCCAATTATTGGTTGAGTTCCTGCTTTTGATATTTTTTCAGCAAACTCTAGTGCTCCGCATAAATTAGTTGTATCACACAAACCTAAAGATCTAATCTTGTTTTCTTTTGAAAATTCTTTTAGATCATCAATTTTAATTGCACCTTCACAAATTGAATATTGTGAATGAATTTTTAAATGATTAAAAGTTTGTATATTAGACTCGGCCATTAATGGTTCTTATATTACCATTAACTATTTCCAATAAGCAATCTGACTTATCTGCAAAAAATCTATTATGGGTTGCAAATATAATTAATCTATTATGATTTATTTGGTTTTTAAGAAGTTCAAAAATTCCTTTTGCAGTTTCAATATCTAAACTACCTGTAGGTTCATCGGCTAAAATTATCTGAGGATCATTAATTAATGCCCTGGCTATTGAAATTCTTTGTTTTTCGCCTCCAGATAACTCGGAAGGAAAATGATTTGATCTATTTGTAAGACCGACTTTTTTAAGCAAATTTTTTGATTTTGAAATAGAAATTTCTTTATTATTGCCAGCAGCAAGACTAGCTAAATATATATTTTCAATAGCTGTAAAATCATGCAGAAGATTGTCTTGTTGATAAATAATACCAATTTTTTTTGCCCTTAAAAGATCATTTTTTTTGGAATTTTTAAAATCTATATAATTATTTTCAATTGCAATAGATCCTGAGCTTGGACGATCAATCAATGAAAGTATATTTAAAAGAGTTGATTTACCTGATCCAGATGGTCCTATAAGTGAATAAATTTTACCCTTATTAAATTTGTAATTAATCTTTTTTAAAACATTTATTTTTTTTTTTGTAACAAAACTTTTATTTATATTTGAAAGTTGGATTAGATTATTCATATTTGAGTGCTTTTACAGGATCTAATTTCGCAGCTCTTATGGCGGGAAATATAGAAACAACTATAGTTATTAATACTGAACATAAAGAAATCAAAAAAATTGAGGATGGATTTATCTCTGATGGCATAGAGCTTAAAAAATAAATTTCTTCTGGAAAAAGACTAATATCAAATATATCGCTTAGAAATTGTCTTAAATTTTCTACATACATTGAAAAAATTACTCCCAATATAATACCAAAGATAGTAGCTGAAGTTCCAATGGTAAAACCAACTAAAAAAAATATTTTTACTATAGATTTATTTAAAACACCTATAGATTTTAGAATTGCTATATCGCGTGTTTTGTTTTTTACTAAAATTGTTAAACCAGATATTATATTAAAAGCTGCTACAATAATAATTAAAGACAATATTATAAACATTACATTTCTTTCTACTTTTAAAGCTGAAAATAAGGAACTATTTGTATCAGCCCAACTATATACAAACTCATCAGGAAATATTTGTTGAACAATAAATTTTTGGTTTTCAATATTTTGAGGGTTTTTTAGATAAATTTCTAAATTTCTATCATTTTTAGTTAGATTAAAAAATTCATCTAAAGTATCTAAATTTATAAAAGCTATATTATTGTCAAAATCAACTAATCCACTTTCAAAAAGGGAAATTACTGTGAATATTTTTTTTTTAGGAAGATTACCTATAATTGTTTCAACTCCTGATGATGACATTATTGTTACATCATCTCCAATCTTGAGCCCAAGAGTAAAACTCAACTCTTTACCTATTGATATATAATTTTTAGTTAAATTATTTCTATCACCTATAAAAGTTTCATCTTTAATTATCTTTAATTTTGAAAAATCATTTTTAGAATAACCTCTTAAAACAAGACCTTTAGAAATATCTTTTTTAATTATTATAGCTTCACCACTATTACTTGAAATTAAATTTTTGCTTATAGAATTTAATTGAGAATTATTGAATCTGGCGGGGTTAATATATTTTTTTTCATATGGCTTTACTGTAATATGTGCATTAAAACCCACGATTTTGTTAATTAGTTCTGATCTAAAACCATTCATTACCGACATGACAATTATTAAAACTGCTACACCTAAACTTATTCCAATAAAAGAAAAGATAGAAATTATATTTAGAAAACCATCTTGTTTTCTGGCTTTAAGAAATCTAAATGTAATCTCTTTTTCTAATGTAGAAATCAATTTTTTACTTTTTGTTTAGTAATTTTATTTATTATGTCTTTTAATTTGATTTTTTGAGATTCTCCTCCAACTTCTCTAAACTCTAACATCGCGTCATCTGTTTGCTTTCCTATGATTATTTGATAAGGAGCACCTATTAAATTCATCTTTTTAATTTTTGAAGAAAAATTTTCATCAGTATCATCAATTATTGAATCTATATTATTTTTATTAAGCTCTAAATAAATATTATTTGCTTTTTCTAGCGCTGAATTATCATTTTTATTAATCATAGGAATAATGGCAACATCGTATGGTGCAACAGAAATTGGCCATTTCATGACTTCACTTTTTTCATCATATTTTGCCTCTATTATTGCTCCAACTAATCTTGAAACACCTATTCCATATGAGCCCATTTTAACAAAATCTTTTTTTCCACCCGGTAAATCTACCGATGCTCCCATTGGTTTTGAATATTTGTCTCCAAAATAAAAAATATGTCCTACTTCTATTCCTTTTGTAATTAATCTATTTTCATTTAAAACTTTTTTTTCAAACTCTTCTTTATTAAATTTTTCATCAGTAACTGAATAATATTTTTCATATTTTTTTCTCATATCTTGTAAAGAATTTTTTTCTAATTTTGTATCCTCAGCAGTCAAATCAAAAATTCTTTTATCAGTGAAAATTTTGCTTTCTCCTGTTTCAGCTAATATAATAAATTCATGTGAAAGATTTCCTCCTATAGGACCTGTATCTGCTGCCATTGGTATAGCTGTTAGATCTAATCTTTTAAAAGTCTTAAGGTAAGATAAGAAAAATTTATTGTATGAAAATTGTGCATCTTCATCTGATATATCAAATGAATATGCATCTTTCATAAAAAATTCTCTACACCTCATAATTCCAAATCTTGGTCTTATCTCGTCTCTAAATTTCCATTGAATATGATATAAAAGTTGAGGTAAAGATTTATATGATTTAATTGATGCTCTAAATATATCTGTTACCAACTCTTCATTAGTTGGTCCATAAAGCATTTCCCGATCTTGACGGTCTTTAATTCTCAACATCTCTTCACCATAATCTTCGTATCTTCCACTTTCTTTCCAAATTTCACTAGATTGAATAGTTGGCATTAGTATTTCTTGAGCTCCAATTTTATTTTGTTCTTCTCGTACTACTTGCTCTATTTTCTTCATAACCTTAAATCCAAGTGGTAACCATGAGTAAATACCAGCAGCAGATTGTTTAATCATTCCAACTCTTAACATTAATTGATGTGATTTAATTTTTGCTTCAGATGGATTATTTTTTAATATTGGTATAAAAGATTTTGAAATATACATGTTAGCTGATTATATTTCTTAAGTTCAAATATTCAAACTTCATTAATAAATATATTATTATGAATAAAATAGTTGCAATTATGGTACAATAAATGAATTTCTTTAACATTTTTGGATTTTCTGGTGACCCTGGATCCTCACCTTCTACCTTTTTAATTTTAATTCTATCCACATCAATTGGTAAAATTGCAAAAAAAATAATCCACCAAATAATTATATATATTATAGCTAAGCCTGTAATGCTCATTAAATTTTAACTAAATTGATATTTGTAAAGGGTTTTTTACCAGTTTTTTCTTTAGTAAATTTTCTAGATGCAATTTTTAAAGCATCTATGAGATTGTGCTCCTGATTCTTGTTTCCAAGTTTAAATGACTTAGTTGTTTTTTCTATTTCTTCTTCTAAACCATAAATAAACTCACTGGTATCATAAACAGGTAATCCCCTAAAAGTTATTATTGGATTATTATGAATATTACCCCTAGGTGTTATCAAAATCGTAATTTCAAGATAACCGTTAGCGCTCAAATTTTTTCTATCTTTAATTGATTGAGAGTTTTCTTCTACACTCACACTCCCATCTAAATATAATCTACCATTTGGAGCTTTATCGTAAACCTCAGGATAATCACCAGGAGCTAGTTTTACAATATCACCATTTTCTACTTGAACTGGATGAGGTACTTGCATTTCTTTAGCAAAATTGATGTGTTCTATCATATGTCTATGTTCACCATGTACTGGGATCACACATTTTGGTTTGACCCAACTATACATATCCTTTAAGTCTTCTCTATTTGGATGACCAGAAACATGAATAAATTCACTTTCTTCAGAAATTACCTCTATTCCATCTTTTACTAACTGATTGTGAAGTTTATAAAGTTTCTTTTCATTGCCTGGGATAATTTTAGACGAAAATATAACTGCATCATCTTTTTCAATAAATACATCTGGATGGGTATAATTTGAAATTCGCATCATAGCACCCATAGGTTCGCCTTGGCTTCCTGTGCAAAGATATACTATTTTATCTCTTGAAATATTTTTTGCTTCTCTTGGATCTATAGGATTAATTGTATTTTTCAAATATCCGCATTGTCTTGCTGCTTTATATATTCTATGCATAGATCTACCAACTAATGAAATTTGTCTTCCTGTTTTTTCAGCACAATAAAAAGCAGACTCCATTCTTGCTACATTTGATGCAAAAGAAGTTATTATTATTCTTTTTTTTAATCTATTCATGATATTAAGCATATTTTTTCTCACATCTAATTCAGAGCCTGATCTACCTGCACTAAAAACATTTGTAGAGTCACAAATCATAGCTAAAACGCCTTGATCGCCAATTTCTTTTAATCTTTTTGAATTAATTTCATCTCCAATTAATGGATTAGGATCAACTTTCCAATCCCCAGTATGCAATACAACTCCAGCCGGTGTTTGAATTTTAAGTCCATTTGGTTCTAAAATTGAATGTGTTAATGTAATATATTCAATTTCAAAAGGATCTAATTTAACTTTTCCATTCAATTCTACTATTTGTAAATCTTTAGTAATATCTATATGTTTTTCTTTAAATTTTTCTTTAATCAATACAGCGGTGAAAGGTGTTGCATAAATTTTACAACCTAACTTAGGCCAAAGATGAGCTACAGCACCTATATGATCTTCATGGGCATGGGTTAGTATTATTCCAAGTAAATTTTCTTTTCTTTCTTGTATGAATCCTGGATCAGGGTAAATCAAATCAATTCCAGGAACAGTATCATCAGCAAAGGTTACACCGATGTCAACCATAATCCACTTATGATCACCTTGTCGACCATATCCAAATAAATTCATATTCATTCCAATTTCGCCAGAACCACCCAATGGGCAAAATAAAAATTCATCTTTCATATTATTTTATAAGTTTTGAAGCTCTAATAAGACCATTAATTGTAATATCAAAATCTTGTTTTGCATTTGTTTTAATTGAGTTTTTAAATAATTTTGAAAAACCACCAGTGATAATTACTTCAAATGACTTTTTTGTTTCTTTCTTAATCAAATTTATAATATTGTCAATCAATCCAGCATAACCCCAGAAAAAACCAGATCTGACAGCTGACTTTGTATCTTTTCCAATAACTTTAGACATTTTTTTTAGATTAATTTTAGGAATTAAAGATGCTTTATCAGAAAGCGTGTTTAGTGAAAGATTGATGCCTGGAGAAATAATACCTCCTTTATAATTTCTTTTTATTAAAACATCAAAAGTAGTAGCTGTGCCAAAATCTAAAATAATAAAATTCTTATTTTTTTTAGAAACACAGATTGCATTAGCTAATCTATCAGAACCTACTTGTTTATAATTTACATCGATTTTCAAAATAGATCTTAAATTTAGTTCTTTTAATTCAAAACATTTAATTTGTGTTTTTTTTTTAAAATAATTTTTTAATTCTTTAAAAGTAGATGGAACAACACTACAAAATAATAACTTTTTTAATTTTACAAAATTAAATTTTTTAAAATGTTTATTCAAAATATGTATTTTTTTTCCTTTAGAGGGAATTAAAATTTTTTTAACAATCTTATTATTTTTTACTAAACAAATTTTTGTTTCAGTATTTCCTATATCGCCCAAAATAATCATTTAGTTGGTTTTATAGTACTTTGATAAAAATTTCTCAAAAGTTATTTTTAATTCTTTCACAAATTTTTTCTTATTTATCTTTCGATTTGTAATTTCAAATAAATTTGTTGTGGGATAATTTGGTATATTAGGGCTTTTGATCAAATTGAGTCCGATTCCAACAACAAAATATTGCTTTTTAGATTTTTCAATTTTTTCCTGTAAGATTCCACAAATTTTTTTTCTATCAATTAATAAATCATTGGGTGATTTAAAAGTAATCTTTTTATTATAATATTTTGAAATAACATCTCTAACTAAAAAACAATTTTTTTTAGTTAATGAGCTATGAGATAAATTAATATCATCTAATTTGTAAAAAAAAGATACTAATATGTTTCCTTTATACGAGATCCATTTCCTTCCATATTGTCCCTTTCCTTTTGATTGGGTCTCTGAAACAACCAAACCAAATTCATTTTTAGAGGATTTAATTAATCTAATTGCAGTATGATTACTACTTTTTACTTTTTTAAAATTAAATTGCTTTAACTTCATTGAATTATGTTAATTCTTGAAACTACTTCAATTAGTTGACTTGGGAATATGAAGTATATCAAAATTAACAGTGTAGAAGCTGTGAGAGAGAATTTTAACCAAAGACTATGATCTGTGTCATATTTTTCTTTTTCTTCATCAAAGTACATTATCTTTATTAATCTCAAGTAATAAAAGGCAGCAACTACAGTTGATAATAAGCCAACCACAGCTAAAAAATACATTGATTGTTCTATAACTGTTTTAAAAACATAAAATTTAGCAAAAAAACCAGCAAGAGGAGGGATCCCTGCTAAAGAAAAAAGAATAATTAATAAAGATAAGGACAACATTGGATGATTTTTTGATAATCCAGATAAATCATCAATATTTTCGTAATATTCATTGTTTCGTTTCATCATTAATAAGCATGAAAAAAGTCCAAGATTCATTAATATATAAATCGTTATATAGATTACTGAGCTTTGTATTCCATCATTAGTTCCAGTTGCTAAGCCTGCCAAAGCATAACCAACATGACTGATTGAGCTGTATGCTACTAATCTTTTTAAATTAGTTTGTCCTATCGCTGCAACAGCTCCAAAAAGCATTGAGGCTATTGATAAAAAAATTAAAATCATTTGCCACTGTTCAATTAAATTTAAAAATGGAACATATAAAAATCTTATAAAAACTGATAACGCTGCTATTTTAGGAACCATAGTGAAAAATAATGTTACTGAAGTTGGCGATCCTTCATATACA
Source organism: uncultured Pelagibacteraceae bacterium (assembly GCA_902594825.1). Classification (GTDB taxonomy): domain Bacteria; phylum Pseudomonadota; class Alphaproteobacteria; order Pelagibacterales; family Pelagibacteraceae; genus Pelagibacter. The sequence goes on along the minus strand of CACJNO010000003.1, from coordinate 57,285 downwards.
TCAGGTGCCCACATATGAAATGGAACAGCTGAAATCTTAAACGCTAAACCAACTAATATAAAAACAATACCAAATGTCAAAGCGTATTCGTTTGAATTTAACTGGGTAGCAATAACATCAAAGTTAGTTGATCCAGTAAAACCATATATTAATGAACATCCATACAATAATAAACCTGAAGATAATGCGCTTAAAACAAAGTATTTCAATCCTGCTTCTGAAGATTTAATATTGTCTCTGTTAAATGTTGCTAAAACATACAATGCTAAAGATTGTAACTCAAGACCCATATAAAATACTATTAAATCATTAGAACTTATCATTATCATCATACCTAAAACTGAGCTTAGAATTAGAATTGGATATTCAATCTTAAAAATCTTAAATGTTCTAAGATAGGCTGATGAAATTATTAAAACCAAGAAAGCAGCTAATAAAGTTATTATCTTCATAAACGATGATAAATAATCAATTATCACACTATTATTAAAGAGCTTTTCCTCACTAACACTTATTGTTTCATTAAACGTGATTACAGCAGTAATAAGTAAGATAATTAAAGAAACATTTTGAATTAATTTTGAACTATCTTTTTTAAAAACTCCTAAAATTAATAAAAACATAATAGATAATGAGAGGAAAATTTCTGGAAAAACTAATTCTAAATTTAACATTTTAATTATTAACTACACTGAAATTATAAAAAGTTATTAAATCACTAATAGAAACCTCTATAGTATTTATTAAAGGATCAGGGTAAAACCCAAAAAATAAAGTTGGTATTGCTAGACATGTTAATATAAATAATTCTGATTTATTTAAATCTACCATTTCTTTTAATTCTAAATTAACTAATTTTCCAAAAATAACTCTTTTGTATAACCAAAGCATATATGCGGCTCCTATTATTACTCCTAAACTTGCTATAACAGCTACTAAAAAATTATCTTTAAATGCTCCCATTAAAATTAAAAATTCACCTACAAATCCACTAGTTCCTGGTAAACCAAGAGCTGCTAAAGTAAATAACATAAATAATACTGAATATTTGGGAATTATACTTACTATTCCTCCGTAAGTATTTATCAATCTAGAGTGCATTCTATCATAAACAACACCAACACATAAAAAAAGTGCTGCTGAAACAAGTCCATGACTAATCATTTGAATAATACTTCCTTCAATACCTTGCTGCTGAAGTGTAAAAATTCCTAATGTAACAAATCCCATATGTGCTACTGATGAATAAGCAATTAATTTTTTCATATCTTCCTGCATTAACGCAATAAAAGAAGTAAAAATTATTGCAATAACACTTAATGCATAAATTAAAGGCGTAAAAACTTCTGAGGCATCAGGGAATAAGCCTAAAGAAAATCTTATAAATCCATAGCCTGCCATTTTTAATAAAATTGCTGCTAATAAAACAGATCCAGCTGTCGGTGCCTCAACATGAGCATCGGGTAACCATGTATGAACTGGCCACATCGGTGTTTTTACTGCAAATGAACTAAAAAAGGCTAGCCATAAAAGATTTTGATATTTAACATCTATACCTATTTTATAAAGCTCAACTACATCTGTTGTTCCTGTTATCCAGTATATTGAAATTATAGCAACTAACATCAAAACTGATCCTAATAAGGTATATAAAAAGAATTTAAATGCAGAATATACTCTTCTTGCTCCACCCCAAATCCCTATAATTAAAAACATTGGAATTAAACCAGCTTCGAAAAATAAATAAAATATAACAAGATCTAAAGAACAAAAAACACCAATCATAAAAGATTCCATTATTAGTACAGCTAAAAGAAATTCACTTAATCTATTCTTGATGGAATTATTAATTGATAAAATGCATAGAGGTGTAATAAATGTTGTTAATAATATAAATAAGATTGAAATCCCATCAACACCAACTTTATAATTAATAAAATTTTTAATCCATACTCTATCTTCCACAAACTGAAATTCAGAAGTTGTTTGATCAAATAAGGCCCATAAATATACGGATAAAAAGAAATTTACGAAGGAAGTAAATAAAGCAACATATTTTACTGTATTGTTATTTTTCTCACTACTTCTAGTGAAAAATATAAACAAAGCACCAATGGTTGGAAGTAAAATTAAAGATGAGAGAATAGGAAAATTCATTATTTAACAATTAAAAAAGTTAATAAAGCAGAAAATCCAAGAAGCATTACAAATGCATATTGATAAATAAATCCACTTTGAAATTTATTGGCTTTAATAGAAAATTTTTTAATTATTCCTGAAATGCCATCAGGACCTAATCTATCAATTATCTTCAAATCAAAAAATTTCCACAAAAATAATCCTATTTTTTTTGATGATTTGACAAATAAAACATCATAAAGTTCATCAAAATACCATTTGTTTATTAAAAAATTATATAAAGGTTTATTAATAGTTGCTATTTGCTCAGGTAATTTTTTATTCTTAACAAATAAATAATAAGCGATTGGAATTGATAAAATCACTAAAGTTGGTGTTAAAATTAGAAACCACAATGGTGGATGATCCTTACTTAAAGGTTCCAAGAAGAAGATTGAGTTTTTCCAAAAATTGTTAGCCGCCTCATAACCAATAAATAATTCTTTAAAAACAAAACCAGCAAATACAGCACCAATTGAAAGAAAGATTAATGGCACTAACATCACAAGAGGAGATTCATGTGTTTCTTCTATTTTAATAATTTTGTTATTATACTCGCCATGAAAAGTTTTAAATATAAGTCTCCAAGAATAAATTGAAGTAAGAAAAGCAGTAAAAATACCAATACCAGCAGCATAAAAACCTGTTGAATTTCCTCTTAAGTATGCAAACTCTATGATTGCATCCTTAGAATAAAAACCCGATAAAAAAGGAAATCCAGTTAAAGCTAAAGTTCCTATAATCATTAATGCATAGGTATAAGGAAGTTTTTTCCATACTCCGCCCATATTATTTATATTTTGTTCATCTTTGAATGCATGAATAACTGATCCCGATCCTAAGAATAATAAAGCTTTAAAAAAAGCATGAGTAAATAAATGAAACATTGCAACATTATAAGCCCCTACACCAGCAGCAAAAAACATGTATCCTAATTGACTACAAGTTGAATATGCAATTATCTTTTTTATATCAGTTTGAACAAGTGCTACCGTTGCAGCAAAAAATGCAGTAGTCATACCAACAATTGTTATGACGTTTAATGCTAGCTCAGAATATTCATATATAGGCGAACATCTTACCACTAAAAAAACGCCTGCAGTTACCATTGTTGCTGCGTGAATAAGAGCTGAAACTGGGGTTGGACCTTCCATGGCATCTGGCAACCAAGTATGTAATAATATTTGTGCAGATTTTCCCATCGCTCCAATGAATAAAAGCAAACAAATTAAATCAACAGCTCTAAAATTTATTCCTAAAAATAGTAATTCTTTATCTAGAAACGGTGTAACACCAGCTGCTGACATAGATGGCACTTGTTGAAAAACTTCATCATAATTAACAGTTCCAAATAAATAAAAAATTAAAAAAATTCCTAATGCAAAACCAAAATCTCCCACTCTATTAACAATAAATGCTTTTATTGCAGCTGCATTAGCACTTTCTTTTTTAAACCAAAAACCTATTAAAAAATATGAACACAATCCTACTCCTTCCCAACCAAAAAATAATTGTAAGAAGTTGTCAGATGTTACAAGCATTAACATCGCAAAAGTAAATAAAGATAAATAAGCCATAAATCTTGGTTTATGAGGATCATGGGACATATAACCAATAGAGTATATGTGAACCACAGATGAAACAGAGGTAACAACAACTAGCATCACTGCTGACAATGGGTCTATCAACATTGACCAATTAACATCAAGTGATCCTGAATTAATCCAAGTCGCTATAACAATGTTTTCTTCATATTGGTTAAAGATTACTTGATATAAAACAAATATAGATAAAAATGCTGAAATTGAAACAAGGATGCTGGTAACAAGTTCTGAATTTCTATCACCTATATATTTACCAAAAAAACCAGAAATTATTGATGCTGCTAAAGGAAGAAATAAAATTGAGAGTTCCATATTTAACCTTTTAATTTATCTATTTCCTCAACTCGTATGGTTCCCGAGTTTCTATAATAAACTACTATAATTGCTAATCCTATTGCTGCTTCAGCTGCAGCAACTGTTAAAATAAATAACGTAAATACTTGACCAGATAAATCACCTAAATATATTGAAAATGATACCAAATTAATATTAACGGCTAACAATATAAGCTCTATACTCATTAGAATTACAATAATATTTTTTCTATTTAAAAAAATTCCTATTATACCAATACTAAAGATAACAGCACCCAAAGTTAAATAATGTCCTAATCCTATCTCAGTCATCTATTTTTACTCCCTTATGAGAAGCTACCTCTAATACTTCTACTCCTTCAGATCTTTCTCTTGAAATTTGTTTTAAGTAACTTTGTTTTTTGACTCCTTCTCTTTGTCTAAATGTAAGTACAATTGCTCCTATCATTGCAATAAGCAAAATCATTCCACTAATTTGAAATATATGAATGTAGTCAGTATATAAAACCTGTCCTAGAGAATGAGTATTACTAATTTCATTTGTAATTAGGTTGGTAGTTTCAAATAAATCAGGTTTATATTTCCATCCACCAATAACAATAATTAATTCAAAAAAAATAATTGCACTAATTAATAATCCCACAGGTATATGTCCTGAGTTTTGCTCCGAAATAAACCATTGGTTCTTTTGCTGCGCAACATTCAGCATCATTACAACAAATAAAAATAGTACAGCTACAGCACCAACATAAACAATTAACATTATCATGCCTAAAAATTCAGCACCAATCATAATGAAAAGACAGGAAATACTTATAAAATCAAGAATTAAAAAAAAAACAGAATGAACTGTGTTTTTGGAAACTGTAACCATAATTGCAGAGATGACAGCAATTACCGAGAAGACATAAAAAAAAATTGCATGTGCTATCATAAATTATCTATATGGATTATCAGTTTTAATATTTGCAGCTAAAATATTTTCCCATCTATCTCCATTATCAAGAAGTTTTTCTTTAGTATAGTAAAGTTCTTCCCGAGTCTCTGTTGAAAATTCAAAATTAGGTCCTTGTACAATTGCGTCTACTGGGCAAGATTCCTCGCATAACCCACAATAAATACATTTCATCATATCTATATCGTACCGAGTAGTTTTTCTACTTCCATCTGCTCTTTCTGAGGACTCTATTGTAATTGCTTGTGCTGGACAAACTGCTTCACATAATTTACATGCTATACATCTTTCCTCACCATTAGGATATCTTCTAAGCGCATGTTCACCCCTAAATCTTGGACTTATTTTTCCTTTCTCAAATGGGTAGTTAATTGTCTTTTTTGATTTAAATAATTCTTTAATTGCAATTATAAGTCCTCCTATGAAGTCAGTCATCAATATAGTTTTAAAAAATCTAGTAATTTTCATTTAAATTGTAGGTAAAAGATTAAAATAAAAAAGGTAACTCGCTGTCAAAATAACATAAGTTAAAGATAAAGGTAAAAATATTTTCCAACCCAATCTCATTAGTTGATCATACCTATATCTTGGGACAATTGCTTTAACTAATGCAAAAAGAATAAACAATAATAAGATTTTTAAAATCAACCAAACAGCACCTGGTATTAAATTAAAAGGATAAAGATCAATTGGTGATAACCATCCACCTAAAAACAAAATTGAACCTAATGCACACATTAGCAAAATATTAGCATATTCTCCTAACCAAAACATTGCATACATCATTCCTGAGTATTCTGTTTGATATCCCGCTACCAATTCAGCTTCAGCTTCAGGTAAATCAAAAGGTGGTCTATTTGTTTCTGCTAATGAAGATATAAAAAAAATTACAAACATTGGAAATAATGGTATTATAAACCATATTTCTTTTTGAGCGATTACGATATCATTCAAATTCAATGATCCGACACATAACAAAACATTAATAATAATAATACCAATTGAAACTTCATAAGATACCATTTGTGCTGCTGATCTAATTGATCCTAGGAATGGATATTTTGAGTTTGATGCCCAACCACCCATAATTATTCCATAAACACCAAGTGAAGAAACAGCAAAAATATATAATATTCCAACGTTAATATCTGCTATTACTTGATCAACACCAAAGGGAATCACTGCCCAAGCTATTAAAGCTAAAGTCATTGTTATAATTGGTGCGAGAATAAAAATTATTTTATTTGAACTAGCAGGAATAATTATTTCTTTAAATATATACTTAAGTGCATCAGCAAGAGATTGTAATAAACCAAATGGACCAACAACATTTGGACCTTGTCTTTTTTGAACAAAAGCCCAAACTCTACGGTCAAGCCAAACAATCATTGCGACTGAAACCAAAACAGGAATAAGTAAGAACAAGATTTTGTAAGTTTCTTGAAAAATAATATTTACATATTCCATTAACTAGCCTTCTGTACCAGTCTTTTTTAAATTTATTTTTGATTCATTGCATTCAAGCATTGTTTTTGATGAACGGGCAACAACGTTAGAAAAATAATAATCTTTATATTTTACCGTTAGATTTTCATTTTCAAAATCATTCTCGTTTATTCCATTAATTGTATCAGTTTTTTTTTGCTCTTTTTTAAGTTTTAAATAATTAAACATACTGCTTTCAAGTTCTTCTTTATCATTAAAAAGCTTTCTATTATTCATTATTTCAGCTAGATCGTTAATAACCTTCCAATCTTCTTTTGCATTACCTGGTGGATACGAAGCTTTATAAGCTTTTTGAATTTTACCTTCTAAATTAGTATAATGACCAGACTGTTCAGTAAATGCTGCACCTGGCAAAATAATATCTGCAATTTCTGCTCCTTTATCTCCGTGACTTCCCTGATAAATTATAAACTCATTTTTCTTTTTAAATTTTAAATTGTCTTGCCCAAGTAAGTAAACAATTTCAAATTTATTTTCATTAAGATCATCCAGTAAATTATTATTTTCATTAACTATATCTAAATCCAAATTTCCAACAGTTGCTGCATCTACTGACAATATATTAATAGGATTCCAGTTATCTGTTAATTTATTATTCTTAGATAGAAATTTTTTGAATGAATTAAATAAATATTTTGCTGATTTAATATTTAAAAAAGATTCACCAAATATAATAATTGGTTTTTTTGCATCGATAATTTTTTTTGAAATATCATTTTTATTTTCGATAATATCTTTTAAAGTTTGTGTTTTTCCATCTAAGCTATGATAATTATACGTTAAATCTCCAACATTATTTAATGAAAAAATTTTTGTACTATTATTTAAATATGCTTTTCGAATTCTAGCATTAACCATTGTTGCTTCAAATCTTGGATTTGCTCCTATCAATAAAATCAAATCGGAATCTTCAATCCCATTTATTGTTGAATTGAATAAATAATTTTCTCTTATTGAGCTATTAATAAAATTTTTTTTTGATCTAGACTCGTAATTTTTTGTATCAATTGTTCTTTCTAAAAATTCTTTAAAAATATAACTTGTTTCCATATTTGTAAGATCTCCTACGAAACCAACTATTTTTTCTTTATCCGTGTTTTTAAGTTTAGATTTAATTATTTTGTAGACTTCATCCCAAGAGGCTTTTTCAAATTTATTATTATATTTTATATATGGTGTATCTAATCTCTGATTTAATAATCCATCACATGCATATCTTGTTTTATCAGAAATCCATTCCTCGTTAATATCTTCGTTAATTATTGGAAGAATTCTTTTTACTTCCCAATCATATGTATCTACTCTAATATTAGAGCCAACAGCGTCCATCACATCTATTGTTTCGGTTTTTTTTAACTCCCAAGGTCTAGCTTCAAAAACATACGGTTTTGAAGTAAGTGCTCCAACTGGGCAAAGATCAATGACATTTCCAGATAGCTCAGATTGCACTGATTGTTCAAGGTAGGTTGTTATTTGCATATCTTCACCTCTCCCAATTGCACCAAGTTCAGGAACTCCAGCAATCTCAGTAGCAAATCTCACACAACGTGTGCAATGAATACATCTTGTCATTTGAGTTTTAATTAAAGGACCCATATACTTATCTGGTACTGACCTTTTGTTTTCTTTAAATCTAGATTTATCTATTCCATAAAACATTGACTGGTCTTGTAAATCACACTCACCACCTTGGTCACAAACAGGACAATCAAGTGGATGATTTGCTAATAAAAATTCCATCACACCTTTTCTAGATTTCTCTATTTTCGGTGTATTAGTTTTTATCACCATTCCATCTGCAGCAGGCATAGCACAAGAGGCGATTGGTTTAGGAGACTTTTCCATTTCCACTAAACACATTCTACAATTACCTGCAATTGATAATTTTTCATGATAGCAAAATCTTGGAATTTCGACTCCTGCTTTTTCACAAGCTTGAAGAACTGTCAAACCTTCCTCAATTTCAACATCTACATCATTTACTTTTAATTTAAGCATTTTTATCCAATAAGTGTTGATCCACAAGATAAGGAATATTTTTATTCTCTTTTACAATTGGATCAAATTTATTTCTTTTTTTAATTTCATCTTTGAAATGTCTTAATAAACCTTGAACTGGCCATGAAGATCCTTCACCAAAGGCACAAATAGTATGGCCCTCTATTTGTTTTGTTACATCACTTAACATTTCCACCTCATCCCTTGATGCTTCACCTTTTACCATTCTTTCAAGCATTCTCCACATCCAGCCTGATCCTTCTCTACATGGTGTACACTGTCCACAACTCTCATGTTTATAAAATCTTGCAATTCTAGCCATACATTTAATTATGTCTTGATCTTTATTTATTACTACTACCCCTGCTGTGCCTAATCCACTTTTTTCAGCTACCAAAGAGTCAAAGTCCATTGTTAAAGTTTCACATTTTTCTTTTGGTATTAACGGCATAGATGATCCACCGGGAATTACAGCTTGTAAATTATCCCAACCACCAATTACACCTCCCGCATGAACCTCAATTAATTCTTTTAAGGGTATGTTCATTTCTTCTTCAACATTACATGGATTATTTACATTTCCAGATATACAGAAGATCTTAGTGCCAGTATTTTTTTCTCTACCTAAAGATGCAAACCATTTACCACCTCGTCTAAGAATAGTTGGCACAACTGCTATGGTTTCAACATTATTTATTATTGTTGGACATCCATAAAGTCCAATTAATGCGGGGAAAGGTGGTTTCAATCTTGGTTGACCTTTTTTACCCTCTAGACTCTCAAGTAAAGCTGTTTCCTCTCCACAAATATAAGCTCCAGCACCATAATGAATATATACATCTAAATCCCAACCAGTCCCAGCTGCATTTTTTCCTAACAATTTTTTTTCATAAGCCTCATCAATTGCAGCTTGAAGTTTTTGTCCATCTATAAAATATTCACCTCTTATATAAATATAACAAACATGTGCTTGAATTGCATAAGAAGCTATTAGACAACCTTCGATTAATTTATGCGGTTCAAATCTTAATATGTCTCTATCTTTACATGTCCCTGGTTCTGACTCATCTCCATTAATTACCAAGTAATGTGGTCTAGATCCAACTTGTTTAGGTGCAAAAGACCATTTTAAACCTGTTGGAAATCCTGCACCACCTCTGCCTCTAAGTTGTGAATCTTTGATTTGATTAATAATCCAGTCTCTACCTTTATCGGTAAGATCTTTAGTATTAACCCAATCACCTCTTTTTTGGGATGAGGCTACATCTGATCCTAAATCATTATATAAATTTTGAAATATTCTATCTTTATCCTTAAGCATTTTTTACATCCAAGAGTGTTTTTCGATTATTTTCAGGTTCATTATTTATTCTTCCTCTATACGAACCCGGTTTAGGTTTTTCACCTTTTAAAATTTTATCTAAAATTTCCAAGGTTTTTTTTTTATCTAAATCTTCATAATAATCATCATTAATTTGCATCATAGGTGCATTTACACAAGCTCCTAAGCACTCAACTTCGATCCATGAGCAACTTTTATTACTCGATAACTCAGACTCATTTTCAGAAATTTTTTCTTTACAAGCTTCAACTAATTTATTCGCACCTCTGATCATACATGGTGTTGTAGTACAAACTTGAACAAAATATTTTCCTACAGGTGATAAATTATACATTGTATAAAATGTAGCAACTTCATAAACTTTTATGTAAGGCATATCTAAAAACTTTGCGATATATTTCATTGCAGCAAGAGGTATCCAATTATTATTTTGCTTTTGAGCTATATAAAGTAATGCCATTACCGCACTTTGTTGTTTGCCCTCTGGATATTTAGAAACAATATTTTTTGCTGCTTCTAATGAAGAAGAGCTAAATTCAAAATTTTCAGGTTGATCTTTTGCTGGTCTTCTTAAGCTCATCTATCAACCTCTCCAAAAACTATATCTAGAGAACCAAGAACTGCAGGAACATCCGCAAGCATATGACCTTTAATCAAATAATCCATTGATTGTAAGTGCGAAAATCCTGGGGCTCTAATTTTACATTTATAAGGTTTACTTGATCCATCAGAAATCAAATATACACCAAATTCTCCCTTGGGTGCTTCAACAGCAGTATAAATTTCATTTTTTGGTACACGATATCCCTCTGTAAATAATTTAAAATGATGTATTAATGCTTCCATTGATTGTTTAATTTCTTTTTTTGACGGTGGAGATATTTTTCCGTCAAAAGTTTTTATTGGTCCTTTTTCCATTTTTGCTAAACATTGTTTAATAATAGAAACACTTTCTTTCATTTCTTCTATCCTACATAAATATCTATCATAGCAATCTCCATTTTTACCTACAGGTATTTTAAATTCTAATTGATCGTAACAGTCATAAGGTTGAGATTTTCTTAAATCCCAAGGAACACCAGAACCCCTAATCATTACGCCACTAAATGAATAATCTAAAGCGTCCTCTTTTGAAACAATGCCAATATCAACATTTCTTTGTTTAAATATCCTATTATCAGTTAATAGATTTTCTAAATCATTTATTATTTTTGGAAAAGTTTCACAGAATTTTGCTATATCTGCTTCTAAACCTGCCGGTAAGTCCTGATGAACACCACCAGCTCTAAAATAATTTGCATGCAATCTTGATCCTGATGCTCTTTCATAAAAGGTCATTAATGTTTCTCGTTCCTCAAATCCCCATAGAGAAGGTGTCAAAGCTCCAACATCCAATGCTTGGGTTGTTACATTAAGAATGTGACTTAAAATCCTACCAATTTCACAAAACATAACTCTTATAAATTGTGCTCTAATTGGAACATCAATTTCTAATATTTTTTCAATAGCTAATGCAAAAGCATGTTCTTGATTCATAGGGGCAACATAATCAAGGCGATCAAAATAAGGAACTGCTTGCATGTAAGTTTTATTTTCAATAAGTTTTTCTGTTCCACGGTGTAATAAACCAATATGTGGGTCTGCTTTTTCAACAACTTCACCGTCTAACTCAAGAATGAGTCTCAAAACGCCATGAGCAGCTGGGTGTTGTGGTCCAAAATTCAAATTCAAATTTTTAATTTTTTTTGTCATTATTTTTTGCTTGTTCCTTAATATATTTTGTTCCTTCCCAAGGGCTTTCATAATCAAAATTTCTGTAATTTTGCTCTAATTTTACTGGTTCATTGATAACTTTTTTTTGATCCTCATTATATCTGACTTCAGTATGTCCAGTTAAAGGAAAATCTTTTCTCAAAGGATGGCCTTCAAAACCATAGTCAGTAAGAATTCGTCTTAAATCTGGATGGTCTTTAAAATTAACCCCATACATATCAAAAACTTCTCTTTCCATCCAATTTGCAGATGGGAAAACAGATGTTAAAGATGAAATAACTTCATTTTCATTTATTCTATAACTCAAGATTATTCTTTGATTAAATTCATGACTTAGAAATAAATATACAATTTTAAAACGTTGTGTTTCTTCAGGGTAATCAACAACAGTTATATCAATTAGCTGTCTAAATTTTGTGTCTTTATTTGTTTTTATAAATAAAGTTACATCAATAAAATCCTCCTTATCAATCTCGATATAAATTTGATCATGTTTGATTAAAGTATTGTTTATTTTAGTACCAAGCTCTGAATTAATTTTTTTTTCTAAATCTATTAAATTTTTCATTCTATCTATTTAATGATCCTTTATTTCTAATTTTTTTTTGTAGTTGCATTATTCCGTAAAGTAATGCTTCAGCTGATGGAGGACATCCAGGCACATAAATATCTACAGGAACTATACGATCACAACCTCTTACAACAGAGTATGAATAGTGATAATAGCCACCACCATTTGCACAACTACCCATAGAAATTACGTATCTTGGTTCAGGCATTTGGTCATAAACTTTTCTTAGTGCTGGTGCCATTTTATTTGTTAACGTTCCAGCAACAATCATTACATCTGATTGTCTTGGTGATCCTCTTGGCGCAGCTCCAAATCTTTCAAGATCATATCTAGGCATCGCAGTCTGCATCATTTCAACTGCACAGCATGCAAGTCCAAAAGTCATCCAATGTAATGAACCAGATCTTGACCAATTAATTAGATTATCTAATGAAGTAGTGATAAACCCATTCTTACCAAAATCTTCAGCAAGTTGTTTAAATTCTTCAGGAACTTGTTCTAACTTATTATTCATTTAAAATTCTATTTATTCCCAATCCAAGGCACCTTTTTTCCATTCATAAATAAAACCTATTGTAAGTATGAACAAAAAAATCATCATTGATATAAATCCAAGTAATCCAATACTTCCTAAAGAAATTGCCCACGGGAATAAAAAAGCAATTTCTAAATCAAAAATAATAAAAAGAATTGCAACTAAATAAAATCTTACGTCAAATTCCATTCTCGAATCTTGAAAAGGCTCAAAGCCACATTCATAAGCAGACAATTTTTCTGGATCTGGGTTTTTAGGTGATAAGATAAAATTTATAACTATAAATGCACAACTTAAACCTAACGCAATAATTAGGAATATAATAATAGATAAATAATCATTTAAAAACTCCGCAGTCATGGAGGAATATATATCATTTTTTAAAGTTAGATGAAGTGGTGTTAGGTCACATTATTCAAAATATACAGCTTAATTGATAACAATTATCAACCCTAAATTAAAAAAGTGGCGGGAGTGAAGGGACTCGAACCCTCGACCTATCGCGTGACAGGCGATCGCTCTAACCAACTGAGCTACACCCCCACTTTTTGATTCTTTGGTGGGCAGTAAAGGACTCGAACCTTTGACCCCCTCGGTGTAAACGAGATGCTCTACCAACTGAGCTAACCGCCCATAACCAAAATAGTGGTTATATCTTTTAGTCTAATAACGTCAAGATTTATTAGTTGTTATAAATAGTAGAAAATTTTTTTAAAATCCACCTCTCCAATTATTTTTGGAGTTAAAATTATCTTCTTCTCTTTTTGATGTTGGCCTAAATAAATAAAAAATTAAAAAAACTACAACAAGTAAAAATACTAAAAGTTCCATAATCGAAATTTTTTATTGAATACTTGCTTGAGATTTGTCATCTTTCTTAGAGATATCAACCTCAACCCACTCTGTTTTTTTAAGTTCTTTTGTTAATGCTATTTTTAAAACTTCATCAGCATATTCCACAGGTGTAATTTTAATTTCATCTATAATTTTTTTTGGCATATCAACTAAATCTTTTTCATTTTCTTTTGGAATTAAAACTTCTTTAATTCCTGCTCTATGAGCTGCAAGTAATTTTTCTTTTAGTCCACCAATAGGAAGTACTTGACCCGTAATAGTAACTTCTCCAGTCATAGCTATATCTCTTCTTGCAGGAATATTTGTTATTGAAGAAACTATTGAAGTAACCATACCAATTCCTGCTGAAGGTCCATCTTTTGGTGTTGCTCCCTCTGGAACATGAATATGAAAATCTTTTTTCTCAAATAATGGCGGTATTATTCCGTATTCTAAACATTTAGATCTTACAAATGATTTAGCAGCTTTTACAGACTCCTGCATCACGTCGCCTAATTTACCAGTTATTTGCATTTTTCCTTTACCTGGCATAGTAACTGTTTCTATTTTCAAAATTTCTCCTCCATATTCCGTCCAAGCCAACCCCGTGACTATACCAACCCTATTTTCTGTCTCTAATTCTCCAAATTTATATTTTGGAACACCTAAAAAGTCAGACAAATTTTTTTGATTTACTGAAACTTCTTTTTTCTCACCAGAAACAACTTTTTTTACTACCTTTCTAGCAATTTTAGAAATTTCTCTTTCTAAATTTCTAACTCCTGATTCTTTTGTATAGCTTCTTATAACTTCTTTAATAATATCATCATCTAATTTCATCTCGTTATCTTTTACACCATTATCTTTGATTTGTTTTGGAAGTAAAAATTTATTTGCAATATTAATTTTTTCATCTTCTGTATATCCTGCTAATCTTATAACTTCCATTCTATCTAATAACGGTGGAAGTATATTTAATGTATTAGCTGTTGTTACAAACATCACATCTGACAAATCATAATCAACTTCTAAATAGTGATCATTAAAAGTTGTGTTTTGTTCTGGATCTAAAGCTTCTAATAATGCTGATGATGGATCACCTCTATAGTCATTACCTATTTTATCAATTTCATCTAATAATATTAAAGGGTTTTTAGTACCAGCTTTTTTCATCATTTGAATTATTTTACCTGGTAAAGAACCAATATAAGTCCTTCTATGACCTCTTATTTCAGCTTCATCTCTCATACCACCAACTGACATTCTTACGAATTCTCTGTTTGTTGCTTTAGCAATTGATTTTCCTAAAGAAGTTTTTCCAACTCCTGGTGGTCCAACTAAACACAAAATTGGGCCTTTTATTTTTTCCATCCGTTTTTGAACGGCTAAAAATTCAATTATTCTCTCTTTAATTTTTTCTAGACCAAAATGATCTTTATCAAGAACATTTAATGCTTTACTTAAATCTATATCTACCTGACTTTTTTTATGCCAGGGTAACTCAATCATCCAATCTAAATAATTTCTGACAACTGTTGCCTCAGCTGACATTGGACTCATATTTTTTAATTTCTTAAGTTCTTGCAAACATTTTTTCTCAACTTCTTTTGGCATTTTTGCTTTTATTATTGCTTTATTTAAACTTGAACTCTCGTCTTTACCTTCTTCAATTTCTCCCAATTCTTTTTGGATAGCTTTTAATTGCTCATTTAAATAATATTCTCTTTGAGTCTTTTCCATTTGGTTTTTAACTCTTCCTCTAATTCTTTTTTCAACACCTATAATGCTCGTCTCATTTTCCATGATTTTAACAATCATATTTAATCTTTTCTTAACATCTATAGTTTCAAAAATTTGTTGTTTCTCAGAGATAGTTGCTGTGATATGTGATGCAATATTATCAGCAATTTGAGAAGGATCTTTTAATTGTTTTATAGAGTTGATTGTTTCTGATGAAATTTTCTTATTAATCGATGTTAATTTTTCCAATCTTCTTACTGCTGTGGCAGCTAATGGATATAAATCCTCATTTTTATCTATAACATCATTGTAATGAGTATAATCACAAGTTATAAATTTTTCATTATCTTTAAAATCCAAAATTTTTACTCTTTTTACTCCCTCAACTAAAACTTTAACTGTACCATCGGGTAATTTAAGTAATTGAAGAATATTTCCCTCACAACCATACATAAATACATCAGTCTTTTTTGGATCATCTATTTCAGAATTTTTTTGAGTTATTAAAATAATTTTTTTTTCTTTTTTCATTACTTCGTTTAAAGCAGAAATAGATTTATCTCTTCCTACAAAAAGAGGAATAACCATATTTGGAAAAACTACTATGTCTCTTAAAGGCAATAAAGGTAATGATATTTTTACATCCATATCCTAAATATGGATATTATAATTTAGATTGCAATAGTTTTTTATCAATTATTAAGAAGCTTATTTTTCTTTATTATGCTGCAGTAGTCTTGCTTGATTTTGACTTATCATTATTTTTAGAATGTACTATTATTGGTTGAGACTGACCTCTTGCCGCAGATGCATCAACTATCACCTCTTCAATATTTTCTAAACTTGGTAAATCGTACATTGTTTTGAGCAAAATATTTTCCAAAATAGACCTTAAACCTCTTGCACCAGTCTTTTTTCTTATAGCCTTAAGCGCAATTTCTTTTAAAGCATTATCTTTAAAAGTAAGTTTTGAACCATCAAGCTTGAATAGTTCTTGATATTGTTTTGTTAAAGAGTTTTTTGGCTCTTGAAGTATTTTGATTAATGATTTTTCATCAAGATCGTCTAGTGTTGCAATCATTGGTAGCCTTCCTATAAATTCTGGAATTAATCCATATTTTAATAAATCCTCAGGCTCTAATCCTTTCATCCATTCACCTGTCTTTTTATCTAAAGTATTTTTTACATCAGCTCCAAAACCTATGGAACTACCTTTATCTCTTTGTGATATAATTTTATCTAAACCTGCAAAGGCGCCACCACAAATGAATAAAATATTTGTTGTATCAACTTGTAAAAATTCTTGTTGAGGATGTTTTCTACCACCTTGAGGCGGAACACTAGCTACTGTCCCTTCCATAATTTTTAAAAGGGCTTGTTGCACTCCCTCACCCGATACATCTCTTGTTATAGATGGGTTTTCAGATTTTCTACTAATCTTATCTACTTCATCAATGTAAACAATTCCTCTTTGTGCCTTTTCAACATTATAATCAGCAGCCTGTAATAATTTTAAAATAATATTTTCTACATCTTCCCCTACATATCCTGCCTCGGTAAGTGTTGTTGCATCAGCCATTGTAAACGGTACGTCTAAAATTCTCGCTAATGTTTGAGCTAATAAGGTTTTTCCACATCCTGTTGGACCAACTAAAAGAATATTAGACTTAGCTAGTTCAACATTTTTACTTGTTTTATTTTCATAATTTAATCTTTTATAATGATTGTGAACTGCTACAGATAAAACTTTTTTTGCATGATTTTGACCAATAACATAATCATCTAAAACTGAACAAATTTCTTTTGGAGAAGGTAATCCATCTTGATGTTTTACAAATGTATCTTTACTTTCTTCTTTAATAATATCCATGCACAATTCAACACACTCATCGCATATAAAAACAGTTGGACCAGCTATTAATTTTCTAACTTCATGTTGGCTTTTTCCACAAAAAGAACAGTAGAGTATATTTTTATTATTAGTGCTCATAATTTGTATAACGAATCAATAAGATAACTTTATTATAATTGACTCATTGTAATCAAGTTTGAAATTACAAATCTTCAACATATAGTGTTTTAAGATCTTTTCTCTACTACTTGGTCAATTAATCCGAAAGATTTTGCTGCTTCAGCTGTCATAAAATTATCTCTCTCTAAAGCAGATTTAATTTCATCAACAGATTTACCAGTATGTTTAGAATAAATTTCATTCAACCTTTTTTTGAGCGACAAAACTTCGTTAGCGTGAATTTCAATGTCAGTGGCTTGTCCTTGAAAACCAGCGGAAGGTTGATGAACCATAACTCTTGAATTAGGTAATGAGTATCTTTTTCCTTTAGTTCCTGCAGCAAGTAAAAAAGATCCCATAGAGGCTGCTTGACCAATACATAAAGTAGAAATATCAGGTTTTATATATTGCATAGTATCGTAAATTCCTAATCCAGCAGTTACCAAACCTCCAGGACTATTAATATATAAAAAAATTTCTTTTTTTGGATCTTCAGCCTCTAAAAATAAAAGTTGTGCAGTTACAAGGGACGCAACATTGTCATTAATTTGCCCTGTTAAAAAAATAATTCTCTCTTTTAACAATCTTGAGTAAATATCATAGGCTCGTTCACCTCTATTTGATTGTTCAACAACCATAGGCACTAAATTACTCAAATATTCTGAAATATTTTTACTCATAAATTGATTCGTTTTACTTATACAACTTGAGATTACTTTTTGCTAACTTTTTTTGTTTTTTTTCTAGATACTTTAGCTTTAGTTGATTTTGGAGCACTTTTTTTTGCTATAACCTTTTTAGTTTTAGCTTTTTTTGTTTCAATTTTTTCATCAAAACTTTGTTCTTGATTTTGTGATTGTTTTAAGATTTTTTCGGCTTCTTCTTTTGAGATTTCTTTATTGTTTGATTGAGCCTTTTCTTTTATCAGATTAATTATTTTATCCTCATAAACAGTACCTCTCAAACTCGCAAGAGCTGATGGGTTTTTTTGATAGAAGTCCATAACCATTTTTTCTTGACCAGGCATCATTTTTAATTGTTTTTGTACTTCAGCTTGCAACTCTTGTTCAGAAACTTTAATTTTGTTTTGTTCACCAAATTCATTTAAAATTAAACCAACTTTAATTCTTTTTTTTGCAACTTCTTCAAAATTGTTTCTACTTTTTTTTGCATCTTCGTCAGACATTCCTTGTGAAAGAATCTTAATTTCCTCATCTATTAAATTCTTGGGTATTTCATTTACTTTAAATTTTTCAATTTCTTTTAAAATTTGATTTTTTGATAAACGATCTAACGAATTTTTATATTCGTCATTAATTTGCTTAGTAACGATTGATTTAAGGTCTTTTAAATCTTTAGCTCCTAAATTTTTTGCAAATTCATCATTAACTTTTGTTGATTCTGGATTTTTGATTGTAATAATTTTACAATTAAATTTTGCTTTTTTACCTACTAAATTTTTTTCAGGAAAATTTTCTGGTAGTGTTGCTTCAACTATTTTTTCATCATTTTTTTTTACCCCAATCAATTGATTATCAAAGCCTTTCAAAAACAAATCTTTTCCTAGAGTAAGTTGGGTGTTTTTTCCTTCCCCTCCTTTAAAAGTTTTTTCATCAACTGTTGCATTATAATCAAATATAACTAAATCACCCTCTTTAGCTTTACTATCAAGTTTTGACTCTTTAAAATTTGGCTGATTTTTTGCAATTTCATTTATTCTTTTATCAGTTTCTTTTTCATCTATTTTTACTGAGTAGTTATCAAATTTGATATTCTCTATAGATTTTACCTCAACTTTTGGAAGTTCCGTTACAGAAATTATATATTCTAAATCTTTATCCTCACCATATATCTTTAGATCTAACTTTGGTTGTCCTGCTGGTTTAATTTTATTTTCCTCTAAAGCTTTGGTGCTTGTATCTTTTAATACTTTATCTAATACCTCATTAAAAACTGCTTTACCAAATTGTCTTTTCAAAATTTCTCTAGGAACTTTACCAGGTCTAAAACCTTTTAGATTAACGGAACTTTTTATCTCCTCATATTTTTCATCCATGTAAGTATTCATTGTTTTTTTATCAACAAATACTTTTAGATCTTTATTTAACCCTTTTTTATTTTCTACTGTAACTTTCATAATTGTTTATGGTAGGGCGAAAAGGACTCGAACCTTCACAGATTGCTCTATCGGTTCCTAAGACCGACGCGTCTACCAATTCCGCCATCGCCCCACAAATGTAGAGGTTTTATATATTATTGAAATTATTTGTCCAACGACATTTGTTGCAAAATATTATAAATTTCCCATATAATATTAAATATGATTATTTCACCGTGTATAAGCATTTGTAAAACTGATCCAAACACCGGGTATTGCTATGGTTGTGGAAGAAATAATGAAGAAAAAAAAATTTGGAAACTCGAGAATACAACTGATCAGTGGAAAAAAGATAATATCAAAATAATCAAAACAAGATTATCTGGTTGGCAATTAGAAAGTTTTGAAGAGTCCTATACATATAAAATTGAAAATGGTATTTCTTTATTTAAAAAAAATTTAAAAAATGAGTAAAACGTCAATAGTTATAATAATCTATATTATTGGTCTTATATTTGGAGCTTTAGTTCTGAAAATCTGGAGCGCAGATACAAGTATTTTAAAAGGTCTTTTGGGGTTAGGTTGGACAGCACTTCTTCTTATAGGAATATTTTTTGCTGAAAAAGATGAAAAAAATTAGATACTTAATCTTTCTTTCTTTAATTATTTTACCTTTTCAAAATTTAAAATCAGAAATAATTATCATGAGTGCTTGTGATGACAAACAAGATGAATATTTAAAGAATGAATACATTCTTGACCTAAATGAGCTTTTGATGACAAGAAACTACGTTTATAAAGAAAAAACATACCAAAAATATAAATTAACAGACTTAAGTGTCAAAAAATCAAACACTTATGTTAGAAATATATACGAGGAAAATGGAAAAATTTTGACTCATAAACATGGTTACCCTCAATTTTATACACAAATTTTGTTTGAGAAAGGGAGACAGGAAATTTATATAAAAACTGTTTTAAATGATGAAGAGGGTATTTCAAAAATCTCTACATGTAAAAAAATCCAAAAATTTGACGAAGAAAGTTAATTTCTTTTTTTATTCTTTACCAAATTTTTCTTTTTAGTTTCAAATCTACTATTAGTAATATTGCTCCTATGTCTAGCATAAGCTTGTTTTTGTGCTTGTTTCATCGCTCTTTTTGAGGACATAATGTTCTAATAATCTATTTCTATACTTCCTATCATATTAAAATTTTTATCAGAAACAACTATTTCGCCTGATGATGGAGCATAACCTAAAACTTCAGAAATTAATACATAATGTGTGACTAAAATTAAATTTTTATTTTTGTAAAATTTTTTTACGTAATCATTTAATGCTTTAATTTGTTTGTCTTTATTTTTTGCAAATCTAGAACTGTAAAAAGAATTTAAGAAATTATTTGTGGTAAAGTTTTTAAAAGCAATTTTAGCTGTTTCTTTACATCTACACCACTCACTCGATAAAACCTTATCAAACTTTATGTTATTGTTTTTAAAAAATTCACCAATATTTTTGGCTTGTTTTTTTCCCTCCTCACTTAAATTTCTTTGAGTAGAACAATCGTTTAAATTGAAATTATTTGGATCACCACTTCCAGGTGCATACGCATGTCTGATAAATATTAATTTTCCACCTTCTTCAAGATTTTCAATTAATTTTTTATTGAAATCCGCTTTAACTGAAGAGGCTAAAGATATAAATATTATTAAAAAGAATCTTATAAATTTCATATATGGATATTAGATTAAATAATTTAAACAAAACAATAGTTAATTGTAAAAAATGTCCAAGACTAGTTAAATTTGTCCAAAAAGTTAGCACACAAAAAAGAAAACAAAATATGAATGAAATATACTGGGGTAAACCTGTGCCTGGTTTTGGAAATTCAAATTCAAAATTAGCGATTATTGGATTAGCACCTGCTGCACATGGTGGCACAAGAACAGGTAGAGCTTTTACAGGAGATAAATCAGGAGATTTTTTATTTAAATGTTTGTATGAAGTAGGTATTTCGAATTATCCATATTCAAAAAATTTAAATGATAATTTAAAGTTAAAATCTACTTATATAACCAATATAATTAAATGTGTTCCTCCTGAAGATAAACCTTTAAGTAACGAGATTTCAAATTGCTCTAATTTTTTTGATGAAGAAATATTATCTTTAAAAAAACTTAAAGTTATTGTTACATTAGGTAAAGTTGCTTTTGATAATTGTATAAAATTATATAAACAAAAATTTAATATTAAACAAAAATTCATTTTCAAACATAATAAATCTCAGTTGTTACCTAATGGGTTAATTATTTTATCTAGTTATCATCCTAGTCCTAGAAATGTTAACACTAAACTCATCTCAAATAAAATGATGGTAGATTTATTTAAAAAAGCAAAAAAACTGGCTAAGTTTTAATTGTTTCACAGAAATAAGGTTTAAATTTTGTGTAAATTTCATTTGGAATTTTTATAGGTTTTCCTTCATGATTTACAAAAACTAAATGAACTTTTGCCTCTACAATAGTCACTTCACCTTTTGTTATTATTTGATTCATAAAAAAAGAAGTTTTGGTAATTGATTTAACAAAAGATCTAACAGTCAATTCATCTTCTAAATGGGCTGATTTTTTATATTCAATGTTGCATGATTTAACTATTATTAATGAACCGAATTGATCTTTAACTATCTTGTTACTAAAACCTATTGAAAACAATGCTTCAGTTCTAGCTCTTTCTAAATATTTCAAATAATTAGCATAATAAACCACGCCACCAGAGTCAGTGTCTTCATAATAAACTTTTAATTTGTGAAAGAAATTTTCATGCATTTAAAAAAGATTATATCAAATAAAAAGCTAATTTGCTGAAAAATAGATATTTTGATAATAAGCTATTGCTTTCATTTTTGAGTTATCAGTATCAGACATAATTGCTAATCCATCTAACTCATTTACATCTAAATCATGAAATTTTTTAAAATCCTCTTTTACATTGGCTTTTACAGTAACCCATTCATTTAGATCATATTTGGTACTTGCTAAAACATTATCAATTGATTTTTTGGTATAAGGACTTGGTGAATTAAAACCAATTTCATTGTTGCTTGAAAATACATAATTAATTGCCCTATTAGAAAGTGGTGTAGCACCAGTCTTTTTTACTGCAAAAACTCTAGCTGCGAAATCATGACCTTTTTTAGTGTTTTCTTTAATACCAGGTAAATCTTTTTCTACTTTCCATGTAATATTGATAAATGGAGTTTTGTTTAAATCAATTTTTACCTCTTTTCCTAATCCTGAAGCAGCATTATCAGCTACTGCCTTAAAAAAGTTACCATTTTGATTAGATCCAACCGTATAAACTGTATTTTTATCTGCCCCTCGTACTTTTCGAACCTCTAATTGTGAAAGCTCAGATTGAGTGAATTCAAATATTTTTACTTCAGTAGCAAAAGCGAACTCACTAATTATTAGGATACAAATTAAAAATTTAAAAATAATTTTCATTAAAATTTAAAAAAATTGTTAATACATTATTTTGACAAAATTTAAACATCCAATAATCAATTTTTATAGTTATTTCATATTTATGAAGACAATTTCTATTTTTATTCTCTTAATCTACTGGTCAGTAATGATTTTTGCACCAGTTATGTCTAAGGATGTAAAACTAGGCCGAGCTAAAACTAGCCAATCTAAGGTTATTGGGCAAAAAACTGGAAGTTAATAAGTAGAACGTCCTCCACTTATATCAAAAACAGCTGCAGTAGAAAAAGTATTTTCTTCTGATGAAAGCCAACAGATTAAAGAAGTAAACTCCTCAACCTCAAGAAATCGCCCTCTTGGGACTTTAGATAACATTCTTTGAACATGTTCTTTAGTCATTTGGTCTAAAATTCGCGTTTTAGCTCCTGCTGGAGTTACGGCATTTACTGCTATGTTTTTATCAGCAAGTTCTTTTCCTAAAGATTTTGTTAATCCAATAGCTCCTGCTTTACCTGTGCTGTAAGCACTGGCATTTGCATTGCCATCTTTTCCTGCTACAGACGCAACATTTACAATTCTTCCATAATTATTTTTGATCATGTTTGGCACAACAGCTCTACAGCAATTGAAAGTGCCCATCAAATTGATTTCTACAACCTTTTTCCATGTATCAATATCATATTCCCACAATGGAGCTGTTGGTCCAGTAATACCAGCATTGTTTATCAAAATATCTATATTTGATTTTTTTGTAATTTCAGCAACACATTTCTCAACTTCTTTAAAATTTGACACATCAACTATATTTGAGCTTAGATTGGAGTTATTTAGATCTTTGACAGCTTTTTCCAATACTTTTAAGTCAATATCCCAAATTATAACCTTCCCACCTGATTTTAAAAATCTTTTAGCAATATCTAATCCAAAACCTTGAGCTCCTCCAGTAACAACTGCAGTTCTATTACTAAAATCAAATGATATTTTATCCATTAAATTATTTTTTAGCTAAAAGATAATACGTGATTGATGAAACAAAAGCACCAATTATCCAAGAATAGGCTTGGAGAAACATTAAATTACTATTCCAGATTGTTGATGCTGAAAAAACAAAACCTAAGATTAGAGCATATACTCCTTTTAAATGCCATCCACCTGTATAATAGTATGCACCATTACTTTCTAAGGAATAAATATCTTTATTATTTAAGTTTCCTTTTTGAATAAAATAATAATCAGAAATCATTATTCCAAACAAAGGTCCAAAAAATGCTCCAAAAGTATCAACGAAAGATAAAATTCCAATTTGACTAAAAAAGGTTAGCCATAATATTCCTACCAAAAATCCTAAAATTATAATTATATAACTTGAGCTTTTTAAAGATAACGAGCTTGGTATAAAATTTATTAAAGTAAATTGTGATGGAATAAAATTAGCTACTAAATTTGTAGATGCTGATGCTATTATAATAAATACCAATACTAAATTGGTTATAAGAATATTATCTAGTTTACCAATTATATCAGTTGGATTTGTTAAAATTCTTGAAACATTTTCAGAACCTGTATTAACAAAGGCATCAGTTCCTGATACAATAAAAAAAGAAAGAAAAGAAAAGATAATTAGATTTAGTATTAAACTTAAATTACCTTTTTTTAATTGATCTTCACTTTTAACATAACGAGAAAAATCACCAAATGTTAAAATTACTATAGAGAAATATGCAAAGGTAGTACCAGCAACAGTAACTAATGGTCCAAGATTTTCGTAAGAAATAAAATTATTTATATCAACTATGTTTGTAAAAGCTTGATAAGTAAATTTTACATCACTTAAAAGAACCGAAAAAAATAATAATATAATCCCACAATAAACTGATATAGCAGATATGTTTATTAGTTTTTTGTTAAAATTCATTCCAATACTAAATAAGAAATATTGTAAAATAACTGTAATAATGATTGAAGCCCAATCGATAATATTCATACCTAAAATAAAAGCTAAAAATATATCTTGATCCAAGAATACAGGGTCATAATAATATATTACTATTCTTATAAGATATCCAAATGCTTTTGATAAAAAATAAGTTTGGATACCAAATAAAAATGTTCCAACTAAAAATCTAATTAATCCAAAATATTTTGCACCTCTAAAGCCTAAGGAAGATCTTAATAAAACTACAAACGGTAATCCAAACTTTTGAGAGGGTTTTCCAATCAAGTTACAAAAAAAATAAACAAATAGAGAACCTATAAGAGTGCCAAAAAAAACAATTAAAGTATTAAGACTATAAACAACATATAATGAAGTAATTAAAGAAAATCCTATCACGCTTTGAATGTTTACACCCCAATAACAAAAAAGATCTTTCCAATTCCAATTTTTATTACTTGGGTTAACTGTAACTAAATTCCAATTAGCTAATGTATTTTTCGATTTTTGTTGACTCACTTAGACAATATAAAACTTAAATTTTCTACTGTCCATATAAGAGAGTTGGCAACCATAGAGCAATTTTAGGAAATATAATGATCAAAACTAAACCTATGACTTGTAAGACCATAAATTGCATCATTCCATAATAAATATCTTTAAGATCCCATTCTGGGACAACTCCTTTTAAGAAATAAGCTGATAAAGCAACTGGCGGTGAGAGCCAGGCGGTTTGTAAGTTAACGGCTACTAATATAGCAAACCATGTTAAATTAAATCCTAATGCCTCAATTAATGGTAAGATTATTGGAACTATAATCATTACTATAGGTACCCATTCTAAAGGCCAGCCTAATAAAAATATCATAACCATAACCATTGCAAGAATTAGATATTTATTCATTTCAAGACCTAATAAAAAT
Organism: uncultured Pelagibacteraceae bacterium; assembly: GCA_902594825.1. GTDB lineage: Bacteria > Pseudomonadota > Alphaproteobacteria > Pelagibacterales > Pelagibacteraceae > Pelagibacter. The sequence continues at coordinate 31,483 of CACJNO010000003.1, read as the reverse complement.
TCAGTTAATAAAGTTGGTGTTCCTAATCTCGCGAAAACAGCGCCAAAAAAATTTGAAGCTGCAACTAATACCATTATCAATGCCGTTATCTCTAATGTTTTAACTAAGGCTTCTTGTAATTTTGAAAGATTTAATTTTTTATAAGCTAATGATAGAAGTAAAGCACCCATCGCACCACAACCTGCTGCTTCTGTTGGTGTAGCAAATCCAAATAAAATACTACCAAGTGCAGCAAAGACTAAAGCTGCTGGTGGTACTAACCCTAAGAAAAATTCAACCCAAACATCTTTCATGCTCGCAGCTCTCATATCTTCAGGTATAACTGGTCCTAATTTTGGATTAATCATGCATCTAATTGTTGTGTAACCTGCGTATAAACTTGCAAGAAGAATTCCTGGTAGAATTGCAGCAGCAAATAAATCTATTACTGGAATTTCCATTATAGGACCCATAACAACTAACATAATACTTGGTGGAATTAATATTCCCAAAGTTCCACCAGCTGTGATAGTTCCAGCTGCAAGTCTCACATCATAACCAGATCTATTCATAGATTTTGCAGCCATAATTCCAAGAATTGTTACTGAAGCACCAACGATTCCTGTGGCAGCAGCAAATATTACTGAAACAAATAAAACTGCGTAATATAAAGATCCTTTAACTTTTGCCAGCATCATTTGAAATGCTGAAAACAATCTCTCCATTAAGCCAGCTTGTTCCATCATAATTCCCATAAAAACGAAAAGTGGTACGGCGGCAAGTGTCTGTTCCGTCATGACCATGGAGAATTGGAGTGTCATTAAATAGAAAACTAACTTTCCAAATCCAAGATAACCAAATACAAATCCTAGAAATATTAATGTAAATGAAATCGGAAATCCTACAAAGATTGCAAAAAGCATAACTCCTACAAGAATAAAACCTAAAATTGCTGGATCTATAAACTCAGCTATCATTTAGTTTCTCCTGGCCATTCACCCTTTTTAGCTGCCCAATAACTTTTGAGTAACTCAGAAACTCCTTGGACCAGTAGAAATATTATTCCTATAAGTAAACATGTCTTTATTGGCCACATATAAGGCATCCAAGTAGTATCCATACCTCTTTCACCTCTTTGAATAGACTCGCCTACATAACCAATTGTCATATAAAGAAAAACAATTAATCCTGGAAAGTAAAATAAAAGATATAACCAAAAATCTATTAGACCTTGGTTTTTAGTTTTAAAATTTCTGTATAAAAAATCTGCTCTTATATGAACCCCCCTTGAAAGAGCATAACCAGCTCCAAGCATAAATAAGGCTCCATATAAAAAACGACTTATATCGTATGCCCAAATTGTAGGTGCTAAAAAAAGTTTTCTTGCAAGAACTTCATAAGTCATTGCAAAAATTAGTGGCATTAATATCCAACAAACAATGTTGCCAATCCACTTACTAAACTTGTCTATATTTGTTATAGACCTTGCCATCCATAATGGCATGTCATCAGGCATTTTTCCCGAACCACCTCGCCTTTCGGCTATCATTTCATCTGATATATCTAATTTACCTGGTTCGTCCGCCATAAAATTCTAGTTAAAAAAAATTAGAGCGGACTAAAAAAGTCCGCTCTAATCGAATTAAGATTAATTACTAATTACTTTAATGTTGCTGCGTGAGCCATTCCTAGCTTCGCATTAGACATTTGAGCACCACTCCAGAATGGAACAGCTATATCAGCAAATTCTTTCATTGAATTATAAACTTCATTAAAAAACGCATTTTCTTTTGCATTTTTATTTAAAGAAGCTTTTGCTGCAGCCATATATTCTGTGAAATAATCAGATGGTGTATCTTCTAAGATTACTCCATGTTTAGTAGTTAACTCTTGTAAAGCTTTTCCGTTCTCATAGATTCTGTAACTTAAAGATTTAGCTAATGAAGCATTAGCAGCAACTTCAAGAGACTTCTTCTCATGATCACTCATAGCATTATAAGTTTTTCCAGTAATATAAAAGTCAGCATTTACCACTACTTGGTGTAAACCTTGTAGATAATAGTGCTTTAATACTTTTTGGAAACCAAATGTTAAATCTGGTTTTGGACAACACCATTCAGCAGCATCGATAGTTCCTGCTTCCAAAGCTGGTAGAATATCTCCACCACCCATAGCAACAGATGCTATACCAATATCTTTATAAGTTTGTCCTGGAATTCCTGGAGGAGTTCTGAATTTATATTTTCTAAAGTCAGCCATATCTTTAATTGGCTTAGGAAACCAACCTAAAGCCTCTGGTCCAACTGGTTGAATCATAAATCCTTTAATATCTCTTCCCATTTCTTTCCAAAGTTGGTCGTATAATTCTTTACCACCACCATATTGAAACCATGATAAGAAAGCTATGTTATCTATACCAACTCCACCACCAGCTACTGGCGAACCGAATAGCATAGCTGCAGGATGGTCTCCTGACCAATAATGTGTCCATGCGAATCCACAATCAATCAGACCTTTGTCAACAGCGTCTAAAGTTTCTTTAACACCAACAACAGCTCCAGCTGGTAGAATTTCAAACTTAAGAGATCCACCTGTTAAAGTTGTTACAGTGTCAGTAAAATCTTTTAACATTTTGACTTCATCAGCCTTAGTGTTAAGCACTGTTTGACATTTTAGTGTTTTTGCAGCATTAGCACTTGAAGTAAATCCAATTACTAATAACGTCGCAAATAACATTGAAATGATTTTTTTCATTATTTTTCCTCTTGTTAGTTAAATTTAAAGTGATGCATAAGATCAGAAAAACAATGCTGACACAAGTGACAATTGGTTAATATAAGTGTAAAAACTATAAATAACTTAAATTAAAAAAACTATTCAACTATTGATGGAAAATTTTGATTATGTAATTATTGGAGCTGGTTCAGCAGGATGTGTGCTTGCTAACAGGATTTCAGAAAACCCTACTAATAAAGTATTGTTAATTGAGGCAGGTGGAAAAGATAATTATCCATGGATACATATTCCCGTTGGATATTTTAAAACTATGCATAATCCATCTGTAGATTGGTGCTACAAAACTGAACCAGATGAAACAATGAATAATAGATCAATTCGTTATCCTCGAGGTAAAACTCTAGGAGGAAGTTCGTCTATCAATGGTCTACTTTACATAAGGGGACAAAGTAGAGATTATGACGTTTGGCGTCAATTAGGAAACACTGGTTGGGGCTGGGATGATGTTCTTCCTTATTTTATTAAATCAGAAAATCAAGAGAGAGGACAAAACGATTTTCATGGTGTCGGCGGACCTCTTTCAGTTTCAGATCAAAGAATTCAGTTACCTCTTTTAAATGAATTTCAAAATGCTGCTGAGGAATTTGGTATTCCTAGAACAAAAGATTTTAACACTGGCGATAATCATGGTTGTGGCTACTTTCAAGTAACTGAAAAAGATGGTTTTAGATGTAGTACTGCAGTTGGATATTTAAATCCAATTAAAAATAGAAAAAATTTATCTATTATTACAAATGCACATGTAAAAAAAATCAACTTTGAAAATAAAATTGCGAGAGAAGTTGAATATTGGCAAGGGAATGAATTGAAAAAAATAACTTCAAATAAAGAAATAATCCTCTGTTCAGGAGCAATCGGATCTCCTCAAATTTTACAAACTTCTGGTATAGGAAATTCTGAAAAACTAAAAGATTTGGGAATTGAAATGGTTCATGAGTTAAAAGGTGTAGGTGAAAATTTACAAGATCATCTAATGTTTAGACCAATTTATAAAGTTCATGGACTTAAATCACTAAATAAAAAAATAAATAGTTTGTTTGGCAATTTAATGATTGGCTTAGAATATATATTTAACCGAAGTGGACCTATGACTATGGGTGCTAGTCAAATGTGTATGTTTGCAAAAAGTGATCCATCTTTGGAATTACCCGATCTACAGTGGCATGTACAGCCAATGAGTATGGATACGTTGGGAGCAACTAAAAATCATGATTTTCATGCTTTTACACCAACAGTTTCTAACATTAGACCAACTAGTAGAGGTAACGTAAAAATTGTAGACAAAGATTCAAGAACTTACGCCAAAATAAAAATGAATTATCTTTCAACTGAACATGATCGAATAGTAGCAGCCAAAGGATTAAAACTTACAAGAAAGATAGTAATGGAGTCCAAAACTTTTAAAAAATATAAGCCTGAAGAGTATAGGCCAGGAATTGATATAAATGATAATGAGGAATTAGTTAAAGCTGGTTCAGATTTTACTCAAACTATTTTTCATCCTGTAGGTACTTGTAAAATGGGTCAAGATGATATGGCTGTAGTAGATGAAAAATTGAAGGTAAAAGGTATTAAAAATTTAAGAGTAATTGATGCTTCAATAATGCCAAATATAACCTCAGGAAATACTAATGCACCCACGATAATGATTGCAGAAAAAGGTGCTGATATGATACTTACAAGTTAATGTTTGCTGAATTATTTTCTCCAGAACAGTTAACCATATTGACTCAAATAATTTTGATTGATTTGGTTTTAGCTGGAGATAACGCAATCATAATTGGAATGGTTGCTTCAAAGTTTCCTGTAGAACAAAGAAAAAAAATTATTTTTTTCGGAATTGGTGGTGCAGTAATTCTAAGAATAATTTTAACTTTGTTAACTGCGTATTTGTTACAAATAACTGGATTAAGATTATTAGGCGGATTACTTCTGCTCTATATAGTCTATAAGCTTTATACAGATGTAATAAAAGGTTCTGATCATGATGAAAATATTAAAGTAGATAACTCAAGTTTTCTTAAAGCTATTTGGACAATTTTACTAGCAGACTTTACTATGAGTTTAGATAATGTTTTAGGAGTTGCTGGAGCTGCAGGAGATCATTATGGTTTACTTGTATTTGGTTTAGTCTTATCAATTGTATTAATGGCTTTCGCTGCAACATTAATTTCTAATTGGATAAAAAAATATAAATGGATTGCATGGGCTGGATTATTAGCAATTTTAATTGTTGCTATTGAATTGATTTACACAGATATTCAAATATTATTTTTATAATGTACTTAAAAAATTATAACCTTAAAAACAAAACAGCTGTAGTTACAGGTGCTGGTAAAGGACTTGGAAGAGCTTGTGCAATTGCCCTTGCCGAAGCAGGTGCAAATTTAGTAATTATTAGTAGAACTAAAAAAGATTTAAATGAAGTTTCAAAAAAAATTAAAAAATTAAAATCTAAATGTAGGTCATATGTCTGTGACATAACAAACTACAATCAAATTAAAGAAATTATAAACAAACAACCCAAAATAGATATCTTAATAAATAATGCAGGCAATAATATTCCTGAACATTTCACAAAAGTTAAAACTAAGAATATGGAATACTTGGTAAGAATTAATACCATAGCTACATTTAATCTAGCTCAACTATGTGCTTTAAAAATGATAAAATCAAAAAATAGAAAAAAAATTGGTGGCGCTATTGTTAACATGTCTTCTCAGATGGGACATGTTGGAGGTCCTATAAGAAGTGTTTATAATATGACTAAATTTGGTTTAGAAGGTCTTACAAAAGGTATGTCTCTAGACTTAGCTAAGTACAATATAAGGGTGAATACAGTCTGTCCAACCTTTGTGGTAACTCCAATGACCAAAAAATTTCTACAAAATAAAAAATTTAAAAAAGATATGTTAAATAATATACCTCTTGGTAGATTTGCGGAATTGTCTGAAGTAGCATCTGCTGCTGTTTTTCTAGCTTCAGATTCTGCATCTATGATTACAGGAACCTCATTATTGGTAGATGGTGGATGGACAGCAAAATAATATTTAGATTATTTTTTTTTATAATCTTTTTTACATCAACGCACCTTAATGCTATCGAATTTAAGGGAAAATTTTTACAAGGGCATTATATTGTTGGAATTACCGATCCATCAGCTGAAATAATAATAGATAAAAAACAAATAAGAGTCACTAATGATGGCTATTTTGTTTTCGGAATTGGAAGAGACAGAAAATTTGATGTTACTATTACTAAAATTAAAAATGGAAAAAGTGAAAAAATAATTAAGAAAGTTCTTAAACGAAAATATAATATTCAAAGAATTGATGGCCTTGAAGAAAGTAAAGTAACACCACCAGAATCTGTGTATAAAAGAATTAAAGATGAAAATAATAAAATTGGAAAAGCAAGAGCGATTAATTCTGATTTACCTTTTTTTAAAAATCAATTTATTATGCCAGTAGAAGGAATTATAAGTGGAGTTTACGGAAGTCAAAGAATTTTAAATGGTAAACCTAAATGGCCTCATTATGGAATTGATATAGCAGCTAAACAAGGAACAAGTGTTAAATCATCAGCAACTGGAATAGTAACAATGGCTGAACCAGATTTATATTATACGGGAGGAACAATAATAATGGATCACGGTCACGGAATATCAACGATTTATTCTCATTTAGAAAAACTAAACGTTAAGGTTGGTGATGAAATCATACAGGGTGACATAATAGGTACAGTTGGATCAACAGGTAGATCTACTGGTCCTCATTTAGACTTTAGAATTAATTGGTTTCAGACTCGTCTTGATCCAATGTCAGTCTTAAATTAATTTAACTTAATAATCATAATGGATTTTATAAATAAATATAATCATCCTAAAAACATAAGATTTGAGTCTTTTAAATTTGCTCTTTATGAAGCTAATAAAAGAGGACTTAAAACTTTTGTAGAAACTGGATGTGCAAGAGGTAAAAAAAAATTTATTTTTTTTTCAAAAATTAATTGGAAAGATGGTATGAGTACAATGATTTTTTCCGATTATGTAAAATATGTGGGAGGAAACCTAACAACTTGTGATATTGAAAAAAAAAATATCAAAAATGCAAAAAAATTTGTAAAAAGTAATATTGAATTCGTAGATTTTGTAATAGATGATAGTCTTAATTTTTTAAAATCATTTTCAAAAAAAATAGATTTTTTATACTTAGATTCACTTGATGGACAATATAAAGGGGCATCAAATCATCAATTGGAAGAAATAAAATTAGCAAAAGATAAATTAAACCTCAACTCTTTAATCCTTTTGGATGACAAAGGTTCCAAAACAAATTTGTCAATTGATTATATGTTAAATAATAATTTTAAGATTATTAACGAAACAAAAGAACAAGTTCTTTTTTCGTATAAATAAATCAATTTATTTCTTTTCTAAGTTGTTCTAATTTAATTTTTTTTTGTAAACTTCTATTTTTATCATATAGAAGATTAAATTTAATCTTTTTATTAGTTTTAATTATTATTCTTTTTGCATTTCTGACCTCAAGATTATCAGCTACAGCACTAATAGGTCTTTTTATAGGATTTAGGTTAACAATTATAATTTGTGATTTATCATTAACGATTTTACCTTTCCATCTTCTTGGTCTGAAAGGACTTATCGGAACTATTGATAACTTATTGGAATTAAGGCTTAATATTGGACCATGAACAGAAAGATTATAAGCGGTACTGCCAGCTGGTGTTGACACGAGAGCACCATCCGAAATTAAGTTTTTTATTATTTTTTTAGAACCATGTTTGATCGATAATGTAGCAGCTTGTCTACTTTGTCTAAGAATTGAAACTTCATTGATAGCAATATATCTTTTAGTTTGATTTTTGTTGTTTTTAACAATCATTTCTAATGGTGAAATGGAAATTATTTTTGGTTTTGATAAATTTTTTATTATTTTTTTTTGAGAAAATTTATTCATTAAAAAACCATAATTTCCTGAATTAATCCCATAAAATAATTTATTATTTTTTATATTTTTTTTAAGTGTCTGAAGCATAAAGCCATCACCACCTATAACCACAACTAATCTAGGAAGTTTAATTTTATTCTTATTTAATTCTTTTAGAAGAAGAGTTTTTATTTTTGAAGATCTACTATTCCTATCGGAAATGATTTGAATTTTTCTCATATCAAATGGTGCCCTCGGCCAGACTCGAACTGGCACTCCGCAAGCGGCAAGGATTTTAAGTCCTTTGTGTCTACCAATTTCACCACGAGGGCATTAATGAATTTCATGAGTATTTATGCTAATATTTATAATTGAACAAGGTTAATAAGTAAAATTTTTTTATTTTATCTCTCTATGCTCTAGTCTTGCTCTAGTTTGAGCTAATTAATTATTGTTAACAGGCTACTCCAAAGAATAAACAATTCAATCCATCGGCTGCTTCGCCTATTTTTCTTGCCTCTGCTTTTGCAGCTTGTTCTTTTTGTTGTTTATAATTTGCATATCTATTCAAGGCGTCAGAGTTAGAAATTTGTTTCGATTGCACTTTATAAACAAGCCCTTGGTAAAACTGCAATTCATCTGAACCTCTCCCATAAATTACTCCGTTAGGATTTTGTCTCAAAAAAGTTTGCATCATACCTTTTGCACACTGATCCACCTTAACAATGTTATCAAATTTATATGAACAATCATTGTATGCATTATGCGCGTTCATAGACGGTCCACCACAAGAGCTTAGAAAAATTAAAAAAGATGGTAAAAATAAAAATTTAATTAATTTCATAAAATTTTTAATTTGCAAACATTCCTTGTCTATAGCCTATACCATAGCCATGTTCAAAATCTGACGAAGGGTCTCCATAACTTTTAAATGGTTGCGTCGGACAATATGGAACAAATGGATTAAAAGCTGTATTTTTTGCTTGTTTATATCCAGTTATATATCCTGCTTTAAATCCTGCGCAAAATTCAGAATAAGCTTGCGCCGTAGAGATTGAAAACAAAACTAAAAAAATTGAAAGCAATATTTTTTTCATAAAAAAACTTATCACAAAAAAGTTAATCCAATCAAGACATATATTAATGCTCTAGTCTTGCTCTAGTTTGAGTATATCAATTAACTAAGATTTTCTAATACTAATTGTAAGCTAATTTAAAGTTACAGGATTTTATAGGATGTTTAAACTACCTTGGACTACTATGGACTGACTTTAACTTCTATCCCTCGTCTTTTAAGTCCTTTGTGTCTACCAATTTCACCACGAGGGCATTAATGAATTTCATGGGTGTTTATATTAATATTTATAATTGACCAAGATGAATAAGTAAATTTTTTTTAATTATTATTGGACACTATAAATCTTATAACCCAAGTAATCTGATACTAAAAAATTTCTATCAATATGCGTACAAGGAGATTTGGAATAACCGCACAAATCATTGTCTTTTGTACTGTAATGGGTGAAAATATCCTCTTTATTGTAAATTTTCTCAATTCTATCTTTATTATTTGTACCGTAATAAATATTTGGCATAAGTTGATTATTGCTATTGTCTAAAATTCTTATTGAATTTTTTAACAACACAACAATTACTGCAAAATAAATAAAGGATTTTATATACTTGTAAAGTGAGGATAATCTTATTGGATTTAAATTTTTAATAAATATAAAGTAAGATATTAGTATGAAACATATATAAACCTGTGAAATACCTAATCTGTAAACTGGAAATTTCGTAAACCATAGAAATAAGAAACAAAGATTAAAAATAAATAAGAAAAGTAAATTTTTTTCATAAATATTTTTTTTTAAACTTTTTGTGAAGTAAAAAAACAAAAAATTTAAGATTAAAAAAATTAGTACTGGTAAAATTTTTTCAAAGATAAATAAAAGGTGGTTTTTTGACCATGTTTCAATCCAATTAAAATTTTTAATATACTCTGTTTTTTTTAAAACTTTTTCTTTTTTTTGATCGGGCCAGCCTTTAGACCAAGCTTCATTAACAATTATATTTTGTTCTAAATTATTTGCTTTCCATGAGACTTTTTCAAAACAGGTCGAAGTTAATGGATAAATTACACAGCCTGTGGTCAGAAAATTTTTAATTATCCATAAAATAAAAAAAACACAACTAAAGAAAAATGAAAAAGATTTAATAATTTTATTTTTTTTATTAAAATATAAAAGAAGAAAAAGTGGTATGATCGCAACTAATATAAAAGTTGGTTTCATTAAAAATATAAATACACTCAAAACAGATAATTCTTTAAGCGTATCGATACTCTTTTTTATTAATAGATATTTAAGTAGGATTAGTGTAATGAAAAAATAATATAGATGTGACTGAGCATCATTGCCATATTCGCTGTATCTATTAAAAGCATATAAACTCAAAATTAATATTAAAAAACCTAAATAAGAATAAATCGTTTTTGACTTTAATAAAAAATTTTCATTAAACTCTTTAAAAACATAAACAAAAAAAAATGATGCAACCAGAGAAATTGGAATTAAGATTCCATATAGTAAAAAAATATGATTATAAAAAAAACTTGATATATATTGAAATATAGATACGTGAGCAAATCTTTCATGTATGTTTGCAACACCTAAAATAATCTTATGTTCATTTAAGATACTTGAATAAGGCAAGTGATATAGCCAAGCGTCAGGTCTATTTACATTGGAGTAAATTATCAAAACAAAAGCTATAAATGAAATTAATATACTTTTATTAAAAATTAATTTCTTGTTTTGATTAAAAAAACCAAAATATACTCCTATCGATGTTATCAAAACGAAAAAAAGAGAATTATGTAAAGTATTGAGTGGAATAAAAAAATTTAATAATAAAGAAATAAATCCAATAAAAATAAAACCATAAAGTCCATCTTCTTCAAACTTTGATAAATGATTGAAATTAATTACTAATTTTCTAAAAACGTAACCACTAAGTGATATAAATATGCTTAAGATAAATATTTGAGCAAAAATTGCTAAAGAATTAACAAAAATGGACATAATTTTATTCTAAGTACTTAAAAACCAACTTAATAAAACTTTTATCTAAACAAATTGTAGTAAAAAATACAACGTAATGCACTAAATCCATCACGCCATGTAATTTTTTTTCCGTCAGAGTATGTTCTTCCAAAGTATTTTACACCAACTTCATAAATTTTTAGATTTTTTTTAGAAATTTTAGCAGTTACCTCTGGTTCAAATCCAAATCTATTTTCTTCCAATTTAATATCTTTTATAACATTTGCTTTAAATACTTTGTAACAAACTTCCATGTCAGTAAGATTTAAATTTGTTAACATATTGGAAAGTAAAGTTAACAATTTATTGCCTATCATATGCCAAAAATACAAAACTCTTTTTTCCTCAGAGCCTATAAATCTTGATCCATATACAACATCAGCAAAACCCTCTTTAATTGGTTTTAAAAGTCTTTGATAATCGCTTGGATCATATTCTAAGTCAGCATCTTGAATTAAGATTATATCGCCCTTTGATCTTTCTATCCCTTTTCTGATAGAATAACCTTTCCCAAAATTCTTTTCATTTAAAATTAAATTATCTATTTTACTCTTAAGATCTACTTCAAGAATATTTCTCGTCTTATCTGTTGAATAATCATCAATTACAATTATTTCATCATTATCATTAATATTGTTCTTAACTGAATGAATAATATCAGAGATTGTTTTTTCTTCGTTAAAACAAGGGATAATAATACTTACGTTCATAAATTATTTAAATTTGTACAATAGTTTAATTTATCATAATTAAAATGATAAATATAAATTTTATATTTATCACCTCGATTAAAAGGATTTCTTGTGCTTTCAGTAAAATTTTGAGAAGTCTTATATATATTTCCAATACACTCTTTTAAAAAATGATCCTTTAAATCCTTTTTTTTTGTTATTAAAAATTCTGGATTTTTTAATCTTAAATACTCAATATAGTTTTTTGTTTCTTGTAATTTTTTGATATCTTCATAGGGTATAAATTCATTCGTTAGAAATGAATGTGATCTTAATTCAGAAATTACCGGAAGATTAGAAGGAATTTGATTATTTGCCCACTTAATACCTGAATATTCAAAAGAATTTTTTTCCATAAATTTATCTCTATATTCATTACTGATTAATGATGGAAAAGTATTAGTAGCAAAGTAAATTGATATTAAAACAACTAATGATAGTTGTGGTAACAGTGCATAAGTAAAAAATTTATTTTTAAAATTTATTTTTTCTAAAAAACAAAATCCAATACCAATCCACAACAAGAATTCAAAATATATTCGAGAAGTTTGTTGGCCAAAAACTAAATGAATAAATATTGTAAGTAATGTTATAACTAATATCAACTTAAACTCTCTCGATATTTTTTTGATAAAAAATAACAATAATATTTGAAATCCTAAAATGGTAGTTATTGCACCCAATGAAGAAGGGATAAATAGATTAATAGGATAAATAAAATTATTATCTTTAAAGTTACTTAAATTTTCTAAAAAATCATTTGGAAGAGTTGTAAAGATATTAATAAGTTCAAATTCTAAAATTTGATTAAGATTATAATGAATTTTTGGTAAAAAAATGAATAGTGTTAATAGTATAAGATTTAAAATACTTTGTTTATGAAATTTAAAAGCTTTAATAAGTAAAAATAATCCAACTACTGAACCTGATAAAATAAATGATAATTTAAACTGTGCTGCACCTAATAAAAATATCCCGATAAGTAATAAATTTTTCTGATCAAATTTTTTTTCTTTTATTAACAAATATAATGCAACTGTAGTTAAAAGTTGGGGAAAAAGTAAAGGTTTTGGTCCTGAGATTAAAAATAATATTACAGGGGCACTAATAATAAAAAATAATACAAATAATAATCTATTTTGATCTTTTTCTTTTTTGACTAAAAATTCAAAAAATAAAATTAAACTTAATATCTGAAAAAAAGTAAAAAAATTATCAGTTTTGAGAGATAGCCCGATTGCACTCATCAATTCACCGTAACCGAATAATGAGCCATGTAACCAAATATCCTGATTGGGTAAAAAGGAATAATTCAATAAATATAATGGTACTCCATAATGATAATCCAAAGCATCAGACATAGATGGTGGACCTAAAGAAATTATAATAAAACTTAAAAAACTAATAATGACAATATATTTAAAAAAACTGTTTTTATTATTTAATAATGACTTTATTAAAACATTAGTATCTTTAAATAAATCAAAGTTCAGAATGCCAAGAATAATCAACAAGTAGGATAAAATAATTACAACGTATTCAAAAATTCCAAATATAAATGAGATAAATAATATTTGTGAGATCAAAATTGCTGATATTGAAAGATTTAAAAAAAGATAATCATAATTTTTAAAAAATTTATTATTAAATATTTTTCCAACCTTTAAAATTCCAGAACACAAAAGAAGAGTTATCAAGATTTGAATTAAAGGATGAATTACGGGAGTTATTAAAAAATTCATAAGTATAATCTTAAAAATTAATAAATAATTTTTTAAGGTATTAATGCTTTTTTTAAGTATTTTTTGTCAAGATTACAATCTTTATATCCTCTTTTAACTACATTTAAATATCGTTCAGTTGGAAATCTAAATGAACTTTTTTTAACCATTGTATAAGTCATTACTTTTTTTCCATAATAATAAAAATAATATTTTTTATATAAAGCTGGGTAATCTTCATACTTATCAAGTTTTTTTTCATCACTTTTCGATATTTCAAATAATCCACCTGGGACAATCGAGTTTTTTTTTGGCTCAATATCTGCTGCACGATATTTACTTCTAAAGGTTAATTTAAAATTTTTTAAATTTATTTTTTTTAAAAAAATACTATCTTTGCATCTACGTTTCATTTGAAAATGATGAAGATTGCTTCCGTATGCAAAATAGAGCATTTATCGATCTACAATTTGAATTTTTTTTGCTTTTATAAAATCCAAAATTTGTGAATTACAAATATCAATCTTAGATTTGTCTTCTGATCGTAAAACTATTGAAACACCTAATTTACCAGCATGAAAAAATGGATAACTTCCTATTTCAACATCTTTATTTGCATCTTGAACTTTAGATAATGAATTAGCTATTTCACTTTCGACTGTTCTTAAACTAATAGTATGACTTAGAATTGGCTCACCACCTAAGATTTTATTTTTCAGTCCTCCTATCATTGACTTTAAAATTGATGGGACACCTGGTAAACAAAAAACATTTTCAACATAGAATCCAGGAGCACCACTTGTCGGATTTAAAATTAGTTTGGCATTTTGAGGCATCCATACCATTTTTTGTCTACCTTCATTGAATTCACCTGGTTTATAATATGCTTCTAGAATTTTAAATGCTTCTTTATTAATTTCATATTTTAAGCCAAAAGCTTTAGAAACTGATGCTGCTGTGATATCGTCATGAGTGGGTCCAATACCTCCTGTAGTAAATACATAATTATTTTCTTTTCGCAAAATATTTAAAGTTTCAATTATTTTTTTTTCTTCATCTGGAACTACTCTAACTTCATTAATTTTTACTCCTAGTGAATTTAACCAAGTAGCTAATGTGCTTGTATTGGTATCTTGAGTTCTTCCTGAAAGAATTTCATTTCCAATAATTAATATAGCTGCATTTACTTTTGTGTTTTTTCTCATTTTATATGTATAATTTGATTATGGAATTTACCAAGTCTTTAATAAAAGGCAAATTAATCAAAAGATATAAACGTTTTTTTGTTGATATAAAATTGAATAAAGAAACAGTAACAGCTCATTGTCCTAATACTGGTTCTATGATGGGTCTTTTAGACAAGGGTAACGAAGTCTATTTGCTTAAAAATGATGACCCTAAAAGAAAATTAAAATATGGCTTAGAAATAATAAAAGTACAAAAAAATTTAGTTGGTGTGAATACTCATATGGCAAACAAAATAGTTAATCATGCATTAAAAAATAATCTTATAAAAGAATTACAAAATAATGATAAAATAAATTCTGAAGTTTTTTTTAACAAAGAGACAAGATTTGACTTTTTAGTAGAGAAAAAAAAACAAAAAATTTATGTAGAAGTGAAAAATGTTACTCTTTTTAGGGACAAAAAAACTGCTGAATTTCCTGATGCAATCACTGATAGAGGATCAAAACATTTACTTACACTTATTGATGCCATAAAAAAAGGTTATAAAACTTATCTAATATTTTTAGTACAAATTGAAAATATGGAAAATTTCAAAATAGCTAAAGATATAGATGAAAAATATTTTAAGAATTACATTGCTGCTAAAAAGGCAGGTGTTAATTTTTTAGCTTATAGGTGTAAGATAAGCCCAAAAAGAATTTTTGTAGAAAAAAAATTAAAGATTATAAATGAATAACTATTCAGAAAAATTTGAAAAAATGAGGATTGCAGGAAAACTTGCAGCACAAACATTAGATATGCTTACTGAAAATATAAAAGAAGGAGTTTCTACAGATTACATTGATAAACTTGGATATGAATTTATTAGAGATAATGGTGGTTACTCTGCACCTTTGTATTATAGAGGTTTTAAAAAATCATTATGCACATCTTTAAACCATGTAATTTGTCATGGTATTCCCTCTGAAAATAGAATTTTAGAAGAAGGAGATGCTCTAAATGTGGATGTGACAGCAATCATAAATAAACATTATGGTGATACTAGTAGAATGTTTTGTATTGGAAAAACTCAAGTCAAAACCAATAATCTTATTAATGCTACTTATGAGTCTATGATGAGAGCTATAAAAATTTTAAAACCTGGAACAAAACTTGGTGATATTGGTCATGAAATTCAATCTTATGTTGAAGAGAAAGGTTTTTCAGTTGTAAGAGACTTTTGTGGTCACGGAATAAGCACGACATTTCATGAGCAACCCAACATTTTACATTATGGAAGAAAAAATACTGGAATGGAGTTAAAACCGGGCATGACCTTTACAATTGAACCTATGATCAATGCTGGAAAATATGATGTAAAAATGTTAAATGATGGTTGGACTGCAGTAACAAAAGATAAATCTTTATCTGCACAATTTGAACATACATTAGGAATTACAGAAAATGGTTATGAAATCTTTACAGAATCTGCTAAAGGATATTCTAAACCTCCATACTTATAATTAATGATTAAAAGATACTCGCGAAAAGAACTTACTGATATATGGTCAGAGGAAAATAAATACAAAATTTGGCTAGACGTTGAAATCGCTGCAGCTGAAGCAATGGAAAAGCTTGGCCAAATACCAAAAGGTGTTTCGTCTATTGTTAGAAAAAAAGCAAAAATTAATGTAAAGCGAATTCATATAATAGAGTCTCAAGTAAAACATGATGTAATTGCTTTTTTAACTTCTATTACAGAAAAAGCAGGTATCAAAGCCAGATATCTTCACCAAGGAATGACATCATCCGATGTATTGGATACAAGTTTTAATATTCAACTAGTACAATCAGGTAAAATAATTCTTAAAGATTTAGATCAAATTCTTAAAGTATTAAAAAAACAAGCAACAAAATATAAATTTACTCCATGTATGGGTAGAAGTCATGGAATACATGCTGAACCAATCACTTTTGGATTAAAACTAGCATCTTTTTATGAAGAATTTAAAAGGAACAAAAAAAGATTAATTGATGCGATAGATGAAATATCTACTTGTGCTATTTCAGGAGCAGTAGGAACTTTCGCAAATATTAACCCAAATGTTGAAAGGCATGTTGCGAAAAAACTTGGTTTAAAAGTTGAGCCAATTTCTACACAAATAATTCCAAGAGATCGTCATGCTTTTTATTTTTCAATTTTAGGGATTATCGCTGGATCTATAGAAAGAGTTGCTACTGAAATAAGGCATTTGCAGAGAACAGAAGTTTATGAGCTTCAGGAGTATTTTTCAAAAAATCAAAAAGGTTCCTCAGCAATGCCTCATAAAAAAAATCCTATTCTAAGTGAAAATCTTACTGGTCTTGCTAGAATGGTAAGGAGCACTGTAACCCCTGCACTAGAAAATATTGCATTATGGCATGAGAGAGACATTTCGCATTCAAGTGTAGAGAGAAATATAGGACCAGATGCCAATATAACTCTTGATTTTGCGTTAGTTAGGTTAACTAACATTATAGATAATATGATTGTTTATCCCAAAAAAATGTTAGAAAATTTAAACTTAACTAAAGGACTTATTTTTTCACAAGAACTTATGTTAGAATTAACAAAAACAGGTTTAAGTAGAGAAAAATCTTACAAAATGGTTCAAACTTATGCAAAAAAATGTTTTGCTAAAAACTTAAATTTATTAGATGCTATTAAGTCAGATAAATACATAATTAATAACATTCCACAAAAAAAATTAAAAACTATTTTTAGTTATTCCAAACATTTTAAAAATGTTAACTTGATTTTTAGGAGAGTGTTCAAATAATGAAAAAAGGTAAAAAACTTTACGAAGGCAAAGCTAAAATTATTTATGCTACATCTGATAAAAATTTGGTAATTCAATATTTTAAAGATGATGCAACAGCTTTTAATAATCAAAAAAAAACAACTATCGAAGGTAAAGGAGTTTTAAATAATAGAATTTCAGAACATATACTCTCAAGTTTAACTGAAATAGGAATTCAAAATCATTTAGTGAAAAGATTAAATATGAGAGAGCAACTTGTTAAATTAGTAGATATTATACCAATAGAATTTATTGTAAGAAATATTGCCACTGGCTCACTAACAAAAAGATTGGGTATTGAAGAGGGAACAGTTCTTGAAAGACCACTAATAGAATATTGTCTTAAAGATGATAAACTTGGGGACCCAAATATTAGCAGAGAACATATTTTAACTTTTAATTGGTTAAAAACTAACCAATTAGATTTAATTGATAAAAACTTAAAACGTTTAAATGATTTTTTATTAGGATTGTTTAGAGGTGTTGGAATTAAGTTAGTTGATTTTAAAGTTGAGTTTGGTTTTACTAATGAAAGTGAAAAAAATCATATAATTTTAGCTGATGAAATTAGTCCAGATACATGCAGGTTGTGGGACTCTATAACTGATAAAAAACTTGATAAAGATAGATTTAGAAAAGATCTTGGAGATTTAATACCAGCCTATACTGAGGTTGCAAAAAGATTAGGTATTCTTCATGAACAATCCAATGTGTCTGCAGTTAATATAACAAAATTATCTTCCGTTAAAAAAAAAACTAAATGAAAGTTTCTGCAATAATTACATTAAAAAAAGATGTTTTAGACCCTCAAGGAAAAGTTATCCACCAAGCTTTGGATGGGATGGGTTTCAGTAGTGTTAATGAAGTTAGACAAGGGAAGTATTTTGAAATAGATGTAAAGGAAAATGATCCAAAAAAAGCTAAAGAAATAGTTGAAAATATGTGTTCAAAGCTTTTAGCTAATCTAGTAATTGAAGATTACAAAATTATTGAGACACAATAATTAATGAAGTCATCTGTAATAACCTTTCCTGGTTCAAATTGTGATAGAGACATGGATGTTGCCCTTAAAAAATTTGGATTTAAAAACAATATGGTCTGGCATGATGACAATGAACTTCCAAAAAGTGACTTAGTTGTTTTACCAGGAGGTTTTTCATATGGAGATTACTTAAGATGCGGAAGTATGGCTTCAAAATCTAGAATAATGCAGTCTGTAATTAATTTTGCAAATTCTGGTGGACTAGTTATGGGGATATGTAATGGTTTTCAAATTTTAGTTGAGACAGGTCTAGTACCAGGAGTTTTATTAAGAAATAGATATTTAGAATTTATTTGTAAAAATGTTTTTGTAAAATTACATAATAAAGAAAATATTTATTTTAAACATCTAGATAAAGATGTTTTAAAATTTCATATTGCCCATAATGAAGGAAATTACTTTTGTACTAAAGATCAACTAAAAGAGATTGAAGATAACAATCAAATAGCAGTTTATTATTGTGATGATAAAGGTCAGATTGAAGACCAATTCAATCCTAATGGATCAATAAAAAATATTGCCGGAATATTTAATAAAAAAAAGAATGTGTTAGGAATGATGCCACATCCAGAAAGAATGATTGATCAAAGTTTATCTGGAGAAGATGGTTCATTATTTTTCAAAAATCTAATTAATAATATTAAATAATGTTAGTTAACGAAAAAGTAGCAATAGAACACGGTCTGAAAGAAAATGAATATAAAAGAATATGCAATTTATTGAAAAGAACACCAAATATTACTGAGCTTGGAATTTTTTCAGCAATGTGGAATGAACATTGCTCGTATAAATCTTCAAGACTTCATTTAAAAAAGCTTCCAACTAAAGGAAAAAAAGTCATTCAGGGACCAGGAGAAAATGCTGGGGTAATTGATATCGAAGATGGAGACGCAATAGTATTTAAAATTGAAAGCCATAATCATCCTTCATTTATTGAACCATACCAAGGTGCAGCAACAGGAGTTGGTGGGATAATGAGAGATGTTTTTACAATGGGAGCAAGACCTATTGCGAACTTAAACTCAATACATTTTGGTTCACCTCAACATAAAAAAACAAAAAATTTATTACGAGGAGTTGTTCATGGTATTGGTGGTTATGGTAATTGTATGGGTGTTCCTACCATAGCTGGACAAACTTCATTTGATAGTTCGTACAATGGAAATATTTTAGTAAATGCCATGACGTTAGGTTTAGTTAAAAAAAATAAGATATTTTATTCTAAAGCAGCTGGTATTAATAAACCTGTAATTTATGTTGGATCTAAAACTGGTCGGGATGGGATTCATGGTGCCAGTATGGCTTCTGCTAGCTTTGATGATAAAATTGAAGAAAAAAAACCAACCGTACAAGTAGGAGATCCATTTACTGAAAAGCTCTTACTTGAAGCTTGCTTAGAACTAATGGCAGGAGACTCAATAATAGCTATTCAAGATATGGGGGCTGCTGGACTTACATCTTCAAGTATAGAGATGGCATCAAAAGGAAATTTAGGAATTGAAATTAATTTAGATAAAGTTCCTTGTAGAGAGTCAAAGATGACACCTTATGAAATTATGCTTTCTGAAAGCCAAGAGAGAATGTTGATAGTACTAGAAAATGGAAAAGAGGAATTAGCAAAAAAAATATTTGATAAATGGAATTTAGATTTTGCTGTAATTGGAAAAACAACAAATACAAAAAATATAGAATTATTTTTTAATAACGAACAAGTTGCAAATATACCAGTTAATGCATTGGTTGAAAATTCACCAATGTATGATCGAAAATGGAAAAAAGCAAAACTACCAAAGAGAAATATGATAAAGAAAAATCTATTAAATAAACTTAAAATAAAAGATATTTTAAAGAAAATCTTAACTAATCAAAATATTTGTAGCAAAGAATGGATTTGGCAACAATATGATCACACAGTTATGGGAGATACTATTCAAAAACCTGGTGGTGACTCAGGTGTTGTAAGAGTTCATGGAACTGAAAAAGCTGTAGCGGCAACTGTTGATTCCTCAGCAGTTTATTGTTGGGCTCATCCTTTAACAGGTGGAAAACAAGTTGTTGCTGAAAGTTGGAGAAATCTAATTTCAGTTGGTGCAACTCCAATTGCAATAACTAACTGCTTGAATTTTGGCAGTCCTGAAAATGAAGACAACATGGGTGAATTTGTTGAGTGTGTTCAGGGAATAAGTGAAGCAAGTAAATACCTAAACTTTCCAGTTGTTTCAGGAAATGTGTCTTTTTACAATCAAACAAAAGAAGTTGGAATTAAACCAACACCTGCAATAGGAGGTGTTGGTTTAATTAAG
Organism: uncultured Pelagibacteraceae bacterium; assembly: GCA_902594825.1. Classification (GTDB taxonomy): domain Bacteria; phylum Pseudomonadota; class Alphaproteobacteria; order Pelagibacterales; family Pelagibacteraceae; genus Pelagibacter. The sequence continues at coordinate 10,851 of CACJNO010000003.1, read as the reverse complement.
AACTATAAGAACATGATATCAATGGATTTTAAAGAAACAGATAATTTAGTACTACTTATCGGTAAAACTGAAGGTCACATTGATCAAAGTTTATTCGCTCGAACAATTTTAGATGAAAAAAATGGTCCACCTCCAGAAATAAATCTATTTAATGAAAAAAATAATGGTGAATCTTTACTCGATTTAATTGAAAAGGGTTATGTCAAAAGTGCTCATGATGTTTCATTAGGTGGTCTTCTTGTTGCTGTTAGTAAGATGTGTATTAAAGGAAATAAGGGTATAAAATTTAAAAAAACAAAAAATTTGATGAATGAAATTGAATATTTTTTTGCTGAAGATCAGGGTAGATACTTAATAGAGATAAATTCAAAGGATTTACCAAAAGTAAGTAAAATTTTAGATAAAAATTCAGTTTATCATGAAGAATTGGGGATTATTATTGATAAAGAAATGATAATTAATGAAAAGACAAAACTTACAATTGACGAATTAAGATCTTATAATACAAATTGGTTAATAAATTATATGAGCTCATAATGGCAATGAATTTAAAAGACATTGAAAAATATATCAAAGATGCGATGCCTGATGCTGTTATAGAAATTCAAGATTTAGCTGGTGATGGTAACCATTATTCAGCAACAGTTACGTCTTCTCAATTCTCTGGAAAAAGTAAAATTGAACAACATAAAATGGTTTATAACTCTTTAAAAGGTAAAATGGGAAATGAACTTCACGCATTAGCAATTAAAACAAAGGAACAATAATGGATGATCAAACAAAAAATTTAATTCAAAATCATATTGATAATAATGAAGTATGTTTATTTATGAAAGGAACGCCTGATGCACCACAATGTGGATTTTCAATGGCAGTTTCTAACATGCTAAAAATTTTAGAAGTTAATTTTAAAGGAGTTAATGTTTTAGAAAATCAATCTCTTAGGGAAGGCATTAAAGTTTACAGTGATTGGCCAACTATTCCTCAGCTATATATAAAAAAAGAGTTTGTTGGTGGTTGTGATATTATAAAAGAAATGTATGAAAATGGAGAATTGAAAAAAATTTTTGATGACAAAAACATTAATTATAAAAAATAGTTATTTATCTTGAGTAATATTCAATTACTAAATTTGGTTCCATTACTACTGGATAGGGAACTTCTTCAAATTTTGGTATTCTAACAAACTTAAACTTTTTATTTTTTTCATCCATTTGAATATATTCTGGAGTTTCTCTCTCTTTATTTGCAAGTGCAATATCAATAATTGCCAATTGTTTTGATTTATCTCTTATTTCTATTGAGTCCTCTTCTTTAACTAAACAACTCGAAATATTAACTTTTTTGCCATTTACTTTTACATGACCATGATTAATTAATTGTCTAGCAGAAAATATTGTTGTTGCAAATTTTGCTCTATAAATTACAGCATCTAATCTTCTTTCTAGTAACCCAATTAAATTCTCACTTGTATCACCCTTTAACATGCTAGCTTTTTTATAAATATTTCTGAATTGTCTTTCATTCATATTACCATAATATGCTTTAAGTTTTTGTTTAGCTTGTAACTGAATTCCATAATCTGAGGGTTTTGAAGTCTTTGTTTGACCATGTTGACCAGGTCCATATGCTCTAGTGTTAAATGGGCTCTTTGGTCTTCCCCAAAGGTTAACCTTTAATCTTCTATCTACTTTATGTTTAGAGTTTAATCTTTTTGTCATTTATTAATGGGCTTTATAAACTTACTCTTTATTTTGTCAATCAACGTTTTTTACCTAAACTAGCAAATACACTTGATAATATACGTGTTTCTTTATCTGATAAATCCATTTTATAAAAAATACTTTTAAGATTTTCAAGCATTATGGGCTTCTTTTCTTTTGGTGTAAAAAAATTTATATTTTCTAAATTTTTGATACAAAGATTTGTCATTGACTGAATATCTTTTTTGGAAGCACTTTTGACCTTTTTTGACTTATCGAAATTTTTTGTTTTAAGTTTTAAAATACTTGAAACAATTTGTGCGATAATAATTAAACTATGTGAAAGATTTAAAGATTTAAATTCAGGATTTGTTGGTATCTGTAAAGTATAGTTAGCATAACTAATTTCATTATTAGATAATCCTGAGGCCTCTGATCCAAATAAAAAACCTACTCTTTTTTTGAAATTAATCTTTTTTAAATCATTTAAATTAATATGTTTTATGTTTTTATTTCTAAACCTTGCAGATGTTGCAATTACTACATCAATATTTTTAAAAGCTTGTTCTATATCTCTATAAACTTTGCTTTGATCTATTATATCTTTTGCACCAACAGAAGTGGCTAAAATTTTATCATTTGGAAAAAAGGGTTTTGGATTAATCAAAATCAATTTTCTAAAACTAAAGTTTTTAATTGCACGAGCACATGCGCCAATATTTTCAGATAATTGAGGTTTGTGTAAAATAAAAGTAATATTTCTTTTACTCATTTAATTAATCAAGCCCATGATTTTTAGTATAATTAGATATTTTCGAAAAATTAACTCCATCTAAATATTTTTTATCAACGTCCCATATAGTAACTTTTAAAGGATAACATTTTGCAACATCAGATGAATGTTCAGAACCACAATCACCTCCAGGACAAGCAGATAAAACACCTAACAAATCTGTTTCAGCAAAAAATTCTAAATAATCACCTGGTCTAGCTGGGCTAGACTTCATAAAATATTGTTTGGAATCGTTTGTAAAGCCAGTCAACATAAAAACGTTTAACACATCATGTACAATTTTTTCTGCATCATTAATTTTCATACCTTTTTCTTTCACTAATGCTCTTATTAAATTTGAATGACAACAATAATGATAATCAGTTCCTGAAATCAATTTTGAAGTATAAGGATCGCATCTTGTTCCTATTACATCATGAACTGATCCTCCGTCTTCATCATAATCATACCAATCTAATGTATCCCAAGTTATTGTTGCTAATGATCTCAAATAAGGAAAGCTACTAAACATTTTATCACCTACTGAAATATGGGTGCCATATAAAGCTCTTGTTTTACCTGAATAAAATTTCTCATCAAAGTTATTTGCCTGAAATAGATTTAAATCACCAACTTGTGGCCCTTCAACACTTTCTATTCTAAAAAAATTACCTGATTTAACATTAAATGTTTTCGCATCTCTCGGTGGAATCGTAATTTCATCTATCTTTTTTAAAAATTTTCTAGCATTTTGAAGAATCTTAAGGTTTCCGTCTTCTAAATTATTATTTGGATAACAGATAATTGGTTTAGTTCCAGATCTTTCTTTAAAATTTTCAGGTTTCTTTGAAAACTTTTTAACTTTCATCTATTTGCTAGCAGGTGCATTATCTTTAAAAAGTTTATAATCTAAACTGTCAATTAATGCTTTAAATGAAGCATCTATAATATTCGTCGATACCCCAATTGTAAACCAGTTCTTTCCTTTAGCGTCAGTACTTTCTATAGAAACTCTAGTGACAGCCTCGGTTCCTGTATTTAAAATTCTAACTTTATAGTCAACTAATTTTAAATCTTTTAAATATTTAGAATATTTTGCTAATCGATCAACATTTTGCCTAATAGCATTATCTAAAGCATTTACTGGGCCGTTTCCCTCACCCTCACATACAATCTTTTCTCCATCTACTTCTAATTGTGCTTTTGCAGATGAAACTATGTCTCCAGATTTATTTTTTTTTACTGAAACATCATATTCATTAATCGATATATATCTTGGTATTTCACCAATTATTCTTCTTGCAAGTAATTCGAATGAAGCATCAGCACCATCATAACTATAACCAATAAATTCTCTATCTTTGACCTCACCTAATAATTTTTTAATTTTTGGATCATTCTCTTGAATATCAATTTTTATACTTTTTAATCTTGAAATTATATTTGATTTACCTGATTGATCAGAAACAACAATATTTCTAGTATTACCAACTTCGTCAGGATTAATATGTTCATAAGTTTTTGGATCTTTTTGAACTGCTGACACATGCAATCCTCCTTTATGAGAAAAAGCAGCTGCGCCTACATAGGGTAAATGTTGATTAGGTTTTCTATTTAAAATTTCATCCAAAAGTCTTGAACAATCTGTTAGATTTTTAATATTTTTAGAATTGATCCCAATTTCAAATTTTGATGAAAAATCTTTTTTTAAAAAAAATGTTGGTATCAATGACATTAAATTTGCATTACCACATCTTTCACCTAACCCATTGATAGTTCCTTGAATATGACGAACACCAGATAAAACAGCAGCTAAAGAATTAGCAACAGCGTTACCTGTATCATTGTGAGCATGAATGCCTAAATTTTTTCCTGGAACAACTTTTGACACTTCACTTACTATTTTTGAAATTTCGTGTGGAAGTGTTCCCCCATTAGTATCACATAGTATAATCCATCTTGCTCCTTGATCGTAAGCAGCTTTGATACATGAAAGTGCGTATTTCGAATTAGCTTTATAACCATCAAAAAAATGCTCAGCATCAAACATAAATTCTTTTTTTGCTTTAACAAAATGTTTCGCACTTTCGCTGATATTTTCTATATTGTCTTCATTAGTAATGCCTAAAGCTACATCAACATGAAAATCCCATGATTTACCGACTAGACAAACAGCTTGTGTATTTGAATTCATTAATGCAGATAAACCAGTGTCATTTTCTGCACTTCGGCCTGTTCTTTTAGTCATACCAAAGCATGTAAGTTTTGAATTTTTGAAATTATATTTTTTTTGAAAAAATTCTGTATCAGTTGGGTTAGCACCAGGCCAACCACCTTCTATGTAATCAACACCAAGATTATCTAACGCAAGTGCAATTTTTTCTTTATCCTCTAAGGAAAAATCCACACCTTGGGTTTGGGCACCATCTCTTAATGTTGTATCAAATATATATAATCGTTCTTTAGTCATTTAAATTTCCACAGTGTTTTACCATCTTTATCTTCTATTAAAACACCTTTGTCTGAGAGTTCATCTCTAATTCTATCCGCTTCCTTATAATCTTTATTTTCTCTAGCTTTATTTCTTAATTCAATCTTAATCTTAATCTCGTTTTCACTCATTAGAGCTTTATCTTTTTTATATTTTTCCCATTGTTCATTATTTTCATTAAACAAACCTATAAATTTACAAGCAGAAACAAATAATTCTTTATCTTCACCTTTATTAGCTCTTTCATATAGTTGATGTAAGTTTGCAATATATCCAGGAGTATTTAGATCTTCGTACAAAGGTTTTAAAATTTTTTCTGGAACTTTAACAGATTTTAAATTTAACGAATAAATACGATACCATTTATCTAAAGTACTTTGACAATCAACTAACAATTTATTATTCCAATCCAAGGGTTGTTTATAATGTGTACTCATTAACGCAAATCTTATAACTTGCCCACTTATTTTATTTCTAAAATTTTTAATCTTTAAGATATTGCCTTGTGACTTAGCCATTTTTTCATTGGACATAGTAATAAAAGCATTGTGAATCCAATAATTTGCAAAAACTTTTGTATCATTTGCACATCTTGATTGGGCTATTTCATTTTCATGATGAGGAAAAATTAAATCTATTCCACCTCCATGAATATCAAATTCATTACCTAAAAACTTTTTAGACATTGCGGAACATTCTAAATGCCATCCAGGTCTGCCCTTTCCCCATGGAGAGTCCCATGAGGGCTCATCTTTATTAGAAGGTTTCCATAAAACAAAATCTTCAGAATTTTTTTTATTTTCACTTATCTCTACTCTAGAACCTGCTATTAAATCCTCCAATTTCTTATTTGATAAATTTCCATAATCAGAAAATTTCTTTACTTCAAAATAAACATGGCTTTTATTTTCATAAGCATAACCTTTTTTTATTAAATCATTAATCATTTCAATCATCAAAGTAATATGCTCAGTAGCTTTGGGTTGATGAGTAGGATCTTCACAATTTAAAAAATTACAATCTTCAAAAAAACTAAATGTTACTTTTTCAGTCAACTCTTTTGTAGATATTTTTTGTTCTTGTGATGCTTTGATTATCTTATCATCAATATCCGTAATATTTCTAACGTAAGTCACTTTTGGAAAGTTATTTTTAAGTACCTTAAAAAGAATATCAAAAATAACTAAAGGTCTAGCATTACCAATGTGTGGGTCATCATAAACAGTCGGTCCACAAACATACATTCCAATATTTTCACTATTCTTTGGAACAAATTGCTCTTTTTTATTAGTTAAATTATTTGTTAAAAAAATATCCATATAAATTGATTAAGAAATATACCTTATTTAGTGATTTGTTAATCTAATTGATTAACTGGGAATTTTGCATACTGGAATTGGCTCCATTTTATGCAAATTTTGTTTTCTAATTTTTTCGTATTCAGTTTTATGAGGTGAGTCGGGATTGATCATAGCATCTTCCAAATCTTCATATTTGAAACCTAACTGACCTTCATCAGTTCTGCCATCATCCCAAAGACCATCAGTTGGAGGGGCATTAATTATTTCTTTTAAAATACCAAGTTCTTTTCCAAGTTCCCAAACTTCTGTTTTATTACAATCAGCTATTGGAGAAATATCAACTCCACCATCTCCATATTTAGTATAAAAACCTACACCAAAATCCTCAACTTTATTACCTGTTCCTACAACTATTCCTTTATTAGCAGCTGCTACTTGATACAAAGTAGTCATTCTTAATCTTGCTCTTGAATTTGCAAAACCATGTTCGTTATCAAATTTATTTAATGTTGATGAAAAAGTTTCAAATAATTTATCTAATTCAATTGTGTGTGCTTCTACATTTTTAAATTTTTCAACTAGCCATTTTTGATGTTTTAAGCTTAGATCATGCTGATTTTCTTTTTGTTTTATAGGCATTGATAAAACAATTGTTCTTAAACCTGTCATTGCACTTAAAGTACTTGAAACCGAAGAGTCTATTCCGCCAGAAATACCTATGACTAATGATTGAGCCTTATTTGGCATTTGATCAACATAAGATTTGATCCAATTCGATATATATTTTACTTTTTCAGAAGGAGTCATAGTTAATATTTAATCACCTTGATTTTTAAAACAATGGCTTAAGATGCCGCTTGGATAGCATTTTTAGAATAGCTGCTATTCTTTTTTATCTCATCTGAAATTAAAAATGCTAACTCTAAAGCTTGATCAGAGTTCAACCTTGGATCACAATGTGTATGATATCTACTTGATAAATCTGCATCAGATATTTTTCTAGCACCTCCAGTACATTCCGTCACATCTTGTCCAGTCATTTCTACATGTAAACCTCCAGCATAAGATCCCTCAGCTTGGTGTACAGCAAAAACATTTTTTACTTCGCTTAAAACATCATTAAATGGTCTTGTTTTAAAACCAGTGGTAGATTTTATTGTGTTTCCATGGCATGGGTCACATGACCAAACAACATTTAATCCAGCTTTTTTAATACCTCTAATTAACTTTGGTAGAAATTTTTCAACATTTTTATAACCAAATCTTGAAATTAAAGTAATTTTGCCTTTTTCATTTTTTGGGTTTATGGCTTCACAAATTTTTGCAATTTCATCTGGTTTTGAAGTTGGTCCACATTTAATTCCAATTGGGTTTTCGATTCCTCTACAAAATTCAACATGTCCACCATCTAACTGTCTAGTTCTGTCTCCAATCCAAACAAAATGTGCAGATGTGTCATGATATTCTCCTGTTGTAGAGTCTATCCTTGTCATACTTTCCTCAAAAGGTAAAAGTAAGGCTTCATGTGATGTCCAAAAATTAACTGCATATAATCTATTATTAAAATCTTTATTAATTCCACAAGCTTCCATGAAGGCTAAAGCGTCAGCAATTTTATCTTCTAATTCTTTAAACTTTTTTGCTTGTGGACTTTTTTTGATATAATCTAAATTCCACAAATGAACATTATTTAAATCAGCAAAACCTCCTTTAGAAAAAGCTCTTAATATGTTTAAAGTTGAAGCTGATTGTGAATAAGCTTTAAATAATCTTTTAGGATCTGGTCGTCTAGATTTTTCAGTAAAATCTATTCCATTAATGTTATCACCCAAATAGCTAGGTAATTCTATATCACCCTGTTTTTCTGTTGATGCGCTTCTAGGTTTCGAAAATTGACCAGCTATTCTTCCAAGTTTGACTACAGGCAAAGATGCAGAATAAGTTAAAACTAAAGACATCTGAAGAATTACTTTAAATGTATCTCTTATGTTGTCTGGATGAAATTCTGCAAAACTTTCTGCACAGTCGCCTCCTTGTAATAAAAATGCTTTACCATCAACAACATCTGCTAATTGATGTTTAAGATGTCTAGTTTCTCCAGCAAAAACTAATGGAGGAAAGGTTTTAATCTTATTTAAAACTTGTTCCAGTTCTTTATTATCCGGATATTCCGGAATATGTTTAACAGGATATTTTCTCCAACTATTTACTTTCCAATTTTTCATGTTCAACTCAAGATTGTTGTATCAGAGATTTTTAATTATTCAACTGTAACAGATTTGGCCAAATTTCTTGGCTTATCTATATCAAAACCTTTTTTTAAAGCTGAATAATAAGCAAGTTTTTGCAAAGGAATTGTTAAAAGAAAAGGTAAAAGGTCTGCATTAGTCGTTTCAACTTCTAAAGTTTCCCAAATATTTTCAGATACAATTTCGTCTTTACTTTTATTTGTAACCAATAAAACTTTTGCACCTCTTGCTATTACTTCCTGCATATTGGAAATTGTTTTTTTGTAATAATTGTCCCTAGGAGCTAAAACCACAACAGGCATACCCTCTTCTATTAAAGCTAAAGGTCCATGTTTCATTTCTCCTGCCGGATATCCTTCTGCATGAATATAAGACAACTCTTTTAATTTTAGAGCTCCTTCGAGAGCAATTGGATAAGAAAATCCTCTTCCCAAAAACATTGATCCTTTTGCCTCATTAAAAGTATTAGAAATTGTTTGTATTTTGTTATCAATAGATAAAGTTTGATCAACCAATTTTGGTAATTTTTTTAAGTCATTCAACTTTTGAGTAAACACATCTTTTTTAAGATCTTTCCTCAATAAAGCAAGTTTCAAAGATAAAATATACAAAATCAAAATTTGTCCTAAAAATGCTTTTGTAGACGCAACTCCAATCTCTGTTCCACAATGTATTGGTAATACAAATTCAGAATCTCTGGCAATTGAGCTTTCAATGACATTTACTACAGCACATGTTTTCATACCATTCTTTTTGCAAATATCTAAAGCAGCATAAGTATCTGCGGTTTCACCAGATTGAGAAACAAAAATATATAATGAATCTCTTTTAAATCTATTTTTTCTATATCTAAACTCAGATGCAATATCCACATTTACATCCAAAGAAGTTAATTCCTCAAACCAATATTTAGCCATCAAGCAACTATGATAAGCGGTACCACATCCAATCAAAGTAATTGAAGAAATTTCACTAATTTTCCAAGGAAAATTATAAATATTTATATCATTATTAGAATTATCTATGTACTCTTTAATTCCATTTTTTAAGGTTAAAGGTTGTTCCTCAATTTCCTTTGCCATGAAATGTTTATAGTCACCTTTATCATACTCTTCTTCCTGGGATGATAGTTCTAAAACTTTTTTATTTATCTTGACTCCATCATCACTAAAAAACTCAACATGATCTTTTTTAATGACACAAAATTCACCATCATTTAAATAAGTTATTTTGTTAGTCATAGATTTTAATGCATAAGAATCTGAACCTAAATAATTTTCATTAGGACCATAGCCAACTGCTAACGGTGATCCTCTTCTAGCACCTACTATAAGGTCAGGTTGATCTTTAAATATAATTCCTAGAGCAAAACTTCCATGAAGAGATTTTAGAGTTTTCTTTATCGAATTAACAATATCATCAGTTTTAAGATGTTCAGTAATCAAGTGGACTATAACCTCAGTATCAGTTTGAGATTTAAATTTATGCCCCTTTCCAACTAAAAATTTTTTTAATAATGTAGAATTTTCAATTATTCCATTATGAACAACTGAAACGTTTTGCGATGAGTGAGGATGTGCATTTAAACTATTAGGCGATCCATGAGTAGCCCATCTAACATGGCCTATACCTATTGTTCCTTCCATATTCTGAACTAAAGAATTTTTTTCTAAATTATCTACTCTTCCTTCTGATTTAACTTCGTTAATTTGACCACTGGAAAGAGTAGCTATTCCTGCAGAGTCATAACCTCTATACTCTAGTTTCTTTAATGAATTTATTATAGATGCTGAAACAGATTTGTTACTATTTATTCCTATAATTCCGCACATAATTATTTTATCTTTCTCTTATAGTTCTTAACTTCTATTTGTACACTTCTTGTTAATGCTAATGTTTTTTTTTTAACATTTTTTGTAATTACAGAGCCTGCTCCAACCACACTATTTTTTTCAATAGTTAAAGGAGCCACTAAAGATGAATTTGATCCAATGAAGACATTATCTTTAATTTTTGTTTTACTTTTTTTAACTCCATCATAATTACATGTAATTGTTCCAGCACCAATATTAACGAATTTACCAATCTGACTATCACCAATATATGCTAAATGATTTGCTTTAGTCTTCTTTCCCAATATGCTTTTTTTAATTTCAACAAAATTACCAGCTTTAGATCCTTCTTTTAAAATTGAACCAGGCCTTATTCTTGCAAATGGACCTACATCAACTTTATTTTCTACTTTACAGTTTTCTAAGTGTGAAAATGATCTAATTGTTACATTATTTCCAATTTTTACTTTTGATCCAAAAATAACGTAAGGTTCAATTATTAC
>CACJNO010000002.1:57500-77392 GCA_902594825.1 uncultured Pelagibacteraceae bacterium | reverse complement strand
ATTAATATTTTTTTTTTTAAAAAAAACTTCTGAAGCTTGATATAATACAATAAAATTTTCAATAGACATGAAACTTAACAATCCTTTGTTATTACTTAAATATTTAACTAAAAAATGGTAAAAATTTTTTTCTAATTTATTTTTTTCAAAAAATTCATCTAAATAAGCATAAACAAAATTATCAACCTCATAATTTTCCGTAACAGAAGTAAAAACTTTAGTAGTATTATTTTCTAAATCTATGATTTTCCAATCAAGTTTCTTTATATATTTTTGTTTAGATATAAATGTGATAATTTTTGATAAAAAAGATTCTTTTATAAAAAATGACTCAGAATCATTTTTAAAAATTGTTAAGAAATTAAAAATTTTTAATTTATCAACTATATATATTTTTTTTACCATTTTGCTAAATCACATTTATCAAACAAGTTATTTCTTGCATTTTCAAAACCATTTCCAATAAAATTTAATAAATTTGCAGTAGCAGCGGCATTAATCTTTTTATTTTCTAAACCTGATAATAAATGCCTCCAATTTCCTACCCCTCCAGCCAATATAATTGGAATTTCATTTTTTTTGATATTTTTTAACATTTGAAAATCATAACCTTGACCGGTGCCATCTTTATCAATTGAATTTAAGTAGATTTCTCCAATATAGTTTAATTTTTTTTTATCAAAAATTTCTGATAATTCTGATTGATTTATATTTTTATTATTATTGTAAACAAAATATGTTTTATTTAATAATTTAACATCCAATGAACCAATTATACTTTGTTTACCAATATATTTATAAATTTTAATCAATTCCTGATTTTCCTCTAAGATCATAGAATTAAGTACAATCTTATCTGCACCCGATCTCAAAAGTTTTTTAACATCACTAACACTATTTATCCCACCACCAGCTGCTATTGGAATGAATATTTTTTTTGTAATTTTTTTTAAAATTTTACAAAAATTATTAAAATTTTTTTTTTTATTCCTAATATTCAAAACAACTAATTCATCAATAAAATTTGACACATTTGAAAAATTGTAATTATCTAACAACCAATTAATATCTCCAACTTTTTGGAGATTGAAATTTCTACTTAAAACAAAGTTATCTCCATCTACTAATAAAGTAAAAATTAATCTTTTTTTAAGCATTTTATTTTAAAAAATTTTTAATTAATTTTAATCCATTAGACTGACTTTTTTCAGGATGGAACTGTGTGCCACAAATGTTGCTACTTTCATAAGATGAAACAAATTTTTTACCATATTCACAATATGAGAATTTAAATTGTTTTGTTTTTTGAGGTAAAAAAAAATAAGAATGAACAAAATAGAAAAAATTATTTTTTTCTAACCCGTTAAATAGTCCTTTAAAATAATCTGTTTTTATTGAATTAAATCCTATGTGAGGGATCTTTTTTTTTATTATAGACTCCAATTTTACAATCTTTCCTGGTACTAAACCTATGCCTTTACAATTTCCATCCTCCACACTACTTAGTGCTAGAAGTTGCATGCCCAAACATATTCCCAATATTTTTCCTTTTTTGTTAACACTCTCTTTTATTGCCTTATCAATTTCAAATTTCTTAATTTCTCTCATAGCGTCTCTAAATGAACCTACACCAGGCAAAATAAGTAACTCGCTATTTCTTATAATTTTATAATCATTTGTTACTTGATTTTTATAACCTAAATAATCTATTGCATTTTTTACAGATAAAATATTTCCCATACCATAATCAATTATAGTAACTCTTTTTTTCATTAAATCTTAAATATGAAAATCCTCACCTACTAAAAATTTAGGCTTCCAAATTTTTGTTTTTTTACACTTATAAAAAAGTTTTTTATTAGCCCACCTGTCTAAAACTTTATCAAATTCTTGTTTACTCATTTGAAAATATTTTAAATAATCATCAATATAATTTTCTGGATAAGCACCATCATATAATCTAACTAGATTTAAAGCTTGATCCCTTGTCATAGCACCTCTTCGAATTTCTATCCCAGCATCTTGCGTAGCTCTTCCAAACCCAAATTTTAAATACATGATATAGGTATGTAGATCATACAAAGCTTGGTCTGTTTGTGCAAAATTGGTAAAGGTACCAAAGTTTGTTTCATTCTTTTCTGTGAGGTTACATTTTTCTTTAGCTACCAAATAGTTTCTATATGGATCCCATGGTTCAAAATAACTCCAATGAGTGATATGAAAATTTTTTTCTTTTGATTCTGGTAAAGTAAACCAATAAAGACTTTTTTTTTTTTTCTTTAAAATATTATAAACTTTTTTATATCCATCCTCTAAAAAAACTCTTTTAATTTCTTTTAAACTTACCTTTGAAGTATTTTTTTTCAAGTTACCTCCATATTCAACCTCACCATTTTCTCCATAAAATATTAAAGGTATTTTTAATGATAAAGAAATATTGGTCACTACAGAATATATAGAAACCAACCAGCCATAATAAGGAAATCCCATATGTATAAATCCCTCTTTATTAAACCTTCTCATTACATTTTCATCTGGAGTAATATGCATATGATCATAACCCGATCTCACAAAGTTTTCTAAATTTTGATTTCCAACTTTTAATGTTAATGGAGGCCTTGATGTTATAGCCAACGGTCTCATTCCATACTTGTGTTTTAATATATAGGAAACATAACTGCCATCTTTGCCTCCACTAACTGGCACAAGACAATCAAAATTATTGTTTTTAGATTTATATTTATCTAAGAGTTTTTTTAATTCTTTTATTCTTTTTTTCCAATTAAAAATTTTTTTTTCTTTAGACCACAAACAAGCATTACAAAAACCATCTTTATTAAATTCAATACGAGGGCGTGTTGACATGTTTAAACATGATTTACACCAAAAAACTTTAGTTTTCATTTTGGCAATATTCTACCAATAGGTTTTGCTTTTGTTTTAAAACTAAAATAATTATTAAGTTTTTCTAAAGTTTTAAGTTCAAAATTATTGATTATATTCTTATATTTCCACATATTTCCCTCATACCAAGATCCAGGAAAGTGAAGAAAATAATTATTCAATAAACATTCTTTTATACAGGTTTTTACATACTTATTTTTATTTCCTTTAAACTTATAGAGAAAAGAATATTTATCTGCCATTTCATATAACCATAGTGCTTGAAATTTATAATTAAGAAAATTTACTTTTTTTGTATTCAATATTTCATAATTCATTACAGGTTCTTCTCCCCCACCTGTTAAAGTTTCAAAATCTTTGGTATACTTAAAAAACCAATCTTTCATTCTTTTAGAAAACTTTTTTAAATTGAAAACTATGACACCAGAACAAAAGTAGTTTTTTTGATTTTTAAAATTATGAAATTTAAATTTTTCTTTTGAACTCATAAACAATGCTGAATCTAAAGGATATTTTTTACTATAAAAAAAAATTTCTATTAAATGATAATTTTTTTTTTACCCTATCTAAATTAAAAGGTAGATTAGAAACTTCCGAAATAACAGAAAATTTTGATTCACTGTGAAATTTAAAAATATTTGGTGCAAATGGATTTATAAGTATATCGGAGTCTAAATAACACACATTTTTAATTTTTTTTTCATGTTTACTTAAATATGCTCCAATTAACATTTTTTGCCATACAGCTTTTTTTTCCAAAAAGGATTTGATTTTTTAATTAGATGATCTTTTATTAATATTAAACCTATGTCATTTTTAATGCAGTATTTCTTCCAAAGAGGGGCTGCATATTTTTTCCATTCATCTAAAAATTTCTTACCTATCAATAAAGTTACAATAAAATTTTTTTTTCTTGAGTTGAATATCTTTTCATGAATCTTGCTTTCCATTAAATCTTAAAACCAGTGGTTCTTAGCCATTCAATTGCTACTTTGTCACCTTTTCTTGCATCTTTAATGAGTTGTTTTTTCGTTCTAGTTGGAACATATAATTTTTCAGGCGGATATTTAGAATTTATAAAAATTGGTATAAAGGGTTTTCTATTATTATTATCATTATATTGAAAATAGTAATTGAATTCTTTATTAGTATTTTTTCTAAATACATACGATATATCCACACCCTTTACTTTTGTTAAATCTAGTGCATTAAATAAATTTTTATTACAGGGTACAACAATTTGTTCATATTCTGATGGATATATCAGATAGCAAGCATGTATTATTGATAAATTATTTGCAGCAGCATAACCCTCAAAAAAACTTGCATCAAAATTAAAAAAACCATTGCCACCAAAAACTGATTGAAAAATCCAAATAAAACCATTTTTTTTTGTTAAATTATACATAGATTTATAAGCTTCTCCTACATTGAATACGTGCTCGTTATTTCCAAAATCAGTAACCAAATCAAATTTTTGTAAAAGTTTTTTATCAGTAAGTGGTTTATTTAAATCTAGATAAATACTGTCATGACTTCGATTAATATCTGAACACTTATAATCTTTAATACCTAATTCTTTCCAAAAGTATTTAGTAGATATTCTTTTACCTTTAGGAAAAATTTTGAGTTTTTCGAAGTTTTTTTTATTAAATTTTATTCCTGCTTGATCAAAAGCGTAACTTATTTGATCATAAGAAAATCTCATCTCTTTTGATCCCATATCAAGAATAGTATTTACAGAATTAAACTTTTTACTTTTAAATAATTCTAAGGCAATATTTGCTAAACCAATTCTCATTCTGAATAAATCAACCTTTCTCTCAAATTAAATCCATCAAAGATAAGTAACTTTTATAAGCTTTCTTAGCTATAGGATTATTTATTTTTTTCGTAACTAATTTTGTTAATTTGTCCTCATTAAGAAGATAACGACCTCCTCTAATACAATCATTACAAAGATCTAATTTTTTTAATTTGCTCATTTTGTTTTGACCATCTTGATATTTTTTCATTACTTCATTATTCCAAATATCAATAATATTTGTTTTTAATATATTTCCAATTTTGACAACCTTCTTATAATCTAGACTACAGAGAACAACCTCTCCATCATGTTCCACGGCTATTTGCTCCCACGGTTTGTTACATGGATATAATTTATTAAATTTAATAATACCTTTTCTCTTATTTTCAAATTCTTTTCCATACCAACCAGCTCTATTCCAAAGCGGGCCAAAGAGAATTTTGGCTCCTTTTTCTTGCCATGAGTTAGCAAAATTATTCCAGTCATTAAGAGAGGCTCCTTTTAGTCTATGACTAAAAATAAGAATTTCCATTTTGAGATTATTCTTTTTTTTTAATTCTAATGCAAGTTCGACATTTTTTGTTACTTTTTCATAATTTGTTTGCATAGCTTTTTCATGGTATTCTTTATTAACTCCCATGTAATGTAATTCTAAAACATCTAGACCAGACTCTGCTAAACTCAAAAGATTTTTTTCATTTAAAAATACTGCATTCGTAGATAGATCTACAATGGCATTAGGATGGAATTTTTTCCAAATTTTAATTTGATCGGGCAATTCTTTACATAATAAAGGTTCACAATTAAGATGAGGAGAAATTCTCTCGATTTTATGATTCTTTGTTTGGTCAACTAAAGCTTGAAAAACTTCATT
This sequence comes from uncultured Pelagibacteraceae bacterium, assembly GCA_902594825.1. Lineage (GTDB taxonomy): Bacteria > Pseudomonadota > Alphaproteobacteria > Pelagibacterales > Pelagibacteraceae > Pelagibacter. The sequence goes on along the minus strand of CACJNO010000002.1, from coordinate 71,807 downwards.
TGAAATAGATTTACCTTTTAATTTTTGTTCTCTATTTAAATGACCTACAGGACAATATGTGCAATTTGCATTACAAATCGAATAAGGCTGGTATTCTATAATTTTAGGAAATAACATTATATGTTTATACCATAGTTAAATTTTAAACAAAAAAGATTTATACATTAAACTTATTGCTTTATCTGTTTCAAGAATTCGATCTATTGAAACTCTGGATTTTTCTGCTATATAAAAATCTTCCCATATACTTTGATAATTACCTAAACTAGCTTTAGCAAAACTTTTAAGAACATAATCCTTTTTATTATATCTTTTTGAAAGATTATAAATTTTATTATTTTCTAATTTTACCGACAATTTATCTCCATAAATTTCAATCGAATTTTTCAAATTTTTATTTGCACAATAAGTTGCGGATAAACTTGCAATTTTTTGATTCTTAAAAACTATGAAACCTACTGCTGTATCTTCAATTTTTAATTTTAAAATTTTATTGGATATATGACATTTTGCATCAATGACTTTTTGATTTAAAACATAAAGTAATTGATCAATAGTATGTATTGCATGGTGAATTAAAATTCCACCCCCACTTTTTTTTTTCTCTTTTAACCATTTTAATTTATCAAAATACTTATGATCTCTGTGCATAAAAATATTTAATTTAATTAAAATTATTTTTCCAATTTTTTTTTGAATTAAATATTTTAAATAATCAGAACTAGCATCAAATCTTCTTTGCATAACAACAGAGATTTTGAGTTTTTTTTTTAACGCATAATCGACTAATTTTTTTGAATTATAAAAACTAGTCGATGTAGGTTTCTCTAGAACCACATTAATACCTTTCTTTAATGCATAAAAAGCATCCTGGTAGTGAAAAGAATTCTGGTTTGCAACTAATACAACATCAATTTTTTCGTTAAGAAATAATTCTTTCTTACTATTATAAATTGTTACATTCCATTTTTTTCTTATTGTTTTAAGTCTTTCTTTATTTCTTCCAAAAACACAACAAACCTTAAATTTATTCATTCTTTTTATTGTTTTAAAGTGAGCTTCTGCTGCCCATCCTGTTCCAAATATAGCAACGTTTAATATTTTCATGAAAATAAACTTTAGTTCATTTAACTAGATTAATTAATGCCTTTGCAACATAATCAATTTCATTATTTTTCATCTGAGGATAAATGGGTAAATTTAATATTTTCTTACTTATTTCTTCTGTATTTTTACATTTTAATTTTTTAAATTTTAATTTGTTTTTAGCGTACATATCTTGTTTATAAATTGGTTTTGGGTAAGCAATACGAGTATCAATACCGTAAATTTTTTTTAATTTTTTTGCTATAGAATCTCTATTAGGTATCATTACGGGATAAAAAAAATTGGCGTGTTTTGCATTTTTAAAAATTTTAAATTTTGCAATATTCTTAACTTTCTTAAATTTACTGTCATATAATTTAGCTACTCTTTTTCTTTGTTTTAAAATAAAATTTAATTTTTTTAACTGAGCCAGACCAAATCCTGCTTGTAACTCTGTCATTCTTGCATTTGTTCCGAGAAGAATGTGATTATATTTAATAGGACCTTCTCCAATATTTCTTAAAACTAATAATTTTTTATAAAATCGAAAATTATTTGTAAATATTGCTCCTCCCTCAATTGTTGTCATAACCTTTGCCATATGAAAACTCATTGTTGATATATCTCCGTTGGCTCCTAAAGGTTTATTATTTAAAAAAGCTCCGAGGGATTGAGCAGCATCATGAATTATCGGAATACCATATTTTTTCGAAATTTGTTTTATCTCTTTATGATGTGCTGGATTTCCCCCATAATCGATAAAAGATATGGCTTTCGTTTTTTTTGATATAGCTTTTTCAATTTTGGTTACATCTATACAATTGTTCTCTTTATTTACATCAATAAAAACTGGAATTGCTCCTTGATAACTTATTGCAGAAGCTGTTGATATATAAGATAAAGCTGGCAAAATAACTTCATCATTTTGTTTAAGACCTAAAACCTTATAAGCTAAATCTAATGCAACTGTTCCATTTGAAACAGCAACTACATATTTTGAATTTGTAATTTTGGATAAATATTTTTCAAATTTTTTTACTTTATCACCTTGAGTGAATCTATCATTTTTAAAACAATCTTTAATCTCTAAAAGCTCTTCTTTTCCAATTAGAGGTTGGGCCCAGGGAATTTTTTTTATCATAACAAAATTAATATTTATAAAACTGCTGTAACTTTTTACAATTATTATCTAATAAATTATTTTTAATATCACGTTCTTTAATTGATTTATTTTTAATATTAAAAATAATTTCTTTAATTCCTTGATTTATACTTTTGTTTTGTTTGATTTTAAGAAATTTATAAATTTTATCACAATTTACTCTATAATCTCTTCTGTCAATGATAGCATCTACATACTCTACTTTTAAATTTTTTACATTCTTTTTAATTTTCTCTATAATTGCTTGTTTAGAAAAATTATTACTTGTAAATCCAGCATTTAAAACTAAACCATTTAATTTTGAACCTTTAATATCCAATACTTTCAGAATCATTAAACACATATCATCAACATGTATAAATGGTCTCCAAGTTTCTTTAGCAAAAATATGAAGTTTTTTGTATTTTAGAGCTTCATAAGTAAATGAATTAATTGTCAAATCAAATCTAGTTCTATTAGAAACTCCATAAGCGGTAGCAAATCTTAAAATAGTAACAGAAAAGTTTTTATTTGATTGATCTATCAAATACTTTTCACAATCAATTTTTGACTCTGCATAAAGAGAAACTGGAAATAGTTCACTCTTTTCATCAGCATATTCATTTGGATTAACTATACCATAATTTGAGCAAGTCGAAGCAAATACAAACTTTTTAACCCTTTTAGATTTTGAAATTTCTGTCAAATATTTATTTCCTAAAAAATTCACTTCATAAGCTGTTTTTGGAATTGTTTGACATTGTTTATCACCAACAATTGATGCTAAATTTACAACAAAATCAATTTTATATAATTGAAATACTTTTTTTAATTTTTTTTTATCTCTTATATCGCCTTTGATAAAGATAAAATTTTTTTTCTTCAAAAATTTTTGAATAGATCCTTTTCCGTAAACTAGATTATCATAACAAACAACTTTTAAATTTTTTTTTAACGAAAATTCAACAAGTTTGGAACCAACATATCCAGCTCCTCCGGAGATAAAAATAGTTTTTTGCATTGATTTAATTACTTTGACTTAGGTTTGATATTTTTTGAAATTAACATTTTAGGCTTAATAAAATTATTTTTACCAATTTTACAATTAGTCAAAATTGTTGTGGAAACACCAATATTTACATTGTTTTCAACTTTAGACTCTGCTCCAATAAATACACCAGAGGCAATTTTGCAATTATTTGAAATTTCAACTCCTAGCTCAATTACAGCATTTGTGCCAACAAATGTATTATTTCCAATTCTTACATCACTTGATATTATGCAGCTGTTTCCAATACTTACACCTTCACCAATTATTGCACCTGGGGATATATTTGCAAATTTAGAAATTGCAGAGATAGGTTTTAAACCTTTTCTTTTAAATTTGTAATATATTTGTTCTTTTAAGTTTACATCTCCAACTCCAACTATAAATCCATCTATTCCATTTAAAATTAATTTAGGTATTAACTCTTCATCCCCTAAAAAGGGTAAACTTAAAAAAATCTTTTTATTTTTAAATTGTTTTTTTTCTTTTTTGTTTCCGATGAAGCCAACCACCTCATAATTAGAGTTCTCATACAATATTTCAGCAATAATTTTTGCAGATGATTTAATTCCGTAAATAACTATTTTCATGAATTTTTTAAACTTTCAATTAATTTAATGTTTTTTTTTATAGTTTTAATATCTTTGTACACCTCTAACGTAAATGTAGAGTTTTTATAGTTTATATTTTTTTTTAGTATCTTAAAAATTTCACCTTTTATATTTAATCCATTATTTTGATCTTTTTTTCCATTGTTGTTACTAATATGGAAATAATTAGTTAATTTAGTCAATTTTGAACATTCTTTTGCAAAATTTTTTTTCAATGTCTTTGAAGAAACATAAAGATGTCCAAAATCTAATAACAAATTAAAATTAATTTTTTTTTTCAAAAATAAGTAAGACTTATAATCTGTCAATAAAAAAGGATTTTTATAGCTATAATTCTTAAAATTTTCATTACTTAAAACATTGTTTTCTATGTATAAATTTACTTTTTTATTAGCTGTTTTATTAATTTCTAACCATGACTTTTTAAATTTTTTTAAGACTATTTTTTTATTTGAAAGTTTTCTTTTTTTTATTAATTTTCCAGCTTCATTAGGTGTAAAATCTATTAAAAATGGTGCGTGAACAGCATATTTTTTTATACCAAATTTTTTACACAGATTTATTGCTCTTTTACATAAATTTACACTTTGTAATCTTATATTTTCATTAGTTGATCCAAGATTTAATATAAAATTTTTTTTAGGAGGAGGAAAATAATTATGAATTAAAAAATTCATCTTTTTATTATTTTTAGAGATTATTTTCGAAATATTTTTTTCAAATTTAACCCCTCCACTTAGCTCAATATTATTAATTTTATTTTTTTTAAATATATTTAATAATGTATTTAAATTTTTTTCTTTAATTGATGCTGAGGAAACGTAAATCATAAATTTTTGGCTTTTATACTCTCATATTAAAAATTTTAAAAGTTTTTTTTAGTTTCAAAGTTTTAGACAAATTCTTATGTAATCATCTACAGGGAAAAAGAATATATTTTTATTCTCTAAAAATTCATCTACTGCTTTTTTTGATCCTGAGAAAAAACCATAATCATCAACAATCAAAATTCCACCTTTCACTAATTTTGGGTATAAGACTTCTAATTCTTTTTTAGTACTTTCGTAAAAATCAGTATCAAGCCTTAAAAGGGAAATTTTTTCTGGTAAATTTTTTTCGATTGTTAAAGTCTCTCTGACATCACCTTTTATAAATTTTATGTGATCTATTTTATTTAAATATTTTAATATATTTGTTTTAACTATTTCTAAAGAAGCATTCATCCATTTATTTCCATCTTTTTTATATCTATCTAAAGGAGTGTATTTAATATTTTTATTTAAATATTGATCAAACTCCGATGGTTTTACCATACCGTCAAAAGTGTCATATGCATAAATTTTTTTTTTGAGATTATATTTTTCTAACAATAGTCCAAAAAGAATAACACTGTTTCCTTCAAATATTCCACTCTCTACAAAGTCACCTTCAATCTTATTATTTTTTATATATTTAATACTTTGAATTATTGACCAGCTATTTTTTGTGCTAATCTTTAATTTTTTTGAAATTTGTAATACCTCGGTATCTAATGAATTTTGTTCTGGCAAATTTATTTCATCTTTTAAATCTCTATATGTTGAAATTTTAATTAATGATTTTTTAAAAAAAATATACCCAATATTAATCTTAATAAATTTATGAATATTAAATAGAATTGAATTAAATACTTTTATCACTTAAATTATTATTATTTAATTTTTTTCTTTAATTTAGCTGGTCTTCCCAAATATAATGAGTTTGGGGAAGTTTTTTTCAGAACAATAGATCCAGCTCCAACTATACAATTTCTTTCAACAGAAATTTTTGGTAAAATTATTGAACCAGTACCTACAAAAACATTTGAATTTAATTTTGCTCTTCCACACATTATGCATCCAGGTCCAAGATGAGAGTTATCTTTTATTTCACATTCATGTTCAACAATCGATCCAGAATTAATTATACAATTATTACCTACTTTACTTAAAGAATTAATTATAACTTTTGGTGCAATAAAATTTCCATTTCCCATAATTATATTTTTTGCTACATAACTTGAGGGGTGAATTAAATTTATAAAGTTAAAATAATTTTTATATTTTTTGTAAAATTTAAATCTCAATAAATTATCACCGATTGATAGAAAAACTTTAGAGTTTTTTTTTAATTCATTTATATGATTAATACTTTTAATCGGAATACCCAAAATTTTTTCTTTAGAATTTTTTTTTGAATTTATATCTAAAATAAATTTTACTGTATATTTTAATTCTCGAGCGCACTCTATAATCATTCTAGAATGTCCACCAGAACCTATCAAAATAATTTCATTTCTTTTTAATGAATACATAAATTCTTATTTTTTTATCAAATCATCAGTTTTGTAATTTTTTTTTGATTTTTTTCCAATTAAATCGAAATATTTAGTTGGAGAAATGCCAGTGCCAGGTCTTTTAGTTGTAATATTTTTTAGAGAAAATTTTTCGCCAATTTTAATATTTTTATACGCAACTATTGATTTTCTGCCTAACAGTCTATTTTCTTTTTCAGATTTGGTAGGTTTTTTAATTCCATCTCCAAATGATATTTCCAGTTTTCTAATTGATGAAATAACTTCTTTTAACTCAGTTGGATTCAAACTTGAAATGTGGTCTGGACCTTTCATTTTTTTTGAAATTGTAAAATGTTTTTCTATTACCTTAGATCCCATTGCAACTGCTGCAATTGGAGCTATCAATCCAGGACTATGATCTGAATATCCAACTGTACATTTAAATTTTTTTCTTAATGTCAAAATAGCATTTAAATTTAGATCACTAAATTTAGTTGGATATTGAGAAGTGCAATGTAAAAGAATAATATTTTTTTCTTCATACCGTTTTTGAGAAGAATATTTATTGCCTCTTTCACTTCATTTTCATATGACATACCAGTTGATAAAATTATTGGTTTCTTAAAGCCAGCTAAAATCTTTAAATATGGAGAATTATTTATTTCAGATGACGGAACTTTAAAAATCGGAAGATTCAATCTATTAAGAAATATTAGGCTTTTATTATCAAATGCAGTTGAGAAAAAAATTATTTTTTTTTTTTTTGAATAATTTTTAAGTTTTATTAATTGTTCATCAGTTAATTCAAGCCTTTTTAACAGTCTAAATTGTGAAATTTTATTATTTGATCTAGTTTGATGTTTCATTTTTTTTGCATTTTTTGTCAATAATTCTTCACATTTAAAGTTTTGAAATTTAACTGCATCAGCACCTGAGTTAACAGCAATATCAATCAACTTTTTTGCTATTTCTAATGATCCGTTATGATTAACACCAGCTTCTGCAATAAAAAAAATTTTTTTCTTATTGTTCAATATTTGTCTAATATTTTTCATTTTTTGGTAAAGTTATAGTGTCCAACCATCATCAACTATAAGATTCTGTCCATTTACTACATTGGATCGATCATCGGAAAGATATTCCATTGTACTAATTAAATCTTTTGCATCAAGCATACCCTTTTGCAAGCAACTTGATTTATATTTCTTTAAAAAATTTTTATTTTGATTATTTTTTATACCACCTGGACTTATTGAATTTATATTAATGTTAAATTTTCCATATAATTTTGCATAATATTTTACAATTCCAACTATAGCATGTTTATTAGCAGTGTACTCAATTGGAGAATACATGTTTGTGTTTTCATAGTGCTCAAATTTAGGAGGCATCACACCTTGAATTGAGCTGAATAAAATTATATTTCCATGACCCTGTTTTTTAAAAAAATCTGCTGTTATTTTACACAAAACTATGTTTGAGCCAAGGTGATCTGAAATATTTCTAGTTACTTTTTTAAAATTAATGGAATTTAAATTTTTACTTTGATTTAATTTTGGATATGAACAATTTATTACACAATCAATCTTTTTATATAATTTTTTTGTTTTATCTAATATTTTTTTTATATTTTTTAAATTTGTAATGTTTGTTTTTATATAAAACTCATTTTTATTACTTTTTTTTTCTGTTCTTAGTATATCAACTGAACAAACTTTTCCCCCATTATACAGAATATGTTGTTTGAAAACTTTACCAATCTGGCCTTCAGATCCTATTATTATAAATACTTTATTCTTAAAAATCATTTGATTAACATTCTTGCTAATTTTAAATCATGACTGTTATCTATATCTAAAGATCTTCTTTTATCGACTAAATTTATATCTACATTTCCATCAAATATACTTTTGCATTTTAAAATAAATTTTGGTTTTGATACAAAAGCAACAGTATTTAAGTCATAGGCTTTTGGTGCCTCTTGTCTATTAAAAATTCTTCTTGAGCTAATTATAACATCATAAAATCCGTTATTTTTTTTATTAACCATATTAAAATTTGGGTTTCTATTAGCTTCTGTTGCGGTAAGAACAACGTCAGTTTTATTTTTTAATTTTTTTATAGTATTGATTACATCAATCTTCTTTCTCAAGGGTGAGGTTGCGGGTAAACTTACAAATATTTCAAAATTACCCATTTTTTTTTGAATGTAATTTACAGCATGTTTCCAGGACAAAATTTCTGGTGATTTACCAGTAGCAAGTTTTCTAGGTCTATCTATTATTCTAACTCCACTTAGCTTAGCAATTCTTTTAATTTTTTTACTATCCGTTGAAACATAAATATTTTTTTTATTTACTATCTGTTTAGCTATTTTTATTGAATAATAAATTAATGGTTTATTTTTTATCTTAATTAGATTTTTGTTTTTAATTTCTTGGGAGCCTCCTCTTGCGAAAATAAAAATTTTTACTTTATTTAATTTTTTTTTTAATTTCATTAATTAATCTTAAGGTGTCATACTCTTTAATAAATAAATTTTTATCAAATTTATTTTTTCTTAAAGATAAAACATAATCAACTTGTTTTTCAAACATTTCAATATTTGAATTTTTAAAAAAAATAGATTTTTTAACGATGCTTTTATTTTTAAAAATTTTCAAATAAATTTTTTGTTCTATTATATCCCAAAAAATTGAACCATTTGTATAATTAAGAAATAAATATCTATTTAAAATTTTTTCATTAAAACTTAGTTTGGTAAAAAAGGGAATCTTTTTATCTATTTCTCCAAAAATAAATACTCTTTCCTCAACTTTAGAATTTAAATCACTTTTTTTAAAAGATTTAACACACTTCACATCAACTTTTTTAAATAAATTAATTAAGATATCTAAATCATGGCTTAGTTCATTAATAACGCCACCGCCTAATTTTTTTATATATGAAACTGTTTTTCTAAAATCCTTATTTCTCCAAAGAGGTAAATAAGAAGAGTAATTAGATTCTATATTTAGAATCTTACCGTATTTTTTTTTTTTAATTTCTTTTTTTAAAAACTGGAAAGCTTTATTAAATCTAAAAACATAACCAACTATAATTTTAGTTTTTTTAAATTTTATAATATTGTAAATTTTCTTAAATATTTTAATGTCATTTACTAAAGGCTTCTCAACAAATATAACATTCACGTAATTTCTAATAAAGTTTATATTTTCAAAATGACTTGTTACTGGTGAGCAAATAAAAGCTGCATCAAAAATAAAATTTTTTAAAGATTCTAAATTTTTCATGAAAATTAAATTTTTATCTGAATTATTAATTGGATTTTTTTTTATAATATAGAATCTTGATTTTGGAATTTTCTTTTTTAATATTTTAATATGTTTTTTTGCTATCGAACCGTATCCAAAAAAAAGGAAATTTTTCACTTGAATTTAATTATTTTGATAAATTGCTTTGCTTGCTATTAAATTTTTTTAACATAAATTATTTTTTAGAAGGTATGCTTGTACATATCTAAATAATAATTTGTAATTAATTGTTTTATTTTTAATATGTTTCTCTATGAGCTTAAAATTAAATAATTCATCTTTTTTAAAATCGTTACTAAATATAATTTCATCAATCATTTTTTTAAATGATAAATCAAAACCATCATAATCTAAACCATGTCCTTTTTTTAATTTTCTATTTAATATAATTTTTGGTAATTTTTCATTCATCATTTTTTTTAAAATTATTTTTGTTTCATTTAAATTAAATTTGTAATTAAGGGGTAAAGAAAACATTAAACAAACAATTCTATAGTCTAAAAAAGGTTCTCTGCTCTCAATACTATGAGCCATTGAAATCTTGTCATATTTTTCTAAATCTAAAGGTAACGACCCATAATGAAAATCATGATACATAACTTTTTGCAAACCGTTAAATCTGTGAGGTATTTCATAATCTTTATCAATTAAATTTCTTTTTATATTCGGATTAAAATACAAATACTTTGACTGGATTTCACTTTTCATACCAATAATTTTTTTGATTACTTTTTTAATATTTGATAAAATAATCTTAGTTAAAAAACTACTTCGGGATAATTCTATTTGATATTCATTATATCCTCCCATTAATTCATCAGGCCCTCTCCCATCTAATGAAACTCTATAATTTTCTGATCTCATTTTTTTATAAATTCTCCAAGCTCCAATACCATCATCACCAATTTTTTCTTGGTACAATGTACTTTTTTTCATTTCATCAAAATTTGAGTAATCTTTCTCTATTTTGATTTCGTCTAAATCCAAATTATATTTACTCTTTAAAGCTTCGACGTATTTTTGTTCATTATCTTTATATTCATAATTTAAAAAAAAAGATTTATGACTCTTTAAATTATTATAATTTTGATTTATTTCAGCGACTATTGCTGAAGAGTCTAACCCACCACTGAGCGAAGTTGTTAAAGGAACATCACTTCTAAGTCTTAATTTGCAAGAGTCTCTAAACAAATAACTTAATTCTTCAACATAGTCAGTATTTTTATTAAAGTTTTGAAGATGATCGGCTGTTTCCCACCATTTTTCAATAACAAAATTTCTCAAGTTATATTTTATATTATGACCAGGTAAAAGCATTTTAACATTCTTTAATAATGTCTCCTCACTAATAGTTTCTTTTCTAAGTTTATAAATTTCATTTAAATTTATTCCGATTTTAATTTGATTTGATAAAACTTTGAAAGATTTTAATTCTGAAGATATTACTAATGAATTGTTTAAGAAATAATAATAAAGTGGTTTTACCCCAAATCTATCTCTTGAAATGAAAAAATTTTTATTATTTTTATCAAAAATAATAAAAGACCAAAAACCATTAAATTTATAAACACATTTTTCTTTCCACTCTATATATGAATATAGCAAAACTTCAGTATCGCTTTCTGTTTTGAATTTATATCCTTTAGATTTCAATTCTTTTCTTAATTCAAGATAATTAAATATTTCACCATTGTAAGACAAAATAAATCTTCCTGTTTCATCGGTAAAAGGTTGATTGGCTAAGTCACTAGTATCAATTATTTTTAATCTACTATGGCCAACTGATAAATTTATTTCATCATTGTTATAATAATTTATACCGTCAGGTCCTCTATGGATTAATGTTTTGGTAAATTTTTCAATAAAATCTTTAGATAAATGCTTGTTCTTATCAAATAAAATTAAAGTAACACCGCACATAATCAAAAAATAATTATCAAAATATATTTTTAGTAGAACTTAATATTGTATATAAACAAATAGTCCAAGATTTTAGGAATTATTAAAAGTTTTATAGTCTGGTAAATTTTTATACTCTTCTTCAAGTTTTTTAATATCAACTTTTTTTAGTTCATTAAAATCGATAACATATTTTTCATAAGGCAAAATCTTATCCAGAAATTTTTGAAAAATCGTTTTATAATTAAATACAGATCTAACTATTTTATGAAAAATATAAAAACTGGATTCTTTTTTATTTAATTCTAAATTATCACCATCTGCTCTTTGTAAACGTACTTTATTTGTATATTTGTGAGAAAAGGATAGACCAAAAATATTAAAAAAAGAATTTAGTTTCCATAAAAATTTTACGGATTTTTTACTTAAAGCTTTATTAACATAATTTTTAGAATATTTTTTTTTTAAAAGATCTACATCATTTTGATTCAAATCAAATATTTTTGCTATGGCTTCCATTTCATCTAATTTTTCATATTTAATAAATGTAAAGCATTTGAATTTGTCTTTATAACTGTCGATTATTTCTTTATATGAAAACTTATCAATATTAAATTTTTGATCTGGAAGTCTAGATGAATATTCTGATTGAGTTAAAAAAAATGTTTCTGGTTTTTGAATTGGATTTTCATGTATACATAATTGAACAAATACTGAAGAAAGCCAATTTTTAGGTTCTCGAATAATTAAAATAATATGTGTGTCTTCTCCAAAAGCTTTAAGATTCTTTTTTGCAAAATCTTTTATTAAATCAGCATCTCTATAAGAACTTAATTCTTCACTAGAAATAAAATAATTATTTTCAATATCTAAAAAATCTGTATCTAAACCAAGCTCCATTTTAGTAATGTGATTTAGAAGTAGATTGCTAAGTTTATTTCTCTCAGGATCTGACGATTTATATTCATCACCCCAATATTTTAACTTTTTTAAGTTTGCAATATAAGGAAAGATATCTTTTTGTAATTTAGAACTCCCACATTTTCCAAATCCTATATGTACAATTTTTGAAATCATGAAATTTATTTTATTTTTTTTAAGTGTTTATTTTCAATCTTATAAATTCTATCACAATTTTTTAACATTTCGATGTTGTGAGAAATTAAAACAATAGAAATATCTTTTTTTAATGTATTTAGATAATCTAAAATATCTTTTTCATTTTCTTCATCTAAAGCATTTGTAGACTCATCCATTATTAGTATCTGGCGATTACTAAAAAAAGATCTTGCAATAGAAACTCTTTGCCGTTGACCTCCAGACAAATTACTACCTCTGTCGCCAAGATTTTTATCAATATTCAAATCCAAATTTAATTTTTTTAGAATATCTTTAGTTTTTTTTAAATTATTAGAATCAATTTTTTCTGTTAATGAAATATTTTTAATAACGTTGTCTTCAAAAATAAAATTTGACTGTGGTAAATAATATGAAATTTTTGAAATGTTATTTTGATAATCATTAAAATTCATAATTTTACCATTTAAATAAATCAGACCATTTTTTGGCTTAAGTAGACCCAACAGAATATCAATTAAAGTAGTTTTACCCGAACCTGAACCACCGACTATACCTATCATTTCTCCAGCATTAAAATCTAAATTTATACTATCTAGTATGATTTCATTTTTTTCATATCCAAATGAAATTTTTTCAAGTTTAAGAGACTCAAATTTCAAATTATCATCTTTAAAAATTTTTTCTTTATCTGAATGAATTTTTTCTGTTAATTTTAATTGATTATAAACAGTTTCGTTGGCTACTATTCCAGTTCTCACTAAAGTTAAGTTTTGATTAATACTGGAAACCATTGGAAGCAATCTTAAAAAAGCCAAAATAAAAACTGAAATTGTTGGTATTATTAAAATAATTTCCATTTGAAAAAATATAATGTAAGAAACAACAAAAAATACTACCAAAACAGCAATGATAAATTCATAAATAAATCTTGGAGAGTCCGCTATCAATCTTGTTTTTACCTGTCTATTGGCTAATTTTTTCGTAGATACAACAATTTTTTCTATAAAAAAACTTAACTTATTTAAAATCTTAATTTCTTTAAAACCATAAAACATTTCATTTATATTTTTTAGAATATTTCTTTGAGAGGAATCTATTTCATATCCATATCTTGTCATTTTTTTTTTAAAAAATGAATCATAAGTAATCAATAAAAGTAATAGGGTTGTAACAACTGATGATAAAATAATAATATTTAAGAAACCTAGAAATGTAATAATACAAATAATAATAATTACATCGCTCACTATCTTTATTAGAGGAAAAAAAGTTTGTTTAACAAAGTATGAACTTAAAATTGAAATTTGATTTATATAATAAGCACTATTTCTTTTAATATATTCTTCATACGACATAGAATTAAATGATAGTAGTAATTTTAATCTCAATCTTATAATTTCTTTCCAAGCAATAGAGTTTGTTATATAAATATTTAAAATTGATATTATTAATTTAGAAATGAAAATTAGAATTGTAAGTATTGCAAATGATACAATTATGTTTTCATGGAATTGAAGTTTCTCAACAATCTCATAAAAAATGCTGTCATCTCTATCTTGTTCATTCTCAATTAGAACTATGCTCAAGAATGGAACAATTATAGCTAAACTAAGAGTTTCAAAAAAAGATAAAATTAAAAATAATATGATTAATATTGAAAATATTTTCTTTTTCTTTCCAAGAATATACAAGATCTGCTCAAAATAATTGTTTAATTTCATCTTTTTGAATACTTAAGAAAACTTAAATAGGAAATTATTTTTAAATTAGACAAAGCTCCGCACTTTGTAAAAAGAGGTGTTTTTTACAATTCT
>CACJNO010000002.1:0-52500 GCA_902594825.1 uncultured Pelagibacteraceae bacterium | reverse complement strand
CTCTAACCAACTGAGCTACCGGCCCCCATTCAAGAGAAACACTAATATTTAAGAAGAGAAATGAGGACGGTCAACATTAACCGTGTAAATTATTTAGAATAAAATTTAACTTTTATTCATCCTTAGAAAGGAGGTAATCCAGCCGCAGGTTCCCCTACGGCTACCTTGTTACGACTTCACCCCAGTCGCTGACTATACCGTGGTCAAGGGTTTAAAACCTTGCCTTAAGGTAGAACCAACTCCCATGGTGTGACGGGCGGTGTGTACAAGACCCGGGAACGCATTCACCGTGGCACGCTGATCCACGATTACTAGTAATTCCAGCTTCATGCACTCGAGTTGCAGAGTGCAATCCGAACTGAGGTATTTTTTGAGGATTTGCTTAACGTCGCCGTCTTGCTTCCTATTGTAAATACCATTGTAGCACGTGTGTAGCCCAACACGTAAGGGCCATGAGGACTTGACGTCATCCCCACCTTCCTCCAGCTTATCACTGGCAGTTCTTTCAGAGTGCCCAACTAAATGATGGCAACTAAAAGTAAGGGTTGCGCTCGTTGCGGGACTTAACCCAACATCTCACGACACGAGCTGACGACAGCCATGCAGCACCTGTGTTTCGTCCGGCCGAACCGAAAACTTTAATCTCTTAAAGTCGCGACGAACATGTCAAGTGTTGGTAAGGTTCTGCGCGTATCTTCGAATTAAACCACATGCTCCACTACTTGTGCGGGTCCCCGTCAATTCATTTGAGTTTTAACCTTGCGGTCGTACTCCCCAGGCGGTGTGTTTATTGCTTTCGCTGCGACACTGAAAATAAATTTCCAACGTCTAACACACATCGTTTACGGCATGGACTACGAGGGTATCTAATCCTCTTCGCTACCCATGCTTTCGTTCCTCAGTGTCAGTAATGATCCAGAAAGCTGCCTTCGCAATTGGTATTCTTTCTAATATCTACGAATTTCACCTCTACACTAGAAATTCTGCTTTCCTCTATCAAACTCTAGCTGAAAAGTTTTGATGGCAGTTCCAGAGTTAAGCTCTGGGATTTCACCACCAACTTTTTCAACAACCTACGAACTCTTTAAGCCCAGTAATTCCGAACTACGCTAGGTCCCTTCGTATTACCGCGGCTGCTGGCACGAAGTTAGCCGGACCTTCTTATTCGGGTACAGTCATTTTCTTCCCCGACGAAAGAGCTTTACAACCCAAGGGCCTTCTTCACTCACGCGGCATCGCTGCATCAGAGTTTCCTCCATTGTGCAAGATTCCCCACTGCTGCCTCCCGTAGGAGTTTGGGCCGTGTCTCAGTCCCAATGTGGCTGATCATCCTCTCAAATCAGCTATTGATCAAAGTCTTGGTAGGCCATTACCCCACCAACAAACTAATCAAGTGCAGGCTCATCCAATGGTGCATAAAGCTTTCTCCGTAAAGACTTATCCGGTATTAGCACAAGTTTCCTCGTGTTATTCCAGGCCAAAGGGTAGATACCTACATGTTACTCACCCGTCTGCCACTAAGTATTGCTACTTCGTTCGACTTGCATGTGTTAGGCGTGCCGCCAGCGTACGTTCTGAGCCATGATCAAACTCTCAAGTTTAAAAACGGCGCACACTAGCTTCCATATAAATTCTAAGAATAAAATTTATATGATGTTGAAGTGTGTACGACAAATTTTTGGTAACCTTAACCGTCCACACTTCTCTTCTTAAAATATATACTTTTTAAATAGCTAATTGGGCTAAAAAGCCCAATAATCCTCGTTATTTTATTGATTAACAATACTTTTATTGAGGAAGCTGTTGCTTATAGGCTAAAATTAAAGGAAATCAAGCATTTATGATTAAAAAAAACTACTAAAAAAGCTTATTTTATGCTGTTTTTTTTGATTTTTTTAAAATGCTAAACTAATAATTACAAATTCAAAATTAATTAATGTTGAACAAATTTAAAAAATTAATCTATAAAAATACAGAGCTGTTTGCACTTATCATCTTGATTTTTGTTACTGTTGTTTCCACCTCATATTATAACTTTAGCAAAAAGACAATTTATCTAAATTATAAAAATACTTTAAATAACATTTATTTCAAAAAAACGATTCATCATTTATTTAATGGTCTAGAACCAAAGTTTAAACGAATAGAACATAAAATTACAGCTGGTGAAACTTTTGACAATATATTGAGAGAATATTCAATTAAAGATAGCGAAATTGCTGAAATAAAAAATAAACTTTCAAAAGAAATTAATTTAAATAAATTAAATCCAAATCAAAGAATTATATTAACAATTGATCAATCGGAAAATTTATTAAGGGAATTTACATTTAAAATTTCAAATACAAAAAAGATACATTTAACAAAAAATGCTGAAATTAATAAATTTAATCAAAAAATTTTAGTTACTAAGCTAAATAAAGATATATTTTATAAAGAAAATGTTATCTTACAAAGTTTATACAAATCAGCAATTGATGAAAAAATTCCACCTAATATAATAATTGATTTTGCAAGAATATATGGTTTCCAAGTAGATTTTCAAAGAGATATCCAAAAAAGAGATAGTTTTCAAATTATGTATGAAGTTTTTATAAATGAGGATAAAAAGATAATTGAAACAGGAAATATTTTGTTTGCAAACTTAAAGTTAAGTGGTGAAAACTTATCTTTATACTATTTTGATAAAAAAGGCAGTGAAGGTCACTACGATAAAAGCGGTAAAAGTGTAAAAAAGGCATTAATGAAAACACCTATTAATGGAGCTAGACTTTCTTCACCTTTTGGAATGAGAAAACATCCAATCGATGGATATAATAAAATGCACAAAGGAACAGATTTCGCTGCTCCAGAGGGGACACCTATTATGGCTTCAGGTGATGGAATTATAAAAAAGGCTGGTTGGTGTGGTGGCGGTGGAAATTGTGTCGTGATAAAACATAATTCAACTTATAAAACTGTTTATGCGCATATGTCAAAATTTGCAAAAGGAATAAGAAGTGGAGTAAGAGTTAGACAGGGTCAAACAATTGGATACGTGGGTTCAACAGGAAAATCAACTGGCCCACACTTGCATTATGAGGTGATTATAAATGGGAAAAAAGTAAATTCTCAAAAATTAAAATTGCCTCCTGGAAAAATACTTAAAAATGAGGATAGAAAATTATTTGAAACCTCTAGAATTAAATTAGATGTATTGAAATCTGAAAAAATTATTGGTCTTAATTAGCTTATTTCAAATTGCAGTTTATCAGACTCTTCTTTTTTATTTTCTGAAAAATTATCTATTTTTTTTTCTTCTTTATTTGGAAGATCATTTTCATTTAATTTTTTTTTTTCTAGTATATCTTTTTTATAACCTTCTTTTTCCTTCAAAATTCGTGTAAAATGATCAGCATGTTGAAAATAATTTTCAGATAATATCTTGTCTCCGCTTGATGAAGCTTCTCTTGCTAAATTATTATATTTTTCAATTAATTTTGCTGCATTATGATTATTTCTGCCAGGTGTTTTTCTTTGGAAATTTTCACTATTTGAATAATTTGAGCTAAACTTATTTCTATCACCATTTGATTTAAAATTTCTCTCATTTCTTCTAAAATTATTTCTTCTTAAATTATTTTTATTTCTGAAAGTAACCATATTTAATTTCTATTACAATTTAGTTGAAATAATACATCTATCATTTTTTGCATAATCTTTTAAAGTTTTAAAAATATAAAAACCTCTTTTTTTTAACATATTGGAAACTTTATTTTTTTGATTATGACCTATTTCTAAAATAAGCTTCCCATTTTTTTTTATCAGTTCAGATGATTTATCTATTACTTTTCTGATTTCTGATGTTCCTTCTATACCACCATCAAGAGCTATTTTAGGCTCAAATTTAACAATATCTTTTTCCAAATACTTCAAATCTAACGTATTGATATATGGAGGATTAGATATAATTAAATCATATTTGCCATAACTAAAATTGTCAATATCTGTTTTAAAAAATTTGACTCTTTTGTCTACTCCCAGATTAAATGCATTGATTTTACAAACTTTTAAGCTCTTCTCATTTTTATCTATTCCTGTACCATAAAAATCTTTTCTCTCGTTTAATATAGAAAAAAGAATACATCCAGAACCTATACCGACATCCAAAATATTTAACTTTGATTTATGTCTGCTTAAAAAAAGAGCTTGCTCAACTATTATTTCAGTATCTGGTCTTGGAATTAAAACATTTTTATCTATAAAAAATTTACTTTTCCAAAAATGTTTATATCCTATTAAATAAGCAATTGGTTTACCTTTTGAACGTTGTTCAATCAAATTATCAAATTCAATTATTTCATCTGTTTCGAGTTCTTTATTTAAGTTCAAAAGTACTTGAATTCTATTTTCTTTAAGAATTTTGCTCATTAAAATCTCAGAATCTAAATTAAATGATCTAATGTTGCATCTTTTTAATTTATTATTTGCATAATTTAATGCTGTTTGAATATTCATAATTTCAAAGATTGCTTAAACTTTCTTCTTGAGCTTGCAATGTTAAAGATTCTATCATTTCATCAAATGCCTCACCTTCAAGGAATTCCTCTAGTTTATGTATTGTCATATTTATTCTATGATCAGTGACTCTGCCTTGAGGGAAATTATAAGTTCTTATTCTTTCAGATCTATCTCCTTTTCCAATCTTACTTTTTCTGTCTTTTGATCTTTCGTTCTCAATTCTTAACCTCTCTAATTCATAAAGTCTTGCTCTTAAAATTTTCATTCCTTTGGCTTTATTTTTGTGCTGAGATTTTTCATCTTGTTGAGAAACAGATATACCTGAAGGTATGTGAGTAATTCTTACGGCACTATCCGTTGTGTTTACAGATTGTCCTCCTGGACCTCCAGCCCTAAAAACATCAACTCTTAAATCAGAATCATTAATTTTTAAATCTACTTCTTCTACCTCAGGTAACACAGCCACGGTTGCAGCTGATGTATGGACCCTTCCCTGAGTCTCTGTGTCTGGAACTCTTTGAACTCGATGAACTCCACTTTCATATTTTAATGTAGAATAAATATTTATTCCTTTAATTGAAGCAATAACCTCTTTCAATCCTCCAGCATCACTTTTTGATATTGAAATAATTTCCAATGTCCATTTTTTTTTATGACTGACTTTTTCATACATTTTAAAAAGGTCTCCTGCAAACAAACTTGCTTCTAGACCACCAGTACCTGCTCTTATTTCAATTATTGCATTTTTTTTATCTGCCTCATCTTTTGGTAATAAAAATAATTTTATTTTTTTTTCATTTTTTTCAAATTGCTGCTGTAAATTATTCAATTCAGTTTGTGCCATAACTATAAGTTCTTTGTCATTATTCTGATCATCTAAAATTTTTTTTAGTTCATTTTTATCTTTTTCAAATGACATATATTTTTTTGCATCTTCTATAATTTCATTTAAATCTGAATATTCTTTAGATTTTTCTGCAAACAACTTTTTATCTAAATTTCCAGAAGATAAATCCTTTTCTAAAACAGAATGCTTGTGTATTAAATCTTCAATTGTTTTTTGTGGAATCATCTTATTTATTTTCTAACTCTGATGCTTTTTTTTCTACCTCATTAACTACTTTTGCTATCATGTCATCTGTCATAACTTTTTCCTTTTGAATTCCAGACAAATAAAGCATATTATTTCCTTTTTGACCTCCAGTTATGCCAACATCAGTCATGGCTGCTTCCCCAGGGCCGTTAACTACACAGCCTATAACTGATAATGTGATTGGTGTCTTTATATGTGAAAGTTTTTGTTCTAATATTTTAACTGTTTCAATTACTTGAAAACCCTGTCTTGCACACGATGGACAAGAAATAATTCTAACACCTCTATTTCTCAAGTTAAGAGATTTTAATATTTCATTTCCAATCTTAACTTCCTCAACTGGGTTATCAGATAATGAAATTCTTATGGTATCACCTATTCCATCGATAAGTAATGATCCTAATCCAATAGAAGATTTAACACTTCCTGGTAAAAAACCTCCAGCTTCAGTAATTCCTAGGTGTAAAGGGTAATCTGTTACTTTTGATAATTGTCTGTAAGCTGCAATAGATAAAAAAACATCTGAAGATTTAACACTCACTTTAAGGTTCAAAAAATCTTCATCTTCCAAAACTTTAATATTTCGTAAAGCACTTTGAACCAAAGCCTCTGGACATGGTTCTTTAAACTTTTCCAAAATATCTTTTTCTAAAGATCCTGCATTTACACCTACTCTAATTGAGCAGTCATTATTTTTTGCAGCTTTTATAACTTCTTTTATTTTTTCTTTAGAACCAATATTTCCTGGATTTATTCTTAAACAACTCGCTCCATTTTCTGCAGCCTCTATAGCTCTCTTATAATGAAAATGAATATCTGCAACTATAGGTACATCAACGTGTTTTGTAATTTCTTTTAAAGCTAAAGATGAAGCTTCGTCTGGACAAGAAACTCTGACAATATCTGCACCTTCACTATGAATTTCATTTATTTGTTTTATAGTAGCCTTTATATCAGTAGTGAGAGTATTGGTCATTGATTGGACTGAAATAGGATTATCACCACCAACTTTAACATCACCTACATTAATTACTTTTGTCTTTCTTCTTTTTATGTCTCTAAAGGGTCTAATACTCATTTTTTAATTATCTAGTTTAAATTCTTTATGAAGTGCGATTAAAGCTTTTTTAACACTTCTTTTATCAATTAATACCGATATTTTTATTTCTGATGTTGAAATTACCTGAATATTAATTTTTTTATTTGCAAGTGTTTGGAACATTCTAAAAGTCACACCAGGAGTTGTGATCATACCAACTCCAATTATTGAAATTTTTGCTACATCTTTTTTAAGTAATAATTTTTTAAATCTAATATTCTTATTAGATTCGATTATTTTTTTTGTTTTTTTTAAGTCATCAGTTTTAATTGTGAATGTTAAATCTGTTTCTTTCCCATTAGCAGAAATATTTTGTACAACCATATCAACATTAATTGAATTTTTTGATAATGGCTTAAAGATAGATGCTGCAACACCAGGTTTGTCTTTAACTCCAATTAAGGATACTTTCGAGTCATTTTGTGTTGAGGATATACCAGTTATAATCTTATTATTAATGATATTTGATCTTTTGGTAATTAATGTGCCAGGTTTTTTTACAAAAGAGGATTTAACTTCGATGTTAATTCTATTTAATCTAGCATCTTGAATAGAAACTGGCTGCATAACTTTTGCTCCCAATGATGCCATCTCTAACATTTCCTCATACGAAATTTCTTTAATCTTTCTAGCTTTATTTGTTTTATTTGGATCAGTTGTATATACACCCTCCACATCTGTATAAATTATACATCTTTGCGCTTTAAAAAATTTTGCAAGAACAATAGCTGTAGCATCAGATCCACCACGACCGATTGTTGAAACTCTTTCATGCTCATTAATTCCCTGAAAACCAGTTACTATTGGTGTGCCTCCATCTTCTAGATATTTCAAAATTTTTTTTTTATTAATAGTGTATATTCTTGAATTTTTATGAACTCCTTTAGTAAATATTGGTATTTGCCAAGCCAACCACGATCTTGATTTATGTCCTATGTGATTTAATCTCCCGGCTATTAATGAACAAGCAATTTGTTCTCCAGAAGATACTAAAACATCATATTCCACATCAGAAAAATTATCACTAATACCTTTCGATTTTTTTATAAGCTCATTTGTCACACCACTCATTGCAGAAGAAACTACAATTACTTTAAATTTTTTCCTTTTGTATTCGTTAATTATCTCTGCAACTGTTTTTATTTTTTCTATTGTGCCTACTGATGTTCCACCAAATTTTAATACTACAATTTTCATGATAAAATATTCTCTAAAAATTAAAATATATTGATAAAATACATGTTGAATATATTGTCAACTTACTAATGAAAAATAACACAATAAATAAAAAAGAAATAGAAAAATTTTCTAAAATTGCAGAAGAATGGTGGAATCCACAAGGAAAATTTAAACCATTACATAAATTTAATCCAATTAGAATTTCTTATATTAAAGAAAATATTATTAATTCTTTTAAACTATCTAATAAGCAAAAACCTCTTCATAAAGTTAAAATACTAGATATTGGATGTGGTGGTGGGTTATTATCTGAACCAATGAGTAGAATGG
Organism: uncultured Pelagibacteraceae bacterium; assembly: GCA_902594825.1. Taxonomy (GTDB): domain Bacteria; phylum Pseudomonadota; class Alphaproteobacteria; order Pelagibacterales; family Pelagibacteraceae; genus Pelagibacter. Next base: position 44,299 of record CACJNO010000002.1, on the reverse strand, counting down.
GGGCTGAAGTTTTTGGAATTGATGCCTCGGAAAAGAATATAAATGTTGCAAAATTACATGCAAAAAAAAATAACCTAAATATTAATTACAAATGCGCTTCACCAGAAAAATTTAATACAAAAATTAAATTTGATGTAATCCTAAATATGGAAATTATTGAACACGTTGATGATGTAGAATTTTTTTTAAAATCTTGTTCAAAACTTTTAAAAAAAAATGGAATAATGTTTGTCGCAACACTAAATAAAACTTTAAAATCTTATTTATTTGCAATAGTAGGAGCGGAATATGTGTTGCGTTGGCTTCCAATAGGAACTCACGAATGGGAAAAATTTATTAAACCAGACGATTTAATTTCTATGTTAAAAAAGTATAATTTGGAAATGGAGCTAATAGACGGAATGAAATTTGATTTAATTAAAAATGAATGGTCTGTAAGTTCTGATAAGTCAGTGAATTATATTGGAAAATTTATTAAAAACTAATTATTTTTATCTTCAATCCATGGGATTACTTCTGTGTCTATCCCTTCTTCTTTAAGTTCTCTTATTTCATCTTTTGAAGCAGATCCATATATGCCTTTTTTTTTATTTTCTTTTTTATTGTAATGAATTGATCTTGCCTCATATGAAAAATTTTCTCCAACATATTCAAAATTTTTTTTTATAAATTTTTGATATTCTTTTAATTTTTTATTAATTCTTTTATATTTAAAATTCTCATTAATCTGATCTGAATTTTTTTTGTTAATCAGTTGTGGGGCCATTAAACTTTTTTCAATTTGTTTAGAATTACAATTATGGCAACTCAAAAATTTGTTATTTTTAAGTCTTTCATATTCTATTGATGAAGCAAACCAACTATCAAATGATATTTCACAATCTTTACAAATTAATTTATATTTAATCATGGTGTTTAATTAATAATTTTTAAAAAAAAATCAATATGTGTTAACTTCTGTAATTGCCATTAATTTCAATATAATTTTTTGTTAAATCCATTGTGTAAGCTATAAAACTTTTTGACCCATTAGAAATATCTATATTAATTTTGATATATTCATTTTTCATATAATCATATCCTTGATCTTCGTTGTAATTATTATGAACTTTACCATTTTGAACTACGGGAATGTTTCCAAATTTTAGAAGTATTTTTTCAAAATTAATTGGAACTCCTGATTTACCTATAGCCATGATAATTCTTCCCCAATTCGGATCCTCTCCAGATATAGCTGTTTTAATCAAAGGCGAATTAGCAACTGAGAAAGCAATTTTCTTTGCATCATTTTCTGACTTAGCATTTTGAACTTTAATTTCGATAAATTTTGAAGCACCCTCTCCATCAGCAACAACTCTTTTTGCTAAATTTAATAAAACTTTATTTAAAGCTAAATCAAATTCTTTTATTTTTTCATCATTAATATTATTAATAACATTATGCTTGGCTTTACCAGTTGAAAAAATAGAAACCATGTCATTAGTACTTGTGTCTCCATCACAACTAATAGCATTAAATGTTGTTGATATATTTTTTTTTAATAGTTTTTTTAAAATGTTGTTTGATAAATTTGCGTCTGTAAAAATATAACCTAATGTAGTAGCCATATTAGGATGAATCATTCCAGAGCCTTTAGCTATTCCATAAATTTTTATTTTACAATTTCCAATAAAACATTCTTCCATTGCTAACTTTGGCTCTGTATCTGTTGTCATTATACCTAATGCTGCTTTCATCCAAATGTACTTATTTTGTGTATACTTAATTTTTTCAATTAAATCTGTTATTTTGCTCTTTATTTTTTCCTCAGGAAAAGTTTCTCCAATGGTTCCTGTGCAACCAAATATAATTTCCTTAGATTTTATTTTTTTTGGGTGGTCTTCATCAATTTTTTGTTTTTCTGATAATTTTTCAGATGCCAGTTCAGCAATTTTTTCTAAACTTTTATAACCCTGTTTACCTGTAAAACAATTTGCATTTCTCGTATTAACTATTAATGAATAAATTCTTTTTGTTTTTTGATTTAAATTCCACTTAATGTTTTCTGATATTATCTTTGACTGTGTATAAACTGAAGCATAATTAACACCATCTCTAAAATAAAACATGACTAAATCATCTCTTTGATTTTCATATAGATTTGCTGAAACAGTGGAAATAGATACTCCATCAACATGTTCTAAATCTTGAAATTCCATCATTCTCTTATTTTTTGATTTAGAGGTAAAAAAATTGGTAAAATTAACACCCATAATATTTAAAATAATTATTTAATACTTATATTAAAAGTTATAAGTAAATAATAGGTCAAAAACTAATGTTAAATCCACTAAAATTCATATCAAAGTTTATAAAATCTAGTAACCAAAAAGAGCTAGACCGAATAGCTCAGATTGTAAAAAGAATTAACTCTTTAGAGGAAAATATAAAAAAATTGAATACATCAGATTTTCCAAAAAAAACCTTGAAATTAAAAGAAGATATTAAAAAAGGTAAAACTTTAGATGATATATTGCCAGAAGCATTTGCTTTAGTAAGAGAAGCATCTTTGAGGACAAGAAATGAACGTCATTTTGATGTTCAGATTATTGGGGGGATTGTTTTACATGAATCTAAAATAGCTGAAATGAAAACTGGTGAAGGAAAAACTTTAACTATTGCACTTACAGCATATTTGAATGCACTTAAAGAAGAGGGAGTTCACATCGTAACTGTAAATGATTATTTAGCAAAAAGAGATTCGGAAGAAATGGGAAAAATCTATAATTTTTTAGGTCTTAAAGCAGGATTTATTAATAATAATCAGAATGATTATGAAAGAAAAGAAAATTACAATTGTGATATAACTTATGCAACTAATAGTGAACTTGGTTTTGACTATCTTAGAGATAACATGAAATATTCAAAATCAGAAATGGTTCAAAGAAAACATTCTTTTGCAATTGTTGATGAGATAGACTCCTGTTTAATTGATGAAGCTAGAACACCACTAGTAATTTCTGGTGCTGCAGAGAATAAAACAAACCAATATCTTGCAATTGATAAATTAGTAAAAAATTTAGGTAAAAATGATTATGAAATTGATGAAAAAGATAAAAATATTCTTTTGACAAATGATGGAATTAATAATGTAGAAAAAATTTTTTCGAATGCTGGAATACTTAAAAATAATAATTTTTATGATCCAGAAAATCTCAGTTTGGTTCATCATGTTAATCAGGCTCTTAGAGCAAATCATTTGTTTGAAAAGGGAAGAGATTATATTATTAAAGAAAATAGTCTTAAGATAATAGATGAACTTACCGGTAGAATCCTTGAAGGAAGAAGATTTGGGGATGGTCTACACCAAGCTTTGGAGGCTAAAGAAAAAATTGAAATACAATCTGAAAATCAAACACTAGCATCAATAACATACCAAAACTATTTCAAACTTTATAAAAAAATTTCAGGTTGCACTGGTACAGCTTTAACAGAGGCAGAAGAATTTTTTGAGATTTATAATTTACAAGTAATTGTTATTCCGACTAACAAAAAAATGATTAGAAATGATATTAATGATCAAATTTTTAGAACAGAAGAAGAAAAAAATAACGCCATTATAAAAAAAATAATTGAATGTCACGGCAAAGGTCAGCCTATTCTCGTTTTTACATCTAGTGTAAATAAATCTGAAATATACTCACAACTCTTAAAAAGGAAAAATATAAAACATCTCGTATTAAATGCAAAAAACCATGAAAATGAAGCTGAAATTATAGCTAATGCTGGGAAAGAAGGATCTTTAATAATCACAACAAGTATTTCAGGAAGGGGTGTGGACATTCAATTAGGAGGAAAAAAAGGATCTTTGTCAGATAACGAAATTACTAAAAACAAAAATAAAATTAAATCTTTAGGCGGATTATTTGTTATTGGAACTGAAAGAATGGAGTCAAGAAGAGTAGACAATCAAGCAAGAGGAAGATCTGGTCGTCAAGGTGATGAAGGATGCTCTATTTTCTATGTAAGCTTAGAAGATGACTTGATGAGAATATTTGGTTCTGAGTCAATGAACAATATTTTGCAAAAATTAGGACTTAAAGATGGAGAAAGTATTGATCATCCTTGGATAAACAAGGCACTAGAAAGAGCTCAACAAAAAGTTGAGGCAAGAAACTTTGATATTAGAAAAACGTTAATTAAATTTGACAATGTTCTTAATGATCAAAGATATGTAATCTTTAATCAACGAAAGGAGGCTATGGATAGTGAACAAATTTATAAGTATTCAGAGGATTTTTTAGAAGAAATAATTAATGATCTAATTCAACTTCGAACACTAAAAAAATCTAATCCAAAAAATAATGAATTTGAGAATAAAATTAGATTGATTATAGGAAAAAACTTTACTGATGTAGAGTTTAATAATCTTGTAAATCTAGAGGATAATAAATTAAAAGTAGAAATAGAAAATAAGTTTAAACAGTCAAGATTAGATAGAGAAAAGCTATTAGGAATATCACAATCAAAGGAAATAGAAAAAAGGATCTTCTTACAATCAATTGATCTTAACTGGAAATCACATATTCAATATTTAGAACAGTTAAGACAAGTTATTGGACTTAGATCGTATGGTCAAAGAGATCCTCTTATAGAATATAAAAAAGAGGCGTTTAGTTTATTTGAAAACTTATTGAGTAAACTTAAATTAGACTTAATCACAATTCTAATGAATTTAAAAGTTGTAGAAAAACCTGCTGAAAAAATTAAAGATACAAAAATAGATCCAAAATATCTTGGAAAAAAAATGAGAAGAAATGAACCATGTTTTTGTGGTTCAGGAAAAAAATACAAACACTGTTGTGGATCTTTATAGAAAAAAATATGAAGAAATTAAAAAAATTAAAAGTAGTCCTATACCAACAAATAAGTTTTTTCTTGATTTAAAAATATTATCAATACTAGAACTCTTGGAATTTAATGAACTTAAATTATCTAAATTATCAATAAACCCTTTATTTCTTCCTATTCTTAAAAATTTATTTTTTCTATCATTAAAAATATCTTCAGGAGACATCATTTTAAAATAATCTAAATTTTTATTTATAGAATCTTTTAAATTTTGTAACATTAAATTTCTATCTCTATGAGCTCCACCTAAAGGCTCGTCTATCACTTCATCAATTATTTGTAGTTCTAATAAATCCTTTGCGGACAGCTTCATTGCTTTTGCAGCATCTAACATTCTTTTTGGATCTCTCCATAAAATTGTAGCACATCCCTCAGGAGAAATTACTGAATAAATTGCGTTCTCCAACATTATAATTCTACTTGAAGATGCTAACGCAATAGCTCCTCCAGATCCACCTTCACCAATAATAATTGCTATAGTTGGAACTCTTAATTCCATACAACATTCAATTGATTTAGCTATTGCTTCTGCTTGTCCCCTTTCTTCAGCGCCTACTCCTGGATAAGCTCCAGGTGTATCTATAAAAGTAATGATTGGAATATTAAACCTGTTCGCAAGATTCATTAATCTTATAGTTTTTCTGTATCCTTCTGGCCTCATCATTCCAAAATTTCTCTTTAATCTACTATCTAAGTCATCACCTTTTTCTTGACCTATAACTAATACAGAATGACCATTAAATTTTGCAAAACCAGCAATAACAGATTTATCTTCACCATAATATCTATCACCTGATAAAGTAATAAAATCATCAAACAAATTATCAATAAAAAATTTTGACTTTGGCCTATCTTCATGACGTGCAACCATAGTTGTTTGCCATGGATCTAGATTAGAATAAATATTTTCTAATTTTTCATCCAATTCTTTTTGTGTTGTTAATATTTTTTTTGTATTTACTTCTGAAAGACCACTTTGATTAAAAGGATCTTTAAGCTTTTCTAGTTCAGTTTCCAGATCTTTTATATCGGTTTCAAAATTAAGATAATTTTTCATTTAAAAATTATGATAAATAATTATGAAAAATGACAACAAAATGTCAATGCTTCACTAAATTATTTGACTTCATTTTATAGGGGTTTTAGAAAAGATCTAATGAAATTAAATTATATTAAGGTTAAAAACTTAAAGATTTCTAGTGAATTATTAAAGTTTGTTAATGAAGAATTGTTGAAAGACACAAATATAACACCTGAAAAGTTCTGGGATGGTTTTGATAAAACTGTTCATAAATTAGCACCAAAAAATAGAGAATTGATTGAAAAAAGAAAAAATTTACAAAAAAAAATTAACGAATGGCATATTAAAAATAAAGGAAAAGAAATCGATAAAATTGAATACAAAGAATTTTTAAAAAAAATTGGTTATCTTGTAGATGAGGGTTCTGATTTTAAAATTGAAACTAATAATGTAGATGATGAAATATCAAAAATTGCAGGACCACAATTAGTAGTTCCAATCATGAATGCTAGATATGCTCTTAACGCTGCTAATGCACGTTGGGTAAGTTTGTATGACAGTTTATATGGAACCGATATTATTACCTCAGAAGAAGGTGGAAGTGAAAGATACGATCCAAATCGAGGTCAAGAAGTAATTAAATATGTTAGAGAGTTTTTTGACAAATATATTCCAATTAATGGTACAAGTTGGAAAAATATAGCTGGGTTAAAAATAATTGATAATAACTTAATTATATTAAAAGATGATTATGAATACAAACTAAAAGAAACTAATAAATTTATTGGCCACAGGGGTGAAACCAATAAACCTGAGGCAGTTATTTTAAAAAATAATAATCTTCACTTTGAAATTATAATTAATCCAAGAGCTTTTAGTGCAGCTCATGATATTGCAGGAATAAGTGATGTAATAGCAGAGTCAGCTGTTTCAACTATTTGTGATAATGAAGATAGTGTTGCAGCAGTCGACGCAAAAGATAAAGTTGAATGTTACAAAAATTGGCTTGGATTAATGAAAGGTAATCTTAAAGTTCAATTTGAAAAAAAAGGTAAAACATTAGAAAGAAAATTAAATCCTGACAGAAGCTACATATCAAAAAATGGTAAAGGATTAAAATTACATGGCAGAAGTCTTCTATTGATAAGAAATGTTGGTCATCTTATGACTAATTCGTCTATAATTTTGAATGATGGTAAAGAAGTACCTGAAGGGATTATGGATGCATTCATAACAACTGCAGCTGCACTTCATGATATTAAACGGAAAAAAAACTCAAGGACAGGATCTATTTATATTGTTAAACCAAAAATGCATGGACCTGAAGAAACCTCTTTTACCGACCTAATTTTTACAAAAGTTGAGGAAACTTTAGATCTACAAAAATATACTTGTAAAATTGGTATTATGGATGAGGAGAGAAGAACCTCAGTAAATTTGAAAGAATGTATCAGATCACTTAAAAATAGAGTGTTCTTTATAAATACAGGATTTCTTGATCGTACTGGTGATGAAATGCATACATCTATGGAAGCTGGACCTATGATAAAAAAAGGTGATATGAAATTATCAAAATGGATTTCTGCTTACGAAAACAATAATGTTGACATTGGACTTAAATGTGGCTTTTCTGGCAAAGCACAAATTGGCAAAGGTATGTGGGCAGCGCCAGATATGATGAAACAGATGATGGCTGAGAAGATAGGACATTTAAAATCTGGAGCTAATTGTGCATGGGTTCCTTCCCCAACTGCTGCATCCTTACATGCGCTTCACTATCATGAAATTGATATATTTAGTGAACAAAAAAAAATAATTAATAGAGAAAAAGCAAAACTAGATGATCTTTTAACTATACCTGTAGCAGATAGACCTAACTGGTCTGTTAATGAGATAAATAATGAAATTTCAAATTCTGCGCAAACAATTTTAGGATATGTTGTAAGATGGATTGACCAAGGTGTTGGTTGTTCAAAAGTTCCTGATATTAACAACATTGGTCTAATGGAAGATAGAGCAACCCTTAGAATTTCATCACAACATATTGCAAACTGGATACATCATGGAATAACTACAAAAATCCAAGTTTTAGAAATTATGAAGGAAATGGCAAAAGTAGTCGATGCACAAAATAAAAATGATGTCAAATATTTGAAAATGAGTGATGACTATGATAAATCGATAGCTTTTAAAACTGCCTGTGATTTAATATTCAAAGGTAAAGAACAGCCTTCTGGATACACAGAACCTCTTTTGCACTTAAATAGATTGGAAAAAAAATTAGCTAGAGTTTGAATTTAAACTTGATCTATTTTTAAATGCGGAAAACAAAGTTCCATCATCCAAATTTTCTATTTCTCCCCCAACAGGCAAACCTTGGGCTAATTTTGTTATTTTAACATTGCAATTTTTTAAACTATCTTGAATATAATAAGCTGTAGTTTGACCTTCTACCGTAGCACTTGTAGCTATAATTACTTCCTCAATTTTTTCTTTATTAACTCTTTCTACTAATGAATTAATTAATAAGTCTTCTTTTCTTTGACCTACAGAGGATATCGTGCCTCCCAAAATGTGAAAATACCCTTGAAAAATATTTGAGTTCTCTATTGACCATCTGTCAGCTATATCTTCAACGACACAAATTTTATTAAATTTTTCTTTGATATTCTCACAATTAATGCATCCGTCGTGATTTGATTTTAATGATCCACATGAATTACATCGAGAAACATTTTTGTAAATGTTTACTAGCGAATTAGCGATCGGTTTTATGAGTTCATCTCTATTATTAATAAATTTTAAAACAATTCTTTTTGCCGACTTGGGACCTAAACCTGGTAATTTAGAAATTAATTTAATCAATTCATCAATCTCATTTATATTCTGCATTGCTATAATGGCCACTTAAACCCTGGGATTCCAAAACTACCTGTTGCTTTTGAAATCTCTTCACTTGTTTTATCTTTTAACTTAGTTTTTGCATTATTGTGAGCAGCTACTATTAAATCTTCAATAATTGATTTTTCCTCTTTTAATATTTCATTTGAGATTTGTATTTTTTGCATTTCACCCTCACCATCTAATATGACTTTTACAGAATTTGATCCTGATATCCCTTCAACTTTAATCTTTTTAATATTTTCTTGGCTTTCTTTCATTTTAGCCTCAAGCTCTTTTGCTTTGTCTAATAAGTTTTTAAAATCTTTCATTAATCTTTTTCATTTTTTTTTGAAATTATATCAACTAGCTTAACATCAGGAAATTTTTCTATCATCAATTCATATATTTTTGACTTTTTAATTTTTTTGATTAATTCAATTTTTTTATATTGTTCTTGTTCTTTTACAGATTTTTCTCCTTTTGTTTTGCTAAAGGAGATAATCCACCTTTCATTAGTCCACTCAAAAAGTTTTAAAGATAAATCCTTAACAAAATTTTTATCTAAATTATCATTAAAAGATATTTCAATTCTATTTTTTTCGAAACTTACAAGATTTACATTTTTTTCTAATTCATATCTAAGTTTCACCTCTTTATTTTGAGTACATATTTCTAAAAGTTCACTAAATGAGTCTATAGACCTTTTTTTATCAACTTTGACATCTAAATGGTTTTCAATTTTAACCTCTTTTTCTTGAGAGACATTTTTGATTTGATCAACTGAATCAATTTTCAAATTTGATTGAACATTATTTTTTACTTTAGGTTTAGAGAATTCAATTTCCTCTATGCCATCTTTATTTGAATTTTTTGAAATAAGATACATTAATCTTCTTAAGAACATTTCTATAGATAAATTTTGATTTGAAACTAAATCCAATTCATCAAGTGTTTTAATAGTAAACTGCCAAAATAATATTAAAACATTTGAATCAACTCTATTTGATATTTCTTTTATTTTCAAAAACTCTTCATCGTTCAATGAAAAATTTGTACTCTCAAGTGATAGTGAATTAATATTATTAAAATAATAAATCAGCTCTAAAAAATCATTTATGAAAATTTTTGGGTCTACTCCTTGATCATAAATTTTTCTATAGATGTTTATTGCCTGATTTTCTTTACCTTCCAATATAAAATTGAATAAATCTATTAATTGAGATTTGTCAAAATAGCCGAAAATTTTTTGTGCTGCACTTAAATCTAATTCTTTATTTTTTTCTAAACTTAATAAAGCTCTATCTAACAATGAGAGTGCATCTCTTACAGAGCCTTCCGATATCTTAATAATTAATTTAAGAGCCTCATCAGAAATTTTGCCATTTTCTTTGTCTTTTATCTTTTTAATATAATTAAATAGTTCAGATGATTTGATCCTAGGTAAATCAAATCTTTGACACCTCGAAACAATTGTTATTGGAACCTTTTTAATTTCAGTCGTTGCAAAAATAAATTTTAAATATTCTGGTGGTTCTTCTAATGTTTTGAGTAAAGAAGCCCAAGCTTGTTTAGAAAGCATATGGCACTCATCTAAAATAAATATTTTATATTTTGAGGACGTAGGAGCATATCGAGAGAATTCTATGAGTTCTCTAGTATTTTCTACTGAAGATTGGCTTGCTGCATCCATTTCAAATATATCTATGTGGCTTGAGTTGCTAATTGCTTCACAATTTTCACAGAAATTTTCTTTACACAAATTTTCGAAACCATTTTTACAATTAAGAGCTTTAGCTACTATTCTTGCTGTTGTTGTTTTACCAACACCACGTATACCCGTAAAAAGATAGGCATTTGGAACTTTGTTATCTTTAATTGAATTTGAGATTGTTTCGACAATTACATCTTGACCAATTAAATCCTCAAATATTTGTGGCCTATACTTCAAAGCTAATACTTTTGAATTTTTATTCATCATCATTCTTTATTCTTTTAGGAGACTAGACCCGTCAAACTGTCATTACGATTGCTTCCGTTAGGACCTAGTCGGGTTCATGCAGAAAACGCCCTAGCCTCCATCACTATTATAGCAGTAATAATTTCTTATCTACAAGAAAACTTTTAAAAAATTATTTTTCTCTTTGTTTGTCAGCTTCAAAAACACCTAGAACGTGAAAATCTTGACAATGCAATCCTAATTCCTCCAATGATTTTTGAATCTTAATATCTTCTATGTGTCCCTCAATTTCGCATAAAAAAAAGAATGAATCGAATGTATTTTTTTCAGGATAACTTTGTAATTTTGTTAAATTTACACCATTGATCGCAAAACCACCTAATGATTGGTAAAGGGCTGCCGGTTTACTTTTTAATTTAAACAAAAAAGATGTAATATATTTTCTTTTCTCAAAGTCTGGCTGAAAAACATTTTTTCCCATCAGTAAAAATCTTGTAAGATTCCCTTTTTCATTTTCAATATTTTTCTTAATAATTTTTAAATCATAAGTTTCTGCACTTAAAGAAGATGCGATAGCTGCTTTTGTTTTATCTTGAGTCTTAGCAATCATTTCTGCAGAACCAGCTGTATCTGCTCTCACATGTTCAATTAAATTATGTGCTTTTATAAATTTTGAACATTGAGATAATGCTTGACCATGAGAATAAACATCTTTGATATCTAAAATTTTTGCACCCGGAATACCTAATAAGTTATGTTCTATTTTTTGAAAATATTCTGAGTATATATTTAATCGATATTTAAATATTAGATATTCAATACCAATATTCCCTGTGATTCTATTAGACTCAGGAACTATTATTTTAGAATTTTCATCTTTAGATGCATTTAAAAAACACTCATCAAAAGTTTTACAAGGAATAATTTTAGCTTGTGGATCTATGGATAAAGCTGCTAAATGTGAATAAGCTCCATAAGTCCCTTGAAAATAAATTTTAATCATTAAGATTTATATTCCATAATTTTTTTAATAGCTACATAATCCTCTTTTGTATCAACCCCGATAGGAGATGATTTAGCTAGTGCTATATTTATTTTAATTTTATTATCTAATGCTCTCATTTGTTCCAACTTATTCTTAATCTCATTAGAAGATTGATTAAAAGATACAAATTCTTTAAGTGTGTCTTTTTTATAACAATATATACCCAAATGATGATAAATATTTTCACTTTGTTCTATAACTTTTCTCTTAAAATTTACTACTTCTGGAAAATTTATGTTGTTTAAATTTTCTCTAGTTATAGCTTTTACAACGTTTTGATTTACATAAGTTTTTTTATCTAAAATTTTTGAAGCTAAAGTTCCAATTTTAGAATTATTTTTTATCATTTTTTGATTTAAGTTTTTAATATCATTTATGTCCATTAACGGCTCATCGCCTTGTAAATTCATTACTAAATCAAACTTAGAATGATTAAGTTTCTGTAATGCTTCATAAACTCTATCAGTACCTGTTTTATGCTGATTTTTCGTAATGATTGCTTGACCTCCATTTTTCTTTACATCATCAATTATCTCTTGATCTTCAGTTGCAACCACTACTTCGCCAATATTTGCCTCTTCAGCCTTCTTAAAAACATGAGAAATCATTGATAGACCATTAATCTTTAACAGTGGTTTACCTGGAAGTCTAGTTGCTGATAACCTAGAAGGAATTATTATTAATGTTTTCATTGGTTTTTTTAATTGTTAATAAAATATAAACAGAGGCAAAATTATACATCAAAATATAAGTATTTTTTTAATTATAATGTTATACGTTCAAAATAATTTTTAATAAAATGGATTCTTTCGAAATAAACAAAATAGTAGCTGCAATTTTAATGGTTGCACTTGTTTTAATCGGTATTGGAAAGCTGTCCGATATAATTTTTTATGTCGAAAAACCAAAAAAACCCGGATACGCAGTAGAAATAGAACAAGCAGTTGCTACAAGCACATCATCAAGTTCAGAAACTATAGAACAAAAAATTGATATAGCTAGTCTAATGTCTATGGGAGATTTTGCTACTGGTGAAAAAGTTTTTAAAAAATGTGCGGCTTGTCATTCAATTGTTAAAGATGGAAAAAATAACATTGGTCCAGCTCTTTATAATGTAGTTGGAAGAAAAATTGGTGCTGTGAGTGATTACAAATATTCAAAAGCTCTTTCTGAATATGGCAAAGAATGGACTTTTGAAGAATTAAATGGTTATCTTATAAAGCCAGCTAAATGGATCAAAGGTACAAAAATGGCATTCGCTGGTTTGAGAAAAGAGAAAGATAGAGCATCTGTTATTTTATATTTAAATCAAAATTCAGATAATCCATTACCGTTACCTTAATTTTCCAAAGCAATAAAGTAATATAGATTTTTGAACATGAACTCTATTTAAAGCTTGTTGCCAAACTTTAGATTGTTTACTAAAAAAAACATCTTCATTTACCTCTGTTCCTCTTGGTAAACAATGAAGAAAAATACAATCCTTTTTGGCAATATTCATTAATTTTTTATCAATTCTAAATTTTCTGAAATAATTTAATTTTTTAACTTTATTCACTTTATCATTCATTGATACTACCTTATCAGAAAAAATAACATCTGCTCTATATGCTGCATTTTTTGCATCACTGTAAATAGAAATTTTATTCTTATTATTTTTAATATAGTTAAAAATTTTTTTATTAGGCTGGTACTTTTTCGGACAACCAATATTTAATTTAAATGAAAATTTAATTGATGCTGTAATCAAACTATTTAAAACATTATTTGAGTCACCAATCCAAGCAATATTTAATTTTGATATTGGTTTTTTTTTAATTTCTTCAACCGTAAAAATATCTGATAAAATTTGTGTTGGATGAGAAGAGGGGCTTAGTCCATTAATAATTGGAATCGATAAATATTTTTTAAACTCCTCTAACTTTTTATCACTACTTGTTCTAAGCATAAAAGCATTACCAAAGTTAGATAAAATCTTAGCTGTATCTCCAATGCTTTCACCTCCTTTTGATAAATGTAACTCATCTGGTCTAAGCGTTAAAGCACTTCCCCCTAATTGTTTAATTGCTAAATAAAAACTTAGTCTTGTTCTTAAACTTGATTTTTCAAACATTTGAATTAACAATTTACCTTTTAAAGGTGCCCCTTTATCAACATCAAGATTATTTAGTTTTTTTCTAGCAATTTTTCTTTTTTTTGCATCATTTATAATTTTTCTTAGATCTTTCCTTGAAATATCTTTTAGATTTATAAAATGTTTCATTTTATTTTAATTCTGAACAAACTTTACTCATAATCTTAATAGCTTGATCTAACTCAATTTTTTTAACATTCAATGGAGGTAAAATACGCACAACATTTTCAGCAGCACGAATAGTTAGCAACTTATTGTCCATTAGTTTTTGTATAAACTTTCCTTGATCTTTATGAAGTTTGATTCCAATCAATAAACCTCTTCCTCTTATTTCTTTAATGATATTGGGATATCTTTTTTTTAATTTATTTAATTTTGAAAAGAAATATTTCGATGATTTTTTTACGTTATTTAAAAATTTTTTACTTGAAACTATATCAATAACTGAATTCCCAACTGCCATTGCTAATGGATTTCCTCCAAAAGTTGAACCGTGTGTGCCTGGTGTCATTCCAGTTGCAACTTTTTTATTCATTAAAACTGCACCTATCGGAAAACCTCCTCCAATACCTTTTGCTATAGGAACAATATCAGGTTTCACTTTTGACTGCTCAAATGCAAAAAAATCACCACTACGACCAACGCCACATTGAACCTCATCTAAAATTAACAATATTTTTTTTTGATAACATATCTTTCTTAAATACTTGAGACATTTATCAGGTATTTGCTTAATTCCACCCTCACCCAGTATTGTCTCAACCATTATTGCTGCTGTATTTTTTTTAATTTTATTTCTTAAATTTGGAAATCTTGGTTTTTTATTTTTAAAATTTATGTGATCAAATCCTGGAACTTTTGGGCCAAAACCCTCTGTCATTTTTTTTGATCCACTTGCAAAAATTGCAGCAATAGTTCTTCCATGAAATGAATTTTTAATGCATAAAATTCTATTTTTATAAGGTTTTCCGATAGAATAATAATATCTTCGAGCTACTTTAATCGCAGCTTCAGTAGCCTCGGTGCCGCTATTTTGAAAAATTACATAATCTGCAAAAGTTTTTTGACACAACTTTTTAGCTAATTTTTCCCCCTCTGGAATTTGAAAAGCATTTGAAATATGCCATAATTTTTTTGATTGATTTTTAATAGTTTCAGCTAATTTTGGATTTGCGTGACCCAAACAATTTACTGCTATACCCTGTACAAAGTCTAAGTATTTAATTCCACTTGAAGTATAAAGGTAACTTCCTTTTCCTTTAACAAATGAAATTTTTTTTCTATTATAATTTTTTGCTAAATAAGTCATAAATAAAAATCGTTTTATAAATTTTAATTTATAGATACAAGTTATGATTGAAATATAAATAAACCAAATTTTTTTTATTTTTTGTTGATAACTCTAATTTTTTGATTGTTTAATATAATCTAAAATCAGTATATTGTTATTATACTAATGTTAAATACTACATATTGATACATGAGCTGGACAGATGAAAAAGTAAATAAGCTTAAAGAACTTTGGGGTAAAGGAAATACTGCAAGTCAAATAGCTGAAATAATTGGCGGCATCAGCAGAAATGCAGTTATTGGGAAAGCTCACCGTTTAAATCTATCAGCAAAAATAAAGACTAGAACGGCAACATCAAATCAAAGCTTTGACAAGAACTTAGCAAATCAAATACAAAAACCCAAAAGAGGTAGAAAAAGTAGATTTCAATCACTTATAATTGAAAAAGACTTTGAACCTGAAAATCCTAAACAATTAGAAGAATTAACTGATAATGATTGTAAGTATCCTATAGGGCACCCTAATGAAAAAGATTTTTATTTTTGTGGAAGAACTTCATTAAAAGACTTTAGTTATTGTAAACTTCATCTTTTATATTCTTATCAGTCACGTGAAAATAAGAATAAGAAAGACGATCAACTTGAAAAAGACGAAGTTCCAGAATTTATAGAAAAAAAAATAAAAATAAAATCAGCTTAATTTTCGTTAACTTTATTTTCTTTATCGTTATTAGTTATATATTCCTCTTTAGAAAATTGACCACCATCTCTCCACATGTAGCAATACTTTTCCACCTCTTGCTCGAAAATAAGTTTGCTTGGAACGCCAATATCGAAATTAGTTTTATATTTTCCAGAAGAAATATTATCATATTTTAATAATTTTAATTGATCTACTGTTATTAAAGGTTTCGGTAATTTCTCTAAAATCATAGCTGACATTTTAGCCAAAGGTAAAGGAAGTGGAACTAAAATTCTTTTTTTTTGAATAAGTTTTAATAATTTTTCTAAAATTTCCTTAAAGGATAAAGTCTCAGGACCAACACATTCTACTATATTGGTGTCAATATTTTTTGAAATCACATAGTAAATAATATTAGTTAAATCGGTACAGTGAATTGGCATAAATTTTGTTTTTCCAGAATAATAAAGGGGGAAAAATGGTAATCTGCTTAATAAAGTTAAAAAACTACAAGTGAATTGATCTGAGTTACTAAAAACAACTGATGGTCTAAGAATATTTGCTTTAGGAAAATTTTTTAAAATATTTATCTCACCATTTAATTTAGTTTTTGCATAATCAGAGTCTATTGCCTGATTAATCCCAAGCGCAGATAAATGAATAAACTTTTCTAAATTATACTCTTTACACATTTTTGCTAACAAAGTTGGGAAAATTGTATGAATATTTTTAAAAGAATTACCACCTCTTTTTTCAAATAAAATTCCTACTAAATTTATACAAATGTTAGCATTTTCGAATAGTTTCCTAATTTTTTTTTCATCAAATATACTAGCTTCAACCAAATCTATATATCCTGCGTTTCCCTGACTTTTAATAATATAGCTTTTTTGATGAATATTTCTTGTTACAACGGTTACTTTGTGGTTATTTTTAGTTAACTTTCTAATTAGAAATCTGCCTATTGCACCACTTCCACCAAATATTAATATTTTTTTCATAATAAAAATAAAAAAATAGATATTATTTTTAACTCATATATATAAATAAAATATGTCTAAAATCCATATTTTTGAAAATGATTTACCTCAAGATTTAGATTTATCAAATGAAAAATTCGTTGGGTTAGATAATGAAGCATTAGGACTAGTGCTTGGAAGAGATCCTCTAACATTAGTACAATTAGGACTTGAGTCTAAAAACTTTTATTTAATTAAACTTAATAGAGAAACTTATAGGGCACCTAATTTAGTTAAGACACTATCTAATAGTAACACCCAATTTATAATGCATTACGCTAGACAAGATTTATTGTGGCTAAAATATCACCTGAATGTTCAACCTAAAAATATTTTTTGTACAAAAGTTGCATCAAAAATAGCAAGAACAGCTAGTTCTTTTCATGGTTATAAAGATCTTGTTAAAGAATTATGCGGTAAAGATATTTCAAAAAGAGAACAACAAAGTGATTGGGGTGATCCAAATCTTTCGGAAAAACAAATTAAGTATGCTGCCTCTGATACTGAGTACCTTTTTGAAATAAGAAATAAGTTAGTTAAAATGCTTGAGAGAGAAAAAAGAATTGATCTTTTTAAAAAATCTATGGAGGTGATACCTGTTCTTGTAGATATGGAAATTGCAGGATACAAATTATCCACATTTGAACATTAAAAAAATGATGAAAAATTTTACAGGAATTGGAAAAAAAGTTATTGATTTAGAGATTGAAGCTTTAAAAAAAACAAAAAATTCTATTGGAAAATCTTTTAATGAAGCGGTTGATGTTATAAGTAAGTGTCAATCAAAAGTAATTTTGTGTGGTGTTGGTAAAAGTGGTTTGATTGCATCAAAAATTTCTGCAACTTTATCATCTGTTGGCACACCTTCATTTACAATTTCAGCCAGTGATAGCTCTCATGGAGATTTAGGTTCATTATCCAAAAAAGATATTTTAATTTTAATTAGTTATTCTGGAAATACTGAAGAACTCAAAAATATAATCCAATATGCAAATCGTAATAGAATAAAATTGATTGGTATTATGTCAAAAAAAAATTCGATACTTTATAAAAATTCTAATATCAAATTGTTGATTCCTGAAGTAAAAGAGTCTGGCTATGGAATTGTTCCTACCTCGAGCACAACATCACAGTTAGCAATGGGAGATGCTATTGCTATTTCATTAATGCAGCGAAAAAGGTTTGGCAAATTAGATTTTAAAAAATTCCATCCATCTGGAACTTTAGCAAATAAACTTAAAACTGTGGAAGATTTAATGTTAGTCAAAAATAAGATTCCCTTCATTAATGAAAATGAAAGTTTAGAAAAAACAATTAAATTGATAAATTCGAAAAAACTTGGAGTCGTTATTATTAGAAACAGGAAAAATGAGACAACTGGCATTTTTACAGATGGAGATATAAAAAGAGCTATTCAAAGACGAAAAAACATCAAAGGTTTAATTATTAAAAATTTAATGACAAAAAAACCAATATCTATTGACAAAGATCTACTAGCAGCAAAAGCGATGGAAATAATGAATAGACTCAAAATCACAAGTTTATGTGTTCATAATAAGACAAATAAAAAAAAAACTATTGGGATACTTCATATTCATAATTTATTAAGTGCTGATATAGTTTAGTAATGGGAAAAAAGACTTTAATTCAAATATCTCTATTAATTTTTTTAATTTTAGTAAGTTATTACGTCTTACAAAAATATTTTTTTAAAAAAAATACTGATCAAGAAATAATAAAAGAAAATACAAATAACTTAAATATTGAAAACGATATCAAAGATAAACAAGATTTAATTAAAAATATAAAATACACATCTAATAATGCGGTTGGCGACATTTACGAATTAATTGCTGATTTTGGTCAGTCTAATTTAGAAAATCCTAACTTAATGTTCTTAACTAATGTTAAGGGAAAAGTTATATTTAAAGACGACAATAAACCAAAAATCATATTAACTTCAAAATTTGCTGACTTTAACACAGTATCTTTTGAAACGACTTTTAAGGAAAACGTCAAAATAACTAGACAAGATGAAGTAATTACTGGTGATAAATTATATTTAGTATTAGACAATGAAGAACAAGATTCTGATGATTTATCAAAAACGCCAAAAGAAGAAAATTTAATTAGAATGTCTAATAATATATTTTTTAAAAAACCTGGATATACATTAAAAGCTGATGTATTAGAGATCGATTTAACTACAAAAAATACAAAAATATTTATGAATAATAAATTAAAAAAAGTAATGATAACAAGTGTTATAAAATAAGTTATGTCATCAGTTATAAAAAAATTTAGAATAACAAAAATAAAAAACAGTAAACCTCTAATATCATTAAATAAAATTTCTTTATCGTTTAAAAAAAATCATTTAATTCTAGATAATCTTTCATTGAATATTTCTAAAGGACAAGTAATTGGATTACTTGGACCTAATGGAGCTGGTAAAAGTAGCTTAATGAATATAATCACCGGTGCAATTAAACCTAATTTTGGAAATATTATAATTAATGGTGAAGATATAACTCAATACCCTATTTATATAAGAACGAAAAAATTTCGAATAAGCCTTTGTCCACAGATAGGAGGTTTCTTTGCAGATTTATCTACTGAAGATAATCTTAAAGCTGTTGGAGAAATTTTAATTAAGGATACAAAGTCTAGAAATTTAAAAATTGAGGAACTTATATCTAAGTTTGAATTAGACGCTGTGAGAAAAGTGGAAGCTAAATTTTTAAGTGGCGGATTAAAACGTAGGCTCACAATAAGCATGTCTTTATTAGGAGATCCTGAAATTTTACTTATGGATGAACCTCTGGCTGCATTGGATCCTCAAACAATTCAAATGTTACAAAATATTATCATAAAATTACAATCTGAATATAATTTAACAATATTTATTACAGACCATCAAGCCCGTGATCTGTTAGTTGTATGCGATAAAGTTTTTATATTAGCCAATTCTAAAATTGTAGCTGAAGGAACACCAAACGAAGTCATGAAAAATGAGAATGCTACAAAACACTATTTTGGTTCTAATTTTAAATTTAAGTAATAAAAATCAAAGATGAAAAAATATATTTCCATTAATGAAAAAATAGATGTATTCAAAAAAAAATCTATAACAGTAGATGGAGATAAATCTCTCAGTATAAGGTTTGTTATTCTGGCATCTCTAAGTAAGGGCAAATGTTATGCTTCAAATATTCTAAAATCAGAGGACGTTATCAGTGCAATAAATTGTATAAAAAAATTAGGAATTAAAATTAAATTAAAGAATAAAAATTGTGAAATACATGGAAATGGCTTGTTTGGATACAAATATAAAAAAAATTTAACTCTAGATGCTGGAAACTCAGGAACAGCTGCAAGATTATTATGTTCCGTATTAATAGATACAAATCATAAAATTAAAATTACTGGTGACAGTTCTTTAAAAAAAAGAGACATGAACAGAGTTATAAGACCCTTAAAATTATTTGGTGCAAAATTTACAAGTAAGAAAGGTAGACTCCCAGTTTATATAAATGGCTCAAAAATTTTAAAACCCATTAAATTTAAAGAAAATTTAGGATCAGCTCAGTGTAAATCTGCGGTACTATTAGCATCATTAAAAACTTCGGGTAAAACAATTTTATCATGCAAACCCTCAAGGAACCATACGGAATTAATGTTTAAAAATGTTTTGAAATTACCAATAAAAACAAAAAAACTAAATAAATATGATCATATTCAAATAAATGGTTTAGATGAATTTAAATCGTTTAATTATAAAATACCTGGAGATATATCTTCAGCTTCTTTTTTTATAGTTTTGACGCTGCTTTCAAAAAATAAATCTTTAACAATTAAAAATGTTAATATTAATCCTTCTAGAACAGGGATAATTAAAATCCTTAACAAAATGGGAGCGAAAATTAAATTTTTTAATAAAAAAATGTACAAAGGAGAAAATTTAGCTGATATTTTTGTAAAATCTAATAAAAAATTAAAACCTATTAGTCTTGACCCTAAATTAAACAGTTCTGCTATTGATGAGTTTTTATTAATTTTTTTAGTATCTTGTACATGTAATGGTGTTAGTACTTTTAAAAAACTCTCCGAATTAAACAAAAAAGAGTCCAAAAGATTAGACTGGGGAATAAAAATTTTAACTATGATGGGAATAAAGACTAAAAAAATTAAAAATGATGGAATAAAAATTTGGGGAAAACCAAATTTAAAACTACAAGGAAATTTTACAATTAAAAATTTTTTAAAAGATCATAGAATCTTTATGACAACAACAATAGCAAGCCTTGCATTAGGGGGGAATTGGAAGATTTATTCTACTGACTCATTTCAAACATCATTTCCCTCATTTATAAAAATACTCAAAAATTTAGGTGCAAAAATTAAAGAATAATTAGGCGTTAAAGACACAATAAAAACCCTTAAAACACATGTAAAATAGTGTTTTACAAATGTAATAAATTTAATTAAAAGTTCATGCTTTTTAAAAAATATTATTAAAAACTTAAATATTAATGGAAATATATAAAGATTTAACAAACCCTGCCTCAAAAGAATTCGAAAAGCTTTTAAATAGTCAGTTATCTAAAACAAACATAGAAGAAGGCAAAATTATAGAGGGTAAAATTAACAAAATTACTGAAAAGTTTGTTTTTTTGTTTATAGAAGGTTTAAAAAGTGAACCTGTTCTAGATATTAATGAGCTTAAGAGTATTAAATTATCAGACAAAATTAAAATTGGTGAAAAAATTCAAGTTTTGCTTGAAAGAATTGAGGATAAAAATGGAGAAGTTTTAGTTTCTGCAAGTAAGGCTCAAAAATTGAGAGGATGGGATAAACTCGTAGAGGCTTATGAAAAAAAAGAGCCAATTACAGGAAAAATGATATCTAAGGTTAAAGGCGGTTTTATTGTTGAACACGTCGATACTGGAAGTTTAGCTTTTCTACCCGGTTCACAAGTAGACATATCTCCAATTAAAGATGTTTCGAAATTAATGAACGTTCCACAAAAATTTGCAATAATTAAATTAGATAAAGTCAGAGGTAACGCATGTGTATCAAGAAGAGAAATAATATCCTCACATAAAAAAGAAGATAAAGCTAAAATAATAGAAAAATATAAAGTTGGTGACATAATTAAAGGGGCTGAATGTAAAGGTTACAGTTCTTTTGGTTGCTTCTTCAATGTCAATAATGAATTAGATGTTTTAGTTCATTTACAAGAAATTTCATATTCAAGAGTTAATCATCCGGATGAAGTTTTTAATATCGGTGAAAAACATGATTTAAAAGTAATTTCCGTTGATAAAGAAAAACTACAGGTTGGATGTTCAGTTAAACAATTATCACCTGACCCTTTCGAAAAAATTGATAATTATGAGCTAAACAAAACTTATAAATTTAAAGTTATTAAATTAATGGATTTTGGTGCATTTTGTGAACTTGTTGAGTTACCAGGTTTGTCGACGTTGCTGCATTCCAGTGAGTTAAGTTGGACAAAAAAAAATGCATCTGTAAAAAAAATGTTTAAGGTCGGTGATAAAATTGACTGTGTAATAACAGAAATTGATAAAGAAAAAAGAAGAGTTGCAATTTCACATAGATTGACCAAAGAAAACCCATACGAATTGCTTGAGAAGAAATTTCCAATTGGTACAATTGTTCAAGGTGAGGTTGTCAACAAAAATGAATACTCATTATTTGTTAAAATTGAAAACTTAGAAATTGACGCATTCTTACATTCTAATGACTTAACTTACCTAAATAATGGTGAAGAAGAATTAGATAAATATAAAAAAGGTGATAAAATTAAAGTTGCTATTCTAGAATGTAAAGTTGCTGAGCAGAAAGTTAGAGTTGGATTAAAACAAACTCAAAAAGATCCTTTTGACTGGTTTAAAGATAAAAAAATAAACCAAACTGTTACTGTCAAAATAATTACTACTGATAATAAAGGTTTAATTGTAAGACCTGAGGGTTGTGAAATGGATTTCCAAATTAAGAAATCTCAAATTGCAATAAACGCGGCAGATGCTAGACCATCAAGATTTACTGGTGGTGAAAGAATCGATTGTGCTATTTCTGAATTAGATTTGACTAAAAGAAAAGTTACATTGAGTATAAAGCTTCTTGAAGAAATTGAAAAAAAAGAGGCTTTGGATAAGTATGGTGCAGAAGGATCGGGTAAAAATTTACCTTTTTCTTCTTTATCTGAAGATCTAAAAAAAAAAAATAAAAAATAAAAATATTTAAAATTGGCTATTGTAAAATCAAAGCTCTTAAAAAATCTTTCTAAAAACTACCCTAATTTTTTAAAAAAAGATTTGGAAAAAATTGTAAATATCATATTGAATGAAATTAAAGCCACATTAAAAAGAGGTGAAAGAGTGGAAATAAGAGGATGGGGCACCCTTAGTACACGAATTCAAAAATCATCAATTAGAAGAAATCCAAAAACTGGTGAAAAAGTGAATACACCAGAAAAAAAAACAATTCACTTCAAAATGGCTAAAGATTTGTTTAAAAAATTAAATAATGAAAAAAAATAAAATATTTGTTGCTTGTGATAGCACTAATATTTCAAAAATAAAAAAGATAATTAAAAATACGCAAAACCCCAAAATTACAACAGGTTATAAGTTTGGGCTAGAATTTTTAAATTCAAAAAATGGAAGATCTTTTGTATCCAAATTAAAAAAAAAGATAATTTTTGCAGATCTAAAACTTCATGATATTCCTAATACATGTGTATCAACAATAAAAGCAATTAAAGATCTTAAGGTAAACTATTTAACAATTCACATTAGTTCAGGTATTGAAGCTTTAAAAGCAGTTAAAAAAAATTCAGGTAAAATAAAAATAGTTGGTGTAACAATCCTTACTTCGCTCAACAGTAGATCTTTAAAGGAAATAGGATTTAATAAAGAAATGAAAAAATTAGTGCTTCACCAAGCAAAGTTAGCACAAAAAGTGATGCTAGATGCATTAGTTTGTAGTCCAATGGAAGTATCTATTGTAAAAAAAGTTTTTAAAAAAGAAATTATTACCCCTGGAATTAGATTAACATCAAATTCAAATAATGACGACCAAAAAAGAATTCTGACACCAAGAAAGGCTTTTAACAATGGAAGTGATTGGTTAGTTATTGGAAGGCCTATAACAAAAGGTAATATAAAAAATAATTTTAAAAAATTGATTGATCATTTAAACTAATGATCAAAGAATGTAAAATTTGCGGTGTTACTGACTCAATTACACTTAGTTATATTATTAATCATCCTTGCCCACCAAAATTTATTGGCTTTATATGTAATTATAAAAAAAGTCCAAGGTATCTAAAAATAAAAAAGTTAAAGAAGTTAATTAATGTAAATAAAAAAAATTGTAAATTTGTTGCTGTACTAGTTAAACCTGATAATAAAATTTTAGAAAATATTAAAAACTTAGAATTTGATTATTATCAATTATATAATTGTAATCCAACTAAAACCCAAGATATAAAAAAAAAATACAATAAAAAAATTATAACTGCATTTACAATTAAAGAAGCTAAAGATATTAAAGATCATAAAATGTATAAAAATATTTCTGATATTTTTTTATTTGATAGTAAAGGTTACGAAAAAAGTATGTCATTTGACCACTCTTTAATTAAGAATATCAAATTTGATAAAAATATTATGTTGGCAGGTAACATTCAATTCGATGATGATCTTGAAAAATATAAAGAAATAGCAGATATTATTGATATTTCTGGAGGTTTGGAAACTGCTGGATTAAAAGATATATCCAAAATAGAAATTTTTTTAAATAAATTTAAAAATTATAAAGATGAAACTTAAAAAAAAAATTCTTTTAATTGATCAACATGACAAAAATGGATTTTGGGGTGGAAAATTTGGAGGAAGTTTTATTCCTGAAACTTTAAAAAAACCTGTTGAAGATTTAACAATAGAATTTGAAAAATTAAGAAAAAATAAAAAATTTATTAAGAGGAGAGATTTTTATTTTAAAAATTATATTGGTTCTCCTACTTCATTTAAAAAATTAGAAAATTTAACGAACCATTTAGGTGGAGCACAAATATGGGCCAAGATAGTATCAGAAGCTAATGGTGGTGCACATAAAATTTATAACGCAACGGTTCATGCATTAATCTGTAAGGCTATGGGTAAAAAATTTATTGTTGGAGATACCGGTGCTGGTTATGCGGGTAAAATGCTCAGTATGGCAGCAAAAAAATTTGGTCTAAAATGTAAAATATTTATGGGAGCAAAAGATATTAAAAGACAAAAACCTAATTGTGATGCAATGAGAAAAAATGGCGCTGAAATTATTCCTGTTTACTCTGGTAGTCAAACGTTGGTAGATGCAGTTAGTGAATGCATGAGATATTGGGTTTCAAATTGTGATAATACACATATGTGTGTTGGCTCTACTGTTGGTCCAAATATTTTTGTTAAAATTTGTGGATGGAGTACATCTCAAATTTCAAAAGAACTTAAATCTCAAATTAAAACTGAATTTAAAAAAATTCCAAAAAAAATTAAATTGATTAATTGTGTCGGTGGTGGAAGTTCTGCTTATGGCTTTTGGAGTGAATTTATCGACTATGATAAAAAACAAATTGAATTAATTGGAGTTGAAGCAGGAGGACCTAGAAAATCAAAATTCCATGCAGCCCCGTTGAGTAGAAATGCAAAAATTGGTATTTTACATGGTGCTGCATCTTACGTATGTCAAAATAATGAGGGTCAAATATCAGAAACAGAGTCAATTAGTGCTGGTCTAGATTATCCTGGAGTAAGTCCAATACATTGTTTTTTAAAAGATACATCTAGGGCGAGATATACTTATGCAACTGATGAAGAAGCTTTAGACGCTTATAAAATAGTTACTAAATTTGAAAAATTGAATCCCAGTTTAGAACCAAGTCATGCTTTTGCAGAAGCCATAAAAATTGCTCCGAAGTTAAGCAAGGACACAATTATAATTGTAAATTCTTGTGGAGATGCCAAAAAAGATAGAGATATATTAAAACAAAGATTGGGTAAATATTAATGAAAAATTCTTTAATTATCCAAACTTTTAAAAATGCCGAAAAAGAGAAGAGACCTGTACTTCTTACCTATACTGTAGCAGGAGATAATACAAAAAAAAAATCATTACAGATTTTAAAATCAATTTCAAAATATGCTGATATTTGTGAATTAGGTTTTCCGCATAACACACCTATTGCTGATGGTGGTCAGATACAAACAAGTGCTTATAGAGCTATTAAAAATGGAATAAAAATAAATGATGTTTTTTCAATCGTAAATAATTTTAAAAAGAAAAAGAAAGATAAACCGATTATTTTAATGGGTTATTATAATATGATTTATCAATATGATGAAGATAAATTTTTAAATAAATGTAGAATATCAAAAGTTGATGGATTAATTGTAGTAGATTTACCTCATCCTGAAAATAAAATTTTTGCATCTAAATGTAAAAAGAAGAATATTAATTTTGTTCAACTCATCTCACCCACTACTTCAAAAAAAAGATTGAAAGAAATCATAAAAGATTCACATGATATGCTTTATTATATTAGTATGTTATCAACGACTGGTGGAAAGTTGAAAGTTTCTCCAGAAAATATTATGAAAGAATACAAAAAGATTAAAGATCTAAATAGATCAAAAAATGTTGTGATAGGTTTCGGTATTACGGAAAAAACAATAAAATCACTAAAAAAAGCAGATGGATTAGTTGTAGGAAGTGCAATTTGTCAAGAAATAACGAATTCAATTAAAAAAAGACAAAATACTGTCATAAATGTTACTAATGTTGTGAAAAAATTAAAAAATAAAATTTTATGAATTGGATCAAAAAAATAATTAAAGCAGGAGAAAAGATAAGATCTGCTATACATAAAAGAGCAACTAAAGAAGATATTGCTAATAGCGACTGGACATCATGTTGCAAAGGCCCAATATTAAAAAAAGATTTAGAGAAAAATCTTTTTGTTTGTCCAGAATGTAATAAGCACCACAGAATTAAACCAAGACAAAGATTTGATATTCTATTTGGAAAAAATAATTACGAGATATTTAAAACACCTATTCCTAAAGATGATCCATTAAATTGGACAGATTCAAAATCTTATAAAGAAAGATTAAAAACTGCTAGAAAAAAAACTGGGATGGATTGTGGAATGATGGTTGTTTCTGGTTCAATTAATAATATTAAAATCACTGCTGTAGCTTCGGATTTTGATTTTTTAGGTGCCTCTATGGCTGCTGCTGAAGGTGAGGCTTTTTTATATGGCATTCAGCATGCTATAGAAAATAAAAATCCATTTTTATGTATCAGTGCAGGAGGTGGCATGCGTATGATGGAAAGTTTAATCTCATTATCGCAAATGACAAGAACAACTCTTGCTATCAATGAACTTAAAAAAAATAATCTTCCATATTTTGTTTGTATTACAGACCCAACGGCTGGAGGTATTACTGCTTCATACGCAATGTTAGGTGATATTCATATTGCAGAACCGGGTGCATTAATTGCATTTGCCGGCGCTAGAGTCATTCAAGGAACAGTAAAAGAGGAGCTGCCTGAAGGTTTTCAAAAAAGCGAATACGTTGAAAAAACCGGTTTTGTTGATTTAATTATTGATAGAAAAGATCTTGCCGAAAAAATCGGAACTTTATTATCAATATTGTTAAAGAAAAATTCTGATATAAATTTTGAAGAAAATGAAACTTCAGAAAATAATCAATCGCTTACAAAAGCTGCATCCTAAAGAAATAGATCTAAGTTTAGATCGTATTAAAATTCTTTGTAAAAAATTAGGAAATCCTCAAGATAAAATTCAAGCAATCAATATTGTTGGAACTAATGGTAAACAATCTACTATAAATGCAATTTTTTCAATTTTGAAAGAGGCAAAAATTAAATGTAATATTTATACAAGTCCGCATATTCAAAAAATTAATGAGAGATTTATATTTGATAACAAAAAATTAAATGATGACGAATTAGCTGATCTTTTAGAGGAAGTTGAAAAAATTAACAATAACCATCCAATTACATTTTTTGAGATATTAACAGCAAGTTATTTATTTAAAGCAGCACAATATTCAGAAAATATTAATTTAATTGAAGCTGGCTTATTCCATCGATTTGATGCAACAAATATCTTTAAAAGTAATTTAGCTAGTATTATATGTTCAATAAGTAAAGACCATCTTGATTGGCTACCAAAAGGCCAACGAACAATTGAAAAAATTATATTTGAGAAGACATCAGCTCTTTTAAATTCAAATATAATTGTATCAAAACAAAATTCTAAAGAAACCATCGAGTGTATTAAGAAAACAATCTTAAAAAATTCATCTGAAAAATTATTTTTTAATGAGAATTTTAGTTATTCATGTGGAGAAAATTCTTTCTTTTATTATGAAGATAAATTTGGTGGGTTAAAACTTCCATTACCGAATATTCTTGGACAGTTTCAATTAGAGAATATTTCAACAGCGATTGCAACTTTAAGACAGCTAAACATGGGTATAAAAAATAATGATATAAAAAATGGAATAACAAAAATTGAGAGTATTGCCAGATTACAAGAAATAAAGTCTGGAAAAATTAAAGCTCTTGTTAAAGACAATCGATTATTACTGGATGGAAGTCATAATGAAGATGGATCTAGAGTTTTAAATGAGTATCTTCAGACCTTAGATTGTAATAAACATCTAATCATAGGTATGATGAAAAATAAAGATCATGAGAAATACATATCTTATTTTAAAGATATTTCGTCTTTAACAACTATTGATATACCCAATCAGCCTAATGCTATAAGTGGAAAAGAATTAAAAGAAAAATTTAAAAATATATCTAATGCTAAGTACAAAAAAAGTATTCAAGAAGCCATTAAATCATTAACTTTAAAAGAAAATGACCTGATTATAATCACTGGCTCTTTGTATTTAAGTGGAGAATTTTTAAACTTAAATTAAATATTTTTTTCCAAAAATTCCTTCATATTACTTTCAGGAACTCCGCCTACTTTTCTATCAACTTCAACACCTTTTTTGTAAATTATAACTGTTGGCACACCTCTTATACCTGCAGCACTGCCTGTGTTTATTCCACCATCCTCAATATCTGCATAATAAAAACCTGCTTTTCCTTTATACTCATCAGCAAGTTTATCCATTATTGGTTTTAAAGATTTGCAAGGACCACACCAAGCAGCTGAAAATTGAATTACTGAAACATCCTCATTCTTAATTTTATTATCAAAATCTTCATCTTTAAAATCTGTAAGCATATATACTATCTATAATTATTTTTATCAAAGTCAACTATGCTATTTCATATTTTTTTTCAATTGACATTATAAATTGATTAATTTCATCTAGCTTTTTAAGTTCTTCCTCATCATCATTGTTTGAGGCTTGGTCTCTTAAATAATCAATTTCAGTATAAGCCATATTTACTGTTTGCCATTTTTCTTTGTTTTTACTTAAAATTCTTCTCGCAATTTCACTTTTAATATTTTTATATAAATCTGGTGGTAAAATTTGTGGTGCTTCTTGGTAAATAATCTTTTGGCCAAACCAACTACACCTTTTATCTTGAAACTTATCTAACAATCTCAACTTGTCCTCCCATGAAGAACTATGCCAAGTTTTGAATAAAGCAGTATCTTTATTAGGTATAAATTTTTCATATAAAGTTTCCTCTGGTAATAAATCTTCTTGGGTTTTAGTTTGTTCTTTTTCCTCTGCTGCTTCTCTATGAATAGTTTGAATATTTTTACAAAAATTTTCATTATTTCTTACTAGATAAGCCCTCTTTTTAATTGTCTCTAAATCTAAATCTGAATATGGCTTTTGTTTTAAAGCAAACTGTTTATCCAAAACAACTGGGGCTTTATTGGTTTTACATACCCTTAGACACTTTGGAGAAAATTTTTTCAATGTATCTCGAAGTTGATCAACTGATAGATTCAAAAATGGTTCAGGATCTCTTCTTAAATCCCAAAGATAACCCCACGATGCATATGAAGGATGAAATGCATGTTTTGGATGTAAAGTACAAGTAAGATACATCATATTTCTTCCCTTTACGTTTTCAAAAATCGAGTAAATCCCCTCATTAGTTAAAAGCGTTTCTACACTAGATTTTGTTGATGTTTTCAAAAATTTTTCCCAATTTTCTTTATGTTTATCTTTTATTATTCTAAGTACCTTTAAAGCAGTATATGCATCATGGTAAGCTGTGTGTTGTTGAGAGGTATCAAAACCTTGCATTCTAGCTAATGCTTCTAAAGCTAAACTTGGATTTCCAGCATCGGTTAATTCAGTTTTCAAAGTATCAGGATTTAAAGTTTGAGCCGCTCTCGCAATATGTAAACCATCATGTTCTTGATTAGGTGATGAGTGAGTAGCATATGGGTATCTGTTTCCCTTAAAAAAATTAAAATGAAACATTCTTCTATCAAAATTTAAATTTGACCAACCGATGAACATTGCTGGAGCACATTTTACGAAAAAATTCTCGACAGCACCCAAAAAATCATAATGTGAATAATTACCTTTTGTTAATAAATTAATACTTGTTGAATTAACAAGTAGTGCCTTAGCGCTTGGAACCTCACCTTCAGGCATTCTACCTCTTATATTTAATTTACCAATTTCTTTTAAATTTTTGTCAACTACAACTGCCCCTACCTCAATTATTGATCCCCAAATAGTACTATTGGTTGTTTCTGTATCGTAGATTACTATTTTTTCCATTTTTTATTTAACCAATATTTGTGTGTTCATTAAATTTTTTAAGTCTTCCAAGAAATAAGTTTTGATAAGTTACCAACTCAGGTCCTTGAATTTTAAACTCTTGAAATAAATTATCTACTGTGCAAACAAGAATAACACAAGCTGAGATATTAGAATTATGAGCAACATTATGAGCTAAAGAATAAGCAGCAGTTTGTAAAAACCAAGAGTCTATGTATTCAGCTTTTTTTGGTTTATTGGATTGCTTGAAATCAATTATTGTTTCTTTTCCCTCGTACAATCCAACACAGTCAGCAGTGCCTGCGTACTTCATTGGGTACACCATTGTGCACTCAACACCATAAACTTCCTCTAATCTATTTGTTAGCCCCTTATCAATGATTTCCTTTGCCATCTTTTTATATTGTTCATTATCTTCAAAAAAACTTAAATTTTCTCTTCCTAAAATATAAGACTCCAAATAACTATGCATTTGTGATCCTCTGCTGCTGGCAGCTTTTGTAATCGCTTCAGCTTCTTTATAACCAGTTCTTTCTCGCCAATTTGCTAAAGCTGCTTTATCTTCCTCAGACTTAGTTGCATCAAGTATTGAAGTCACACTTGGTAATTTTGTTTCTCCTAAAACATACCTTCTTACTCCATTTTCAGTAGCTCGTGATGATGTAGGATAATTGTATTTCTTATTCCAACGCATGTGATTTCTTATAATCTGTATTTTTGAAAAAAAGAAATTAATTTTTAACTTGTTTATTTCTTTCGACAAATTTTTCTACATTTTCTGTTTGGACAGCTTTCTCAACCTGTTCGGGATCTTTGATATTTTCTAGAGTTCTACTTATTGATCTTGCATCAGTACCAAACTTATCAACCACACTCATAGCTTCCTCTAATTTTTTTCTAAGCACAATAATGTTATCAAAATGCTTACCAAATCTAGTAGTGATTGTTTTTAAGTGATTATATATCTCTGTAGCTCCTTTTTGCACTTTCAATGATTGAAAACCCATATGTAAAGATTGCAAATAGGCTGATAGAGTATTAGGACCACAAATTACAATCTTATACTTCTTCATTAATTCTTGGGTTAGTAATTCCTTTGTACTAGGATCTTGATACTCTGTTAATTCTTTATAAAGACTTTCAGTTGGTGCATAAACAATTGCAAAATCAGTGGTCTTTGGTGGAACAATATATTTTTCATTTACGCTTTTTGCTTTTGTTTTAAATGCGCTCGCTAATTTATTTCTAGCGTCCGCTGCTGCTTTTTTATCATCCACTTCATGAGCATCTGTTATAGCTTTAAACTTTTCAGCGGGAAAATGTGAATCTACTGGTACTAAAACATCTCCTTGAAGTTTAATTGCAAATTCAACATTTTCACTCGTATCTTCCTTCATCTTTACATTAGTCATAAATTGAGATGTAGGTAGTAAATCTTTCATAAGAGCTCCCAAAGAATACTCTGCTAAAGTTCCATATTTTTTAACTCCGGCTAAAATTTTAGTAATCCCCTCTTGGCTTTGATTTAGCAGTTGAACTTGTTGATTGAAATTTCCAACTTTTTCATCCACTTTAGTCAAAGCAGCAGTCATATCTTTCGCAACCTCTTTGCTCATACTATTGAATGACTCACCTAACGAATTTTTAAGACTATCGATGTCATTCTTAATTTTAAGGACTTCTTGATCTTTGTTATCATCCTCATTAGGCTTTTTTTTGAACTTTGAAAACAAAGCTAAATTTACTAATAAAACAACTAATATTAATCCTACTATAATTATCTCCATGATTCTCTACGTTATACTCCTATTTTTATATTTCAATTTATATTTTCTTTTATTAATAATTAATAATGAACATATATTTTTTAATAATATTAATCTTATTAGTTTTAATTGGCCTCTATGCAATAATAAGAAATTTAGATATTATTAAAATTATTCTTATTTATTTTAAAGATAAATTACTTGGAAAGTAATCCTATTAAATTTTTTAATCCTTTTTTCTTACTATTCTTTTTTGAGGTGAAGATACAAGCCTGAGATCTCAAAATTTCTCCATCTTTTAAGATACGCAAATTGTTTGCTTTGAGAGTTTCGCCTGTAGATGTTATATCGGTAATTATTTCAGCTGAGCCAGTGAAAGGGTAAGATTCTGTAGCTCCTAAACTATCTATTAACTTAAATTGTGTTACCCCTTTTGAAAATAAAAAGTCTCTAGTTAAATTTGGATATTTAGTTGCAACTCTTAATCTTTTTTTCTTATTATCTCTAAATTCAAAGGCAATTTCCTCGAGGTCAGCGATCGTTTGAACATCTATCCATGGATCTGGTATAGCCACTACTAAATTAGCTTTTCCAAAATCAAATTTTTTAATTACATTAATCTTATTTTGTACATTAATTTCACTTTCTTTAAGTAAATCTAAACCTGAAAATCCAACATCTAAAGACCCATCCCCTAATCTCTCGATAATCTCTCGTGCATGTAAATAAAGAATTTTTATATTTTGTTTATTCTTAATTGATCCAATTAAATCCCTTTCTCCTCTTTCAGAAATAAGTTTTAATTTTCTTTTATTAAAAATTTTTAAAACATCTTTTCTTAATCGTCCTTTACTTGGTATTCCTATATTAATAAAATTCTTCATAATTAATAATTAAGATTGAAAGCAGCTCCAACAGCTGGCGTTTGTTTTTTTGAACCAAGATCAGAAATCAATTTATCATAACGTCCTCCATTACAACAATTAACAATTTTTGACTTAGATTTAATATCTATTTTAAAGACCATTCCTGTATAATATTCTAATTGTCTACCGAAGGCTGTTGAGAAAACTACATTTAGTTTAGATAACTTATTTTTTGAGATAGGGAAATATTTTTGATCGACAATTAGATTAATTTTATTTTTTTTAAAAAATTTATTCAGTTCATAAGCAGCTTTGTTTATTGGACATTTAATACTTAAAAATTCCTTAATAGCTTTTGAAATATTTCTTCCCTTACTAGCTCTCCTTGGATCCTTAATCTTTTTATCAAATCTCTCTAAGATTTCTTTAAATGTTCTATTTGCAACAATAGATGATTGATCATCTTTCAACATTTTTAGATAACGCCTTTTATCAACCTCGACAATTGTTGGGTCTACATCAGAATTTGTTTCTAATCTTTTTAATAAGTCATTAAAATAATCTTCTCTCCAAAAATGTCTTGAAAGTCTTAATTTCCATCTTTTCGGTATATCTAATTTAGAAATTAAAAGATTAAAAATTTCCACATTACCAATTGTAATCGTACCAGATGAATATTTGAAATTTTTTAAAGACTTTAAAGAAGTATTTATGATCTCTTTATCATCATTTTTTTCATTTTGAGATCCTATAATTTCAAAACCTACTTGATCTCTAATAATTGAATTTTTTTTATTTTGGGACTTCCTGTATGCTTGACCACTATAAAATATTTTTTCTTTACGTTTCAAATTATTTTCTAAATATCTAAGGCAAGAAGCTATTGTAAGATCGGGTCTTAAACATAATTCATTACCTGTCTGGTCAGTAAACGAAAAGATAAATTTCCTAAAACTTTCACCAGATCGTTGAACAATATGATTTGTTTCAATTACTGAGGGTAATTGAATATACTTAAATCCTTCAGATTTTACTGATCTGAGGATTTTGTCAGATAAGTTTTTTGATTTCATCTATTAAATTTGCTTTTGGAATTGTTTGATTATTTTCGCCTTTAACGCCTTTAAGATTTTTTATAGTGATTGTATTATCATTAAATTCATTTTCTCCACAAATAATTGCAACGGATAATTGACGTTTATTTGCTAAGTCAAGCTGTTTACTTAGATTTTTTTTTGTGTTCAAAAAAACTTCAGCACTAATATTATTACCTCTTAATTGATCAACTAATTCATAATAATTTTTCAAATATTTTTCATCCATTACACAAACTAAAACTGGTTTTTGATCTTCAATTTTAATTTGATCCAATTGCATTAAAGCAAATAACAGTCTATCTACACCAAAACTAATTCCTGTCCCGGGAACATCAACTCCTCTAAACCTTGAAATGAGTTTAGCGTACGCCCCTCCTGAACAAATACTCCCCAACTGTATTTCTTTACCTTTGTTATTGGTGACTTTGAAATTTAAATTAGTCTCTACAATAAAATCAGAATAATAGGCCAAGCCTCTAACTATCGTAAAATTCGTCTTAACTTGATTTAAATTTGATCCATATCTTAGTACTTCAAATACATTTTCTAACTCACTAATTCCTTCTTGAGATAATGAATTTTTTAGGTTTTCTTTTAATTCTTTTAAATCTTTTATTTTTAAGAAATTTAATATTTGTGCAGCTTGTTCATCGGATAGATCAGCTCCCTTAGTAATTGCGCCACTTTGATCTTTTCGTTCTTTTTTAAGTAAATCTTCAACTCCTTTTAAACCAAATCCAGGCTTATCTAATTTATCGATTGCTCTGATAACTTTAATTTGTTTTTTTTCAGAAATTTTTAATTCATCAATTAAGCCTTGGATAATTTTTCTATTACTTACATTAATTGTAAACTGATTTTTGTTTAATCCACATTCTAATAATGTACTTGATATTAAATTACAAAGTTCAGCATTAGCTTGGGCAGGATTAACATTACCTATAATATCAAAATCTGCTTGCAGGAACTCCCTATACCTGCCATTTCCAGCTTTTTCATTTCTAAAAACATTCTGAATTTGATAACGCTTAAATGTTGATGGAAGTTCTTGATTGTTTTGAGCATAAAATCTTGCAAGTGGGCTTGAAAGATCATAGCGAGCGGTTAAACTTTTATCTCCATCTCGAAATGAAAATACATCGGACATAGGATTACTGTCATCTTCTGCAAGAAAAGATCCTATATTTTTTCTAATTTCAAAGGTTGGGGTCTCAATAGCTTCTGCTCCAAATTTTATAAAATTATTCTCAATAGCTTTTAAAAGCTTTTTTTTGAGAAGAAGTTTTTTTCCCCAACGATCTTCAAATCCCGAGGGTAACTCAGGAATTAATTTATTTTCTTTATTCATTTTTTGGTACCTTGGGTAGGTTCTGCCCCTACGATTTCGGATCCACAAACCGACGTGATACTATTTCACCACCAAGGCTCCTTTTATTGTTAATAACCTATTTTTTCTTGATTTTAAATTATATAATAATTTTTGAAATGCTAGCTTTAGCCAGCATGAAAATGATTGTGCACACCTTTATTAGTTCCTTTAAAAAATTTTCTTAAAGTACAATAATAACTCCTAATTATATTCATATTGCAAATCATCAGAGGTCTTTTAGACAAAAATTAAAATTATGCAACCTTTAAAAGAAAAAGGACATAAACGTATTAATATAGATATATCGCCCTTTTTAAAGTTTTAAAATTAATCTATTTTTTTCAAATTAACTGCTGCAGGACCTTTTCCTGTATCTTCTGAAAGATCAAATTCAATCTTTTGATTTTCTTCTAAATATCTTATTCCTGCAGACTTACACGCCGAAGCATGAACAAAAACATCCTTTTCTTTATCTTCTCTTTCAATAAATCCAAATCCCTTGCGAGAATTGTACCATTTAACAGTTCCTTTTATACTCATCTTATTTCTTAGTCCTTTTATTTTTTATAATATATTAAATTAATTTCTTTTATAATTATTTCAAGATGAAACTTTTCGGTGGTGGCTGAGGAAGGATTCGCACCTCCGACACAAGCCTTTTCAGGGCTCTGCTCTACTCCTGAGCTACTCAGCCAATTAAATCCTATAAGTTACACGTCCACGTGTAAGATCGTAAGGACTTATAGCAACCTTTACTCGATCACCAGTTAAAATTCTAATTCTATTTTTTCGGAGTCTTCCACTAATTACAGCTTTAATTTCGTGTCCATTGTCTAACATTATTTTGAAGTTCGCCTGTGGCAGTAATTCAATGACTTTACCCTCGTATTCTAGAATTTCTTCTTTTGGCAATTTTATTTTCTCCTTATTCTTTTTATTACAGATTGTGCATGTCCAACCAACCCTTCATAATTTGCAAGTGTTATAACTGATGGACCGAGAGTTTCAATACCCTTTTTTGATAAGTTTATATAAGAAATTCTTTTACAAAAATCATTCACACATATACCGCTTGAGTATTTCGCTGAAGCATTAGTTGGTAAAACGTGGTTAGATCCAACATTATAATCTGTCATTGCCATTACGGCATATTTGCCTAAACAGATTGAACCAGAATTTTTAATTTTTGATAAAATTGATTTATAATTTTTAATATTCAATTCTAGGTGTTCTGGTGCAATGTTATTTACAATATCAATAATTTTTTTATTTGAACTAATATGCATCAATATTCCATAATTTATTAAGCTTTTTTTTGCCAAAGACGTCCTAGGAATTTCTTTTAACTGTTTAAAAATTTCAATCTTTACTTTTTCAATTAGGTTTTTATCTTTTGAAATTAAAATACACTGAGCGAGATTATCATGCTCCGCTTGTCCAATTAAATCACTCGCAATCCATTCTGGATTTGAGTATTTGTCACAAACAATCGTTACTTCTGATGGTCCCGCAGTCATACCTTCAATCCCTACATCTCCAAAGACTTCTTTTTTAGCAGCTGAAACATAAATGTTTCCTGGACCAACTATTTTATCAACCTTTTTAATTTTATTAGTTCCGTATGCTACAGCTGCAATACCTGAAGGACCTCCAATTGAGTAAATTTCTTTTATTTTACATTTCTTTGCAGCATATAACACAGCTGGATTTTGTTTGCCCTTATAGCTTGGACTTATCATTACTATTCTCTTTACACCCGCAACTATTGCTGGAATAGCATTCATCAACACGCTTGAGGGATAAGACACAGATGAGCCTGGAACATAAATTGCAACAGACGCCAATGGTAAATACTTATATTCAAGTTTATTTTTAAATTCGTCTGTATAAGAAATATTTTTAAACTTTTG
Organism: uncultured Pelagibacteraceae bacterium; assembly: GCA_902594825.1. Lineage (GTDB taxonomy): Bacteria > Pseudomonadota > Alphaproteobacteria > Pelagibacterales > Pelagibacteraceae > Pelagibacter. The sequence continues at coordinate 6,559 of CACJNO010000002.1, read as the reverse complement.
AAGTGAATGAAATTTATAAATTCTACTATACGCAATATCAATTGCTTTCTTTACTTTTGGACTTAAAGAATTTATTGATTTAATTATACTTTTGTAACTTGGTACTATTTTAGTATTTTTATTAAATTTTTTTTCATATTTCAATACAGCTTTATCACCATTTTTTTTAACGTCTTTAATAATATTAATTACTGAAACTGAATTAGATTGAAATTTATTTTTTCTTTTAGAAAGTAAAAAATTCAATTTTTTATCAAAATTTTTATTATTGCTTTTTAATATTTCCATATTTATTTGATTTCACTTTGATCCTCTAGTCTTACTTCAATAGTTTCTGTAGTCAAAGCTATGTATGCATTATTATTAAAAATAAGATTTATTTCATATTCACTATTATTTTTCAAATAATCTATTCCGATTAATTCTAAAATCATATCTTTATTTGATTGATCAATATTCTTTGATCTCACTTTGTCAACGAAGTCAAACCTGCAAACACTCTCAATTTTCTTATTTTCTTGATTGGTTTCAACCTTAATTCTCTCAATTGATAATAAAAAAACTTTATTTGAGGCAAGATATTTTATATTAGCAACTTTTACTTTAGCTCCCGAACTACAAGCCGAAATCATTTGTAACCCTTCCTGATCACTTGCAATTATTTTTGCTAAATATTTAATCATTATTTTAATCTTTTAATACTAACTCCAATTTTCTTTAATTTATTTTCAATTTTTTCATATCCTCTATCTAAATGGTAAATTCTATTGATATAAGACCTACCATCAGAAACTAAAGCTGCTAATACAAGAGCTACTGAAGCTCTTAAGTCACTTGACATTAATTCCGCACCTATAAAATTAGTATTTCCTTGAATTAAAGCCTTGTTATTATTTATTATAATTTTTGCTCCAAGCCTTTGAAGTTCAGCAACATGCATAAATCTATTTTCAAAAATATTTTCAGTAATTGAGCTTTTGCCACTAGCTTTACACATCAGAACCATTAATTGTGCCTGCATGTCAGTACTTATACCTGGCCACTCTTTTGTTTTGATGTTTCCTATTGATTTAATTTTTTTAGGTCCTTGAATTAAAATTTTATCAATATTTGTCTTAATTTTTGCACCAGCTTTTTTCAATAATTTTAGTTCTGTATTTATTACTCTAGGATCAAGATTTTTTATTTCTAAATGTCCTTTAGTAAGTGTAGCAGCAATACAAAATGTTCCAGCTTCTATTCTATCAGCCATTACTGAATACTTGGTCTGGTTTAAATAGTTTACTCCAGTTATTTCACATGTTCGTCCTGACCATTTTATTTTCGCACCAGCTGAATTCAAAAATTTTGTCAGATCTTTTATTTCAGGCTCAATTGCACAATTCCTTAAGATAGTCTTACCTTTTGCTAAACATGCAGCAATAATAGAATTTTCAGTAGCTCCAACACTGATATTTGGAAAATTAATAATTGTGCCTTTAAGTTTACCCTTAGATTTTGCTAGAATATAACCATCTTTTATTTGATAATTCATTCCAAGTTTTTTTAATGCAGCTAGATGATAATTTACAGGCCTTGCTCCAATAAGACATCCTCCTGGCAATGAAGTTTTGGACTTATGATATTTTGCAACTAAAGGGCCTAAAACTAGAATAGATCCTCTCATGGTTTTAACAAGAGAATAACTTGCAAAAGTTTTCATATTTTTTTTATTAGTAATTTTCGCAGTTTTTTTATCTTTGGATAAGACTATGTTTGAACCCAAAGATTTTAATAAATTTAACATTGTGTCTATATCTTTTACTTTTGGTAAATTCTGAATAATTACTGGTTGATCAAATAATAAAGTTGAAGCTAATATTGGTAAAGACGCATTTTTTGAACCTGAAACCAAAACTTCACCCCTAATTTTACAAGGGCCTTCGATCAGAAATTTATCCATAAATTATTTTTTAATCTTAGCAACCTGTATCGTTGTTTGATTTTGATATTTTCCATTTTTGGATGCATAAGTAGTTTCCGGCTCAGAATCAGATTTAAAAAATAAAAACTGCGCTATTCCCTCATTAGAATAAATTTTTGCAGGATTTGGGGTCGTATTTGAAAGTTCGATTACAATATTGCCATTAAATGAATTTTCTATTGGTGTAACATTTACTATGATACCACAACGAGCATATGTGGATTTTCCTACACAAATGCATAATACATCCTTGGGAATCCTAAAATATTCAACAGTTTTTGCTAAAACAAAAGAATTAGGTGGTATAATGCAATGGTCGCCTTTTTTAGAAACAAAGTTTTCTTCTGAAAAGTTTTTTGGGTCAACTAGAGAATTATTTACATTGGTAAATATTCTATATTCATCAGATATTCTTACATCATATCCCATACTACTTAATCCATATGATATTTTTCCTTCTGAAACTTGGTGATCTAAAAATGGCTCAATCATATTATGTTTTTTGCACATTTCTTTAATCCATTTATCGGGCTGAATAGACATTATTTATTTTTTTTACTTTTTTTTCTTTGAAAGGTTTTTCTTTTTTTTAAATTTTTCCTAAGCGCCAAGCTTAAACGCTCATTTTTTTCTTTAGTAGTCATTCTTTGTCTGGATTTGTAAGAAAATCTAAAGTAATAGGTTTTGAGGCATCTAAAACTTTTTCTTTAGTATCATTTTTTTTTGGACCTTCTTTTGCTAATCTTTTTGCTTTTTTTTCAGCTAACTTTCTTTCTCTCTTTGCTTGCTTTTCCATTAGCTTAGCACTTCTTGTAGATTTGTAATCGTAATGAATACCCATAAAAATTTCCTCAATTAGATATAAATCATATTAACTAAAAAATTAAGGCAATAATTTGAAAAAAATGCTTTATTATCAATAAAATACAATTTGTGATAAACGCTCCTATAGTTAAATGGCATAACAAGTCCTTGGTAAGGACTAGTTCCCTGGTCAGTACAGGGTGGGAGCACCACTAGTCTTTTTTTTTGTAAAACCATCTTCTGATAAAAACTGTTATCAAAACTAAACTCAAAAAAGCCAAAATTGGAAAATAAATATCGGGTAGGAAAATTATATCAGTGACTGTAGGAATATCTGAATTTTGTTCTATTACTTTCTCTAATCCACTTCCAATAGAAACAACTAGAAAAATTTGAGGAATAATTCCTATCAAAGATGCCAAGAAAAAATTACTCACCTTCACATTAAAAATTGTTGGCAAGATACAACTTAGTTGCCAAGGTATACCACCTATAAATCGATAAATTAACAAATAAAGAAACTCAGATTTTTTAAATTTATTCTCTAAATCTTTATATTTGTCCAAAAATTTTTCTTTAATTAAATTTTTTAAAAAATAATTACCGAATATATACAAAAAAGTTGCACCTATACTTAAACCTAAAACAACAACAAAAGTACCAATCCATTTACCAAAAATAAACCCACCCATAAGAGCTATTGGAGATCCAAAACCCAAAAATGGAAACACCCATAGTATAGTTAGAATTAAGAAGACAAAAAAAACTAGAAATAAATTGGAATTTTTAAGTTCAAAAAAATATGACCTATTTTCTTTAATAAAATCATAAGAAGTTATTTCTTGAAGACTAAATTTTGAAAAAAATAAAAATAGAAAAACAGTTAACAAAATCAAATATGATAAACCTATGAATATTTTCATTTTTTTTGCTTTTTCCATAGTTGTTTATGCTATTTATAAAATCTTCTATTTGCTATTTATATATTTAATTACTATAAAGAGCCAAATTTTATAAAAAATTTTACCACATTTATGAAAAGAACGTATCAACCATCTAAGATTAAAAGAGCCAGAAAACATGGTTTTAGATCAAAAATGAAATCTAAAGGTGGAAAAAAGCTTTTAGCTAGAAGACGTGCAAGAGGAAGAAAATCATTAACAGTATCTGGTTAAATTAATGAGAAGCAAAATAGTTGCTCTTTCTAAAAATAAAGAATTTCAAACTTTACTTAAAGAGAAAAAAATTTCAAATAAATATGTTACAATTTTTTTTGGAATTTTAAGTTACAAAAATGACAATAAATTGAATATATCATTTGTTGCTAAAAAAAAATTAGGCAACGCTATTAAAAGAAATAAAATAAAAAGGCGTTTAAGAAACATAATGAATGATGCAATCAAAAAAATATCAATAAAACTGAACTATTCATATCTTGTTATTGCTAAGCCAACTATGCTAAATAATGAGTTTAAAAATATAAAAGAAACCTTATTTCAGGAATTTAAAAAAATAAAATAATGAATATTCTCTCTAAGATAGTTATAAAATTAATCAAAGGTTATCAATTCTTTATAAGTCCTTTACTCGGAAATACATGCAGATTTGTACCAACTTGTTCTGATTATGCAATTGAGGCTTTAAAAACTTTTGGTTTTTTCAAAGGTCTTTATTTTAGTTTTAAAAGAATTTTATCTTGTCATCCTTGGGGTAGTGGTGGATTTGATCCAGTAAAAAAAAAAATGAAAGTTAATAAATAATGGACTCAAAAAAATGTTATAGCTGCAATTGCCTTGTCTTCTGCAGTAATCGTTCTATATTCACTATTTTTTATTCCTGAACAAAGTGCAACTAATCAGAAGCTAGCTGAAAAAAAAAAAATCGAACAAAATACTGACACACCAAGTTTAGAACAAAAAGAAACTGTTGTCTCTATCTCACGGGATGAAGCATTACAAAAAAGTCAAAGAATTGAATTTGAAAATAAAAATATAATAGGATCAATTTCTCTTAAAGGTGCTTCAATAGATGATTTAACTTTCAAAAATTATAAAGTGGACCTAAATAAAGAAAAAAAAGTAACTTTATTAGGGCCAAGAAATATAGATGATGGCTATCTAGTAGAAAGTGGATTTGTTACAACAGATAAAAATATTGATATTCCTAGTTCTGATACAGTTTGGTCAATAATTGGAAATAATAAATTAACTGACCAAACTCCTATAAAATTATCCTGGACTAATAATCAAGGAATTAAATTTGAAAAAGAAATTTCTTTAGATGAAAAATATTTATTTACGATTAAACAAAAAGTAATTAATGGAACAAATAGAAAATATGATTTTTACTCATACGGTCAAATAATAAGAAATAAAATTCCTGAGAATATAACTGATTTTTATATTCTTCATGAGGGGTTGGTAGCTACTCTTGATGAGGAATTAATCGAAGAAGATTACGACGATATACAAGAAAAAAAATTTACAAGGGTTGCTAAAAAAGGATGGCTTGGCATTTCAGATAAATATTTCATATCGTCTTTAATTCCTCCAAATAACAAAGAGTTTAAAACTACATTTGATTATAAAAATAAATTTAGAGCTAATTTTATAGCAACAGACCCTTTAACGTTAAATGAAAATAGTTCGATCGAGGAAGAACTTCAAATAATTATTGCAGCTAAAAGAGTAGATATAATTGATGGTTACGCAGAAGCGTTAAATATAGATAAATTTGATTTAGTAATTGATTGGGGTTTCTTGTATTTTATTACTAAACCACTTTTTTTTGGTTTAGATTATTTCTTTAAATTACTCGGAAACTATGGATTAGCTATAATTGCAGTTACAATTTGTATAAGATTAGCTTTTTTCCCATTGGCTAACTTTTCTTTTAGAAGTATGGCAAAAATGAAAGCTCTCCAACCAGAGATGGTTAGACTTAAGGAGCTTCATAAAAATGATAAAATGAAACTACAACAAGAAATGATGGCACTTTACAAAAAAGAAAAAGTAAACCCAATGTCAGGATGTTTGCCAATACTTGTTCAAATTCCAGTTTTCTTTGCATTATATAAAGTTTTATTTGTAACAATTGAAATGCGCCACATGCCATTTTATGGATGGATACATGACTTAAGCGATCGAGACCCCACAAGTATATTTAATTTATTCGGTCTTTTGCCTTATGATGTGCCCTCATTTTTGGTTATAGGAGCTTGGCCTGTAGCAATGGGAGTTTCCATGTGGATACAACAAAAACTTAATCCAGCACCCACAGACGCGATGCAAGCAAAAATTTTTGCATTCTTTCCTCTTTTTTTAACAGTTATTCTTGCACCATTCCCAAGTGGATTAGTAATTTACTGGACGGTAAATAATATTCTTACTATGGCTCAACAATTGTTCATTATGAAAAGAACTACTATAAGAACTACGACTTAATATTTACAAATTATTTTTAAAATTAATGGATTTAGAAAAAATATTACCTAAAAATGGACCTCCAATTAATGAAGTTTCAAAATATATAGAAAAATATAAAAATGATTTAATTGTAATTAAATATGGTGGAAATGTTTTTATCGATAGAGATATATTCAACAATTTTATAACGGATATTAATATTTTAAATAAACTGGGTATTTCTATTGTAATTGTTCATGGAGGTGGGCCAAGAATTAAAAGAGAATTAGACAAATCAAATATCCAATCAAAATTTATAAGAGGACTTAGGGTTACAGATAAAAAAATAATTAATATTGTTGAATCAGTTCTTATAGATTTCAATGAT
>CACJNO010000001.1 GCA_902594825.1 uncultured Pelagibacteraceae bacterium | reverse complement strand
TTCTATTAGAACTTATTTTTATATCATCCATTCAAAGATTTTTGAGGTTTCATATCATTTTTATCTATACCAGCAACTCTAACTGGCTTTTTCATTGCATCTCTTCTAAATGGTTCACCAAGTTCCTGGTTTAAGATAACTTCAATGAATGTTGTAATCCCTTTTTTTTGATCTTCACAAGATTTTTTTATTGCATTTGTGGTTTCTTCCATGGTTCTTGCGGTTACTCCTTTTAATCCACAAGCATCAGCAACTTTTGCATAGCTTAATTCAGGATCCAATTCTGTACCTATAAAATTATTATCAAACCAAAGTGTTGTATTTCTTTTTTCTGCACCCCATTGGTAATTTCTAAAAATAACCATTGTAATTGCTGGCCACTCTTCTCTAGCACAAGAACTCATTTCATTCATACTAATTCCAAATGCTCCATCACCAGCAAAACCAATTACTGGTGTATCAGGACAACCAATTTTTGCTCCTAATATAGATGGAAAACCATAACCACATGGACCAAATAATCCAGGTGCTAAATACTTTCTAGGTTTTTCAAAAGTTGGGTACGCATTTCCAATTGCACAATTATTACCAATGTCACTTGAAATAATTACGTCTTCTGGCATACCTGCTTGAATAGCTCTCCAAGCTTGTCGAGGTGACATCCTATCTGAGTCTCTTTCTCTTGCTTCTTTATTCCAAACTGTTCCTTCATCATCATCTTCATGATCTAAACTAGATAGTTTTTGTAACCAAGCTGATTTAGTTTGATGAATTAAATCTATCCTTTTTTGTCTGTCTGTATCACCAGCATTCGATGATAATTTTTCATAAATTTGTTGAGCTACTAATTTTGCATCACCACTAATTCCAACAGTAACTTTTTTTGTTAAACCTATTCTATCAGGGTTGATATCTACTTGAATAATATTTGCATTCTTTGGCCAATAATCAATTCCATAACCTGGAAGAGTTGAGAAAGGATTTAATCTAGTTCCTAAAGCTAAAACAACATCTGCTTTTGAAATTAATTCCATAGCAGCTTTTGATCCATTATATCCTAATGGCCCAACTGCTAAAGGGTGGCTTCCTGGAAAACTATCATTGTGTTGGTAACCAGAGCAAACTGGTGAGTCTAATTTTTCAGCAAGTTTTTTTGTCTCTTCAATTGCTCCACCAATTACTACACCAGCGCCAGATAAAATTACTGGAAATTTTGCCTTTGACAAAATATCTGCTGCTTTTGAAATTGCATCAGCTCCTCCACCTTGTCTTTCTAATCTTACAATCGGTGGAAGATCAATATCAATAACTTGACACCAATAATCTCTCGGTACATTAATTTGAGCGGGTGCAGAACCTCTAATAGCTTTTTCAATTACTCTATTTAATACTTCTGCCATTCTTGATGGGTCTCTAACTTCTTCTTGATAGCAAACCATATCTTTAAATAAATTCATTTGTTCAACTTCTTGGAAACCACCTTGTCCCATTGTTTTGTTTGCGGCTTGTGGTGTTACTAATAATAATGGCGTGTGATTCCAATAAGCAGTTTTAATTGGTGTAACTAAACCAGTTATTCCAGGTCCATTTTGTGCAATGACCATTGACATTTTTCCTGTAGCTCTTGTGTAACCATCAGCGATTAAACCACCATTAGTTTCATGTGCGACATCCCAAAAAGTAATTCCCGCGTCTGGAAAAATATCAGATATAGGCATGAATGCTGATCCAATTATTCCAAAAGCATGTTCAATACCATGCATTTGTAAAACTTTTACAAAAGCTTCTTCTGTCGTCATTTTTGTCATTAATAGAACCTTTCTAAATTACGTATGTACAATTTTTTTAAAAAATAATTGTTAATTTGAGCGATTAATATATAAGATTTTAGAAAATTCAAACAAACAAATCGACACCATAATATATGGCCACAGACATTATTATTCATGATCAAAAAGACAATGTAGGGGTAGTTGTTATTGAAAAAATCACCCCAAAACAAGATTGCTCTTGCTGGATAATGGAAAATGACAGTACAATAAATGTTCAATCAATGGATGAAATCCCTTTAGGTCATAAAATTGCAATGGTAGATTTAAAAGAGGGAGATACAATCCTCAAATATGGTCATGATATTGGTAAAGTTGTAAAATCAATCAAAAAGGGTGAACATGTTCATGTACATAACGTAAAAACAAAAAAATGGTAAAGTAAAAATAGATATAATGGAAATTCCAAAAAGTTTTTTAGGCTACAAAAGAGAGAACGGGAGAGCGGGAACTAGAAATCATGTAATTATTCTTCCAGTGGACGATATTTCAAATGCATGTGCAGAGGCAGTAGCAAACAATATAAAGGGCACAATCGCTCTTCCACACTCTTATGGAAGACTTCAATTTGGTGCTGATTTAGAATTACATTTTAGAACAATGATCGGAACTGGAAGCAATCCTAACGTTGCTGCGGTTATTGTTATAGGGATTGAGCCTAAATGGACAAAGAAAATAGTTGATGGAATTGCAAAAACTGGAAAGCCAGTTGAGGGTTTTCATATAGAACGAACAGGTGATATTGGTACAGTGATGAGAGCTTCCAAAAAAGCTCAAGAATTTGTTATGTGGGCATCAGAAAAACAGAGAGAGGAATGTCCAATCAGTGATTTGTGGATTTCAGTTAAATGTGGTGAGTCTGATACTACTTCAGGCTTAGCTGCTAATCCAACTGTGGGAAATCTAATGGACAAACTTGAACCTCTGGGAGTTCATTTGTGTTTTGGTGAAACTTCAGAACTTACTGGTGCAGAAAAAGTTTGTGCTACTAGAGGTGCAACAAAAGAGGCATCAGATAAATTTATGAAGACCTGGAGTGCCTATAATGATTTTATTTTAAAAGAGGCGACAGATGATCTCTCAGAAAGTCAACCTACAGCTGGAAATATTGCTGGAGGTTTAACAACCATAGAGGAAAAGGCATTTGGTAATTTTCAAAAAATTGGAAATTGTAAATTTGTTGATGTCTTAGAACCAGCTGAGGAACCAAAAAAGGGTAAAGGATTATACTTTATGGATACTTCCTCTGCTGCTGCAGAATGTGTAACATTACAAGCTGCTGCAGGTTTTAATATTCATTTATTTCCAACTGGACAAGGTAATATAGTAGGCAATCCAATAGAGCCTGTTGTTAAATTAACTGCAAATCCACTTACTGTAAAAGGAATGGGTGAACATATAGATTGTGATGTTTCAAAAATTCTATCAAGAGAAATGAATATGTCAGAGGCAGGAGATAAACTTATTGAAACAACATTAAGGGTTGCTAATGGAAGATTAACATGTGCTGAAGCCTTAGGTCATAGAGAATTTGTAATGACAAAGCTTTACAGAAGTGCTTAAAATTACTTCGCAGGTTTAACAAAGTATTTTTTTCTAAACTTTGAAATAAATCTTCTTATAAATGCAGCTCCAATTCCTAAGAAAACTGCGAACATTATTGAAAATAATCCATAAAAAAATGGCATATCTTTTGAAAAATCTTTAATAAAATTAGAAAAGAAATTTAAATCTTGAGATTTAGTTATTGTGGTTCCGTTTTGAATTCCTTCTGCAAAAAAAGTATCATAAGCAATTGCTATACCTACTATGAGCAATAAGATTGCTAATAAAGCTTTTAATCCAGAACTATCTATTTGTTCTCCAATTTTTTGACCTATCTGAACACCCACAATAGAGCCAACTACCAACAACAAAACTAACATCAAATCTATTGAACCATAATTAATTGAGTGTAAAAAAGTAACTATTACGCTTACAAAGATAGTAACAAACAAAGAAGTTCCCGGAACTAACCGTGTTGGCATTTTAATTATATAGATCATTGCTGGAACTAGTATAAAAGCTCCACCAATCCCCATTATTGCAGCAATAAATCCAACTACTAATCCAATTATGATAGGTGTAAAAATACTCTCGTACAATTTAGATTTTGGAAATCTCATTCTAAAAGGAAGGCCATGGATCCAATAGTGAACATGAAGTTTTTTTCTTTCAACTACATTTTTTTTTGCTTTATCGATCTCACCTAAGCTTTCAACTAACATTAACGTCCCAATTATTGCTAGAATATACATATATGCTAATGAAATAACTGTATCTATTTTTCCAATGTCTTTAAAATAAGTAAAAGTATAAATACCTAAAGCAGTACCTATTGAACCACCAATAACAATCATAAGACCCATCTTATAATCAAGGGTATTTTTCAGCCAATGAGTAGTAGATCCCGATACTGAGGTTGCTAATATATTATTAGCTTCATTCGCAACTGCATAAGCAGGTGGAACCCCCATAAAAATTAAAAATGGTGTCATCAAAAATCCACCACCTACACCAAACAAACCTGAAAGGACACCAACTATTGCACTTAACAAAAGTATCTCTACTGGATTAATAAAAACTTGGGCTATAGGTAAAAAAACTTCCATCTATAATAAACAAAACTTTTTTAAACTTATTTCAAAGTTAAGAAAGTTCCAATTAAGATAACACTCCAACAAGCAGCTATAGCTGAAAAAATTCCTGTTTTTAATAATGTTGTTTTATAGTCAATTATTTTTTGAGGTATTTTTATTTTTGAAAAGTGCATCTATATCTTTCAATACACCCAGTAAAAAAATTGTCAAACTTAAATTAATATATTGTGGCCCCAAAAATCTTCACCTCACCATCTTCAATTCCCAATACCAATCTACCCAAAAATTCTCCTGGTATTTCTTTATTGGTCTGTTTAATCAAAACGGTTATATGCTCACCTCTCCTCAAGGTACCAAAAGGTTCATAAGTTTCGTTCAAGTTAGTTATAATCTTGTTGTTTGCCCACTGTTTACCTAGTTCTACTTCATTAGCCCCAAATAACATTTGAGTAGAAAAATCTTTAGTAAAACCTCCATAATCCTTCATATTAGAGGCTTTAACTAAATTTTCCCAAAAAGGTTTAGCGATTGCAAAAATCTCATCGTCTGATTTTGCTAAAAGATCCATAAAATTTTTTCAGATAATTATGACGCCTTCTTCTTTTCTTTCTCATCTACGATATGGTAAACAGGAACTTTTTCCATTGTAAACTTCCCTGTTTTAGGATCTCGTCTAGAAACTGTCAAACAATGCCAATTATCATCATCAAGTTTCATATGATCACCTCTATAATAATAACCAGGCCAACGAGTTTCTTCTCTAAATAAAGTATGTTCAGTTACACATTGAGAAGTTAACGTTCTATGTTTCAACTCCCATGCTCTCATTAATTGATGATAATCCTCAGCTCCTACTTTCTCTAAATCTTCTTGTAACCACTCTAACAATTCAAGAGCTCTTTTTAGCATGTTGCCATTAGTCATATAATTTGACGTGATACCGCCGACATATTCATCCATAATCTTCTGAAGTCTCTGAAGACCTTGTATTGGTGAGATGTAACTTGGTGAAACAGTTCCACCTGTAATTTCATTTTGAGCAACTGTAAAAGTTTCCAAAGGTTTATAGACAGCTTTTTTAAATTCATCACACTGTTTATCTGAAACATCTATACCGTCAGCTTTTTTATCTTGTATATATTTAACAGCAGCTTTTGCAGCTAATCTTCCCTCTGTAAATGAACCAGATGAAAATTTATGTGCACTTCCACCAACTGTATCACCAGCTCCAAAAAGTCCATCAATAGTCAACATTCTGTTATATCCCCAGAAATATTCTGGTGGAGATAAATCTTCTGGACCACTTACCCATGCTCCTGAACATGTAGCATGAGATCCCATTACATAAGGTTCTGATGTTGTTAATTCAGGGTTAGTATATTTTGGATCAATATTTTGTGAAGCCCATACTACTGCTTGACCAACTGTCATTCCCAAGAAGTTTTCCCAACCTACTGTTTCTAAATGTGGATCTTGAAAAGCTTCTTTAGTTACCATATGAATTGGTCCACCACCTGCAGCTACTTCTTGAATAAATGCATGATTTCTTAAACATGTAGGTGTTGGATGATGATCAATGTATTCACCAACTAATTCTTTGGTTTGATCATACCATTTCTTTTCATAATTTTCACCATTTGCATTTTGAGTATATGTTTTTAAATGTAAAAAGTATGCACCAACCGGTCCATATCCATCCTTAAATCTACACAAAACAATTCTGTTTTCCATCTGAGTCATCTTTGCACCAGCTGCGATTGGTAAAGCATATGCTGAGCCATTACTCCATGGTGCATACCAAGTTCTACCCATACCTTCTCCAACTGCTCTAGGTTTAAATATGTGAGAAGCACCACCTGCAGCAACAATTACAGCTTTAGCTCTAAATACATGGAAGTCTCCTGTTCTCATATTAAAGCCAACAGCCCCACCAATTCTATTTTCTTTAACTTCATCCATAAGTAAATGTGTCACCATTATTCTGTTATAAATCTTATCAGCTGATTTTTTAGCTGCTTCAGCAACAATTGGTTTATAACTTTCACCATGAATCATTATTTGCCACTTACCTTCTCTAAGGTATCTTCCTGTCTTTTCATTTTTCATCATTGGAAGACCCCATTCATCAAACATATGAACTGTAGAATCTACGTGACGAGCCATATCGTAACCTAAATCTTCTCTTACCATCCCCATTAAATCATTTCTTGCATATCTTACATGATCCTCAGGTTGATTTTCATCCCATTGCATACCCATATAGCAATTGATTGCATATAAACCTTGCGCAACAGCTCCACTTCTATCTATATTGGCCTTTTCAACACAAACAATTTTAAGATCTCTTCCCCAATGTCTTGCTTCAAATGTTGCACCAGTTCCAGCCATTCCTCCTCCAACAACTAATACATCACACTCCTCGTAATGAGTTTTATGCTTTGCCATTAGTAGTAAACTCCTTTTTTAAATGACTCTTTTGGTACAGACGGTAATTCTTGATTAGTATTTAATCCTTCTGGTTCACTATACAATCTTTGCGAATTTATTTCACCTTGGTTTGGTGTATCACCTTCAGCAAGTTTTGGAATAAATTTTCCCCAAGGTTTAGTTGTAATTGGAGATACAAAGTTTTTTTCAGTTCCATTTCTAAATTTTATTTTCCAAGAAATAGTACCTTTCTCCTCTTCTCTTCTCACTCTTACACTATGACCCATTGGTGCAAAATCAGCATAACCTCTAACGTCAATAGCATGGTTAGGACAGGCTTTTACACATGAATAACATTCCCAACAAAAGTTAGGTTCTATATTTTTTGCTCGTCTAATATTTTCATCGATATGCATTATATCTGATGGGCAAATATCTACACAATGACCACATCCATCACATCTTGTCATGTATACAAAAGTTGACATAATTTTTAATTTTCTCCTTTTTCTATTAACATATTAATAATGTTTTGGCTCTTCTCTTTTTATACCCAGGCCAAATTGCTCTGGAGCATCTGCTGGAGGAGGTAAATTGTCTCTTGAACCATCAGCTTCAGCTAAATTTTTTTGTATTGCTGCTCCTGGTTTATAAAACATGTGAGCAAATTTAGACCAATACACACCACCAAATAAAATTAAGTTTGAAGCAACAAATAAGGTAAAAAATAAAAATGATAAACCTACTTGATTGCTAAATTGAGTATATGACCAAGCTAGTCCAAAAGTTGCACAAGCTAGTAATGCTAGAACAAACAAGTCTGCTTTTATAATTCTGTACCATGGATGAGCTTCTGCTGAAACATCAACTCTTAAGAAAAACCAAAACCAATAACCTCCTAGACAAGTTAGAATTGCACCGACATGCCAGAGAATTGACCAAGTTTCAGAATTTGACTTTCCTGCACCAGTATAACAAAAAACTAAAATAGCAGATGATACCCAAAATAAAATTGTTCCGTACATTCCAAGAACATGCGCAAGTCTTCTTTTGCCAAAACCCAGCTCAGAAGTTGTACCAATATCTACAACTGTAGTCTTAGCAATTATTGATACTTTCTCTCCTGCTCCTAATTTTTTTGTTGCAGAAAGTTTTGCTTTTTTTGCATTATTAAAAAAATAAGTAAGGTTTTTATGATGTATCATTTGCACAATAGTTCCAACTGCAATCAAAACAACCATTGCAATTATAAAACCTTGCATAGCAATAGTTGGTACTGTCTCAGCTAGTATTGAAAAGGGATTGTTACTTAACATTTCCGCCTTTAGTTAAATTTTGATTAATTTTTTTTAAGTTTTATATATAGTTGAATTAATAGTTCAACCACTAACTCTGGTCAATTTGTCTTTAATAACAGGCTATTTTTATCTCTTATAATGTTGTTTGTTTGGAATCACAGATCTCACACCTCCTTGAGGATTCTCTACGTCCCCTTCTCGTCTTGGAATTAAATGAAAATGACAATGTAGAATTGATTGACCAGAAATTTTTCCAATATTAGTTCCTAAATTAAATCCTTTTACAGATTTATCTTCATGAAGTATTTTTTTTTTTACTGTTTTAATGAGTTCATGACATGCCAAAAGTTCATCCTTATTTAAATCAAAATAATCTTTTATATGTCTTTTTGGTATAATTAGGCAATGATGTTTGGTAACTGGATAAGTATCATAACTAGCATAAGCAAGTTCATTCTCATAAGCGCATCCACTTTTTTTTACATTACAAAACAAACATGGATTATTTGGATCTTTCATATCAAACTCTATATGATTTACAGTTTTTAATTGCTTTTTTATAGTATCTTAAAAACAGCTTATATTTTTTTAAATTTTTTCTTTTCCAATTAATTTGATTAATTGATTTAACTGAAGCAACACCTTTTCCTGAGCCAATCAATAATATTTCATCATATTTATTTAATTCATTCAGAAAAATATCTTTTTTAATAATTCTTTTTATTTTCGTTTTAAAAAATTTATATGTATTACCCTCATAAAAATCTTTTTTTGAGCTAAAAATACTCTCTTTCTTAATAAACAATAAATTAGAGGTCCCTGTTTCTAAAATTTTTTTATTATTAACTAATGCAATATCTGACTTTGAATTATCTATTTTTTGCAAATGAGATAAAATTTTTTTATATTTTAGATTTTTATATTGAGGTTTTTCTCTTTTTAAATCTACTAATTTTAAATTAAAATTTAATTTTGGAGCAACTCTTTTTCTTAAAGATATTGAAATAACTTTCTTGTTTAAAGCTATCCTTAATAAATGATTATACTTTTTATCTTTTAGTATATTCTTATTTATAACTTTAAGAATATCTTTTTTAAGAAATCTTTTTTGTATTCCATAACTTTTAAGTGATTTAATTAAATTCTGAATATGACTATTAAAAAAAAGAATTTTTGGTGGTTTACCAAAGATCCACATTGTTGTGAATATTCCATGATCTCCCCATAAATCTTTAAAAGAAATTTCCTTTAAATCCTTAAGTTGATAAGATTTTTTTAATAAGTAAGTTGCCATTGATTGTTAAAAAAGATTCTGGGTGAAATTGAAAACCATAAATTTTATCTTTGTTATTTTCAAAAGACATTGCTACTTTTGATTCTAAACATCTCATAGTTATCTCAAAATTCTT
This sequence comes from uncultured Pelagibacteraceae bacterium, assembly GCA_902594825.1. Lineage (GTDB taxonomy): Bacteria > Pseudomonadota > Alphaproteobacteria > Pelagibacterales > Pelagibacteraceae > Pelagibacter. Next base: position 74,810 of record CACJNO010000001.1, on the reverse strand, counting down.
TATTTTAAAAGGTTCTTTTAATTTTAATGAATGATATCGACCTACTTTAAATATTTTTCCTTTTTTAAACAATGATTGATTACTAATAACTTTTATATTTGATTGAAATCCATGATAAATTTTTTTTTGTTCTATGATTTTTGCTCCTTCACAAAATAATATTTGTTGAAATCCTAAACAAATACCAATAATCTTTTTTTTTCCTTTAAATTGTTTATAAATTTTTGATGTTAATGGATAGTTTTTTGGGTTTCCAGGACCTGGTGAAAAAACAACTACAGACGCATCATGGAGTTTCTTTATATCTATATAATTGTAGTTATCACAATAAACTTTATCAAATAATGAAAATTGATGTACAACATTATGAGTAAATGAGTCGTGATGATCTATTACGTAAATCATTTGAACAAATCGATTAATGCTTTTGCTTTAATGTAATTTTCATTAAATTCATGTTTTGAATTACTATCTACAACCACACCTGATGCAACAGATATTTCAGAAACATTTTTAAAATTTAAAATTGATCTAATAATAATATTGAATCTCATATCTCCATTAAATTTTATATATCCAAAGCTGCCAGTGTAAATATTTCGATTTTCTTTTTCTTGATTATTTAAAAGATTTAGTGTGTTTATCTTTGGGCAACCAATGACTGAACCCCCAGGCATCATAGCTTTAATAATATCAATATTTTTTATGTTGCTTTTCAATTTTCCTTTAATGAGACTTACATAATGAAAAAGATCCTTATATTCCTCTACAATTTTTTGTTTAGATAATTTGACTGAACCAACTTTACAAATTCTAGATAAATCATTTCTTTCCATATCAACAATCATATTATGTTCTTTTGTCTCTTTAAGATTTTTTTTGAAATAATTTAATGCCTTAATTTTATTTAAAGCTTTTGTTTTTTTTACTGTGCCAGCTATCGGTTTTGTAGATATATCAGAACCTTTCTTGGTAATAAGATTTTCTGGTGAACAGCTAATTACTGAATAATTTTTATCCCTAATCATAAAAGCTTCTGGGGCTAAATTGGTTTGTGATAATTTAGAGAAAAAATCTAGAGGATTTATTTTTGATTTTGTTTTGTATTTAGTACAAATTTTAATTTGATATGTTTCACCACTTTTTATTTTTTTTTTAAACTTATTAAAAATTTTTGCATAAGAATTTTTGTTTATGTTAACCTTAAACTTACTTCGTTTGTATTTATATCCACTTTTAAATTTAATTTTATTTCTTATTTCTAATTTTTTTTCAGGTTTATAAAAAATACCTTTAGGAAAATTTATATTTTTTTGACCAGGTATCTTAACATTAATTAAATTGTTCAATAACTCATAACCAAAAAAACCAATAAAAAGATCTGTCTTTTTATTTTTATTTTTAAATTTTCTACTCAAAAAGCTTTTAATATTTTTATTATTAAGGATAATTTTTTTTGAAAAATTTGTATATAAGTCAAAACCTTTTTTAGACTTATAAATAATATAAGCTTTTCCTGAATTGTGAATATCTGCTAACTGATTTTGTTTGTTCAATTTATTCTGTTCTTAATCTTAAAACTGGTTCTTCTTTAATTGGTAAATGTATTATTGCTGCGAATACAGATAAAGCAATTGCTAAATACCACGCATAATCATAAGAACCATAGAGATCATGAAATAAACCTCCTAAATATGCCCCAAAAAAAGATCCTATTTGATGACTTAAAAAAACAATTCCATACAACATACCTAGATACTTTGTTCCAAACAAATGAGCAACAATTCCACTTGTAGCTGGAACAGTTGAAAGCCATAAGAAACCAAAACTAGCTCCGAATAAAAAAGCGCTTATATTGCTTGCCGGGGTGAAAATAAAAAGAATTATTGAAATTCCTCTCAAAAAATAGATTCCGCTGAGAATAATTTTTTTACTCATTATTGATGAAAGATATCCACTTAACAACGAACCAAAAATATTAAATAAACCAATTAAAGATAAAATTGCAGCTGCAGTCCAATCTTCCAGTCCTCTGTCTATAACATATTTAGGTACGTGGGTTCCGACTAAAGTAATATGAAAACCACAAACAAAAAACCCTGATACAAGTAAAATATAACTTTTAGTTTTAAAAGCTTCTGTCAAAGCTTGTTTGAATGATTGATCTGAATTTTTTTCAACACTTTCTAACTCGGATGGAGATCTAACAAAATAAGCTGCTACTAAGCCTGAAATCAAAACCAAAGAAAAAATAAATAAAGTATAATTCCAACCATATTCTTTTAGAGAATAGTTTGTAAATATTGGAGATAAAAAATAACCAAAAGATCCAAGAGCTGTAACAATACTCATTGCAATTGTTCTAGTTGATAGTGGAAAATGCTTGCCGACAACTGACATTGGGATACTTATAGCTGTACCTCCAAGACCAATACCAATCAACAAACCCATATGAATTTGAAAAAAAATACCAGTGTTTGGACCTGTATATAAAAAGTAAATACCAAGTGTATAAAATATAAATGCAGAAATTATTGCTACATGTCCACCATAACGGTCTGCAATCGCTCCAAAAATTGGTCCTGTTATTCCCCACATCAACATTTGAATACCAATAGCAAAACCAAATGCAGTATTACTTATATTTAAACTCTCATTAAAATCGATAAAGAATAAACCAAAAACTTGTCTTACACCCAAAGAAATTAAAACAACAAAACATGCAGCAAATAAAGTCACTATAGCAGTTTTAGATTGAAAAAATTTTTCTGAAATCATTTTAAATGTCTTAATGCTTGTTTAATATCTGCAATCAAGTCATTTGGATCTTCAAGACCAATATGAAATCTTACAAGATGTTCATCTTTTGCTAATTTCATATATCTTCTATTACCTGTTTCTCTAAACTCTTGATGTAAAGCTAAACTTTCAAAACCTCCCCAGCTATAACCATAACCAAATAATTTAAGTGAATTCACAAATTTTTTTACAGAATTGATATTTTTAGATTTTATTTTTAAACCCATAAGACCTGAGGCACCTGAATAATATTTTTTCCACATTTTAAAATTTATAGAATCTTTTTTATATGGATATAAAAGTTTTATCTTTTTATTTCTTGATAAAAAAGCAGCAACTTTTTTGGCATTTTCTCGATGTCTATCTAATCTAACATCTAATGTTCGAAGACCTCTAGTTATCAAATAAGCATCATCAGGTCCTAACCTTAATCCTGTAATTCTTTCGGCTGCTTTTACTTTTGAAAAAACTTTTTTATTAACAGCTAAGCTACCGCCCATTACATCAGAATGGCCTGAATAGTATTTTGTAGCAGAGACTATAGCCATATCAAAACCAAGTTTTATAGGTTTAAAATAATAAGGTGTTCCCCAAGTATTATCCATTGCTGTAAAAATATTATTCTTTTTTGCTATTGAAATTATTTTTTTAAGATCTTGAAAATCAAAAGTGTTACTTCCTGGATTTTCAACAAATATTAGTTTTGTTTTTTTTGTAATATTATTTTCTAAAGTTTTTAAATCAGTAGGATTATAAAAAATACTTTTAATATTGAATTCTTTCAAATAATCTTGAGTTAATAGTCTGGTGGGACTATAAACTGGATCTGCTAAAATTATTTCATCACCTGGTCTTACAACGCTAAAGATAGATAAAAAAACTGCTCCAAAACCTGTGGGAGTTGTAAATACATGATAACTTTCCTCTAATTTAGTTAAAATCTTTTGAAGAATATGGGTTGTTGAGGTTCCTTGTCTTCCATAATCATAATGTCCACCTGTTGGATTTTTTTTTGCTTTATTTTGTGTTTTTCTAATGTGTTGCATCGATTTAAATATAATAGTCGATGCTCTAACAACTGGAGGATTTACTGACTGATTATGAAAGTCTTTTGCTGTATGTTTTAAAAAAGTTTTAAAAGATTTTGACATAAAAAAATTGATAACTTCAGGGGACAATGCTATATCCAAGCCATAATTTCAATTAAATTATAACTAAAGGAAACAATGGGTTATCCAAAGAAACATAGAGGCCGAAGAAAAATGGGCTCAAAAAAGAGACGGGCAAGAAAGAAGAATAAGAAGAAATAACTCTTTGACTATGAACAGTATTGATAAAGTGAAATCAATTTCTGTATGGATATTTATTATTCCATTTTTATCAGTTAATATTTGTTTATTAATTGTAACTAATTATCATCAAATTTTAGAACCCGGAGTTCCCATATTTCCAACCTTTCCTTATTTGGATGGAGGGGTATCGATCAGCAGAACAGTCAGATATTATCCATTATATCTAATCTTTAAACCGGCAATGTTTGTTACTTCTTATTTATTAATTATATATTGGCTAAATACTAAAAAGATTATTCAACATTTCAATAAAGATTATAACAATACAAATAAAATTGTTTTTTTTGGTATAGGTTCAGCAATCTTACTAACTTTGCATTCAATATTTTTAGGAATTAAATTTGATAATGATTTTTACAAATTATTTAGAAGAGTAATTATGTTATCCTTCATAATATTTGAATTAATAGCTCAAGCATATTTAATAAAGTTTTATTATGAGATAAAAAAAGAACTTAATGATTATATTAATGAAATTTATTTGAAGATTAAAAGAGTACTCATCACTACTTTGATAGTTGTTTCAATAATAATTTTACCATTTTTACCGTTTAATAATTTAAAATTTTTAAAACATGCACTAGAATGGAATGTTTTTTTAGGAGTAATAATATTTTATTTACTTACTCATTTAATGTGGAAAAAAAATATTAAATAATCCAACCACCACCTAAAACTTTTAATCCAATTTCATCTTTTTTATAAAAAACGCACGCTTGACCTGGTGAAATACCATCCTCGGGTGACTTAAGGTTAACCTCAGCACAATTCTTATTTGATAAAGTAATTTTTGCATCAAGAAGTTTTCCAGTTGATCTCACTTTAACAAAAATATCTGAATTAAAATCTATTTCATCACTTAATAAGTTTAATTTATTAAGAAAAATTTTTTTTTGGCCTAATTTTTCTCTTGGACCTACAATAATTTCATTTTTTTTAGAGTCAATTTTTAGAACATATAATGCTTCTTTGTTTGAAATCTTAATACCCTTTCTTTGACCAATGGTAAAATTTATTATTCCATCATGTACACCTATGATCTTACCATTTAGATCTTTTATGTTCCCTTTTTTATATGAATCGGGTCTGAATTTCTGAATAACAGAAACATAATCACCATTTGGAACAAAACATATATCTTGACTATCAGGTTTATCAGCAACATTTAATCCCAATTCATTCGCAATTTTTCTAGTCTCATCTTTTAATATTCCACCAAGTGGAAACCTTAAATAATTCAACTGTTCTCTTGTAGTGCTGAACAAAAAATAACTTTGGTCTCTATTATCATCTATAGCTTTATACATATTAGTTACCCCATTAGATGTAACACTTTTTACATAATGACCTGTTATCATTGCGTCAGCTTTTAAATCTTTTGATACATCAAATAAATCCTTGAATTTAACTGTTTGATTACATTGAACACAAGGTATTGGTGTTTCTCCCTTTAAATAACTATCAATAAAATTATCAATTACACCTTTTTTAAATTTATTTTGAAAATATAAAATTTTATGTTTTATATCTAACTTATCAGCAACACGTTTTGCATCCATAATATCTTGACCTGAACAACATTGTTTTGATACAGCTACTTCTTTACTATCGTCATACAATTTAAGTGTAATACCTATTACATTATATCCCTCTTTTTTCATTATTCCTGCCACCGTTGAGGAATCTACGCCTCCAGACATAGCAACAACTACTGTTGTGTCTGATGGTTTTTTCTTTAATCCCAAAGAATTTAATTCATAATTCATTTGATGGTATTTATACCGATTTCTAATATAAGTTAAATTAAATGATTTTAGATTATGAGCCAGGTGACAAAGTTGTTAATCCACATAATAAAAATTGGGGTGTAGGACAAGTGCAATCAATTATAAAAGATAAAGTAACGGTGAATTTTGAAAATGTCGGAAAAATTGTTATTAATGCCAAAATTATTGAGTTGAAAAGAGTTAATGAAAAATATTGATATTAAAAAAATAACTGAAGACCTTATTGATACCTTTTTAAGAGCTGGAGAAATTTCTTTAGAGTTAAGAGAAAAAGGATTAAAAAAAATTATTAAACCAGATAATACTCCAGTAAGTAATGGAGATTTAGAAGTTAATAAGATAATTTCAGAAAGGATAAATTATTTAACACCCCATATCCCAATCATTTCAGAAGAAACATCCGATAATAAAGATAATTTAAATTTAAAAGATTTTTGGCTTGTTGATCCTATAGATGGAACTTATGATTATATCAACAACCTTGAAGAATTTACAATTAATGCAGGTTTAATTATTAATAATAAGCCTGTTGCTGGATTAATTAATGCTCCTGCTAAAAAAAGAATGTTTTATTCATATGAAAAAGGTAGTGCTTTTGAAATCAGTAAAGGTAAAACAATAAATTTAAACATTGCGGTAACAAAAAAGTCAAAAGATTTAAAATTTATTTCATACTCAAATAAAATAAAACCTGAAATTCAGAAAATTTATGATCAGTTAGGTGTAAAAGAAAATACAAGGATGAAAAGTTCACTAAAATTTTGTGTCGTTGCTACAGGTGAATATGATGGTTATGTTGCAGAGCCCAGAGCATACGAATGGGATATCGCTGCTGGTCATGCAATTTTAGAACATTCAGGAGGAACAGTAACAGATTTTGAAGGTAAAAAAATTTTTTATGGAAAAAAAGATTTAAAAAATCCAAGTCTAATTTTAAAAAATAGAAATATTTTATAATGGATGAACAATTAAGAACAATACTGATAATTATTGTTTCTGTTTCAATTTTTGGATTATTAGTTTTTGTTTTTGTAAGAAATTATATAAAAAATAAAATTGATCTTTTGGTTAAAAAAGAAAAAAAATTAAAGTAATTTAATTATTTTATCGTATTCATCTTTTTTTATTTCCATTACTCTTTTTGAAGTTTCAAAATCAAAACCATTTCTTGCTAATAAAGAAATATCTTTTTTATAAAATAACGATCTATTTTCTTCCACTCTAGCAGGACCGATTCTTTTTTTCTTACAGATTTTGATTGCAGAAAAAAAATCTTGATCAGAGTTTTTCTCAGTTATTTGATTTACAGTATCTTTAATCAACTCATCTTTAATTCCTTTTCCAATTAAATAATTTCTTATTTTATTAATTGAATTTCCTCTTTGAATCATGCTCCTAGCTTTACTATTTGAATAAAATTTATCATTTATGAACTTATTTTTCTCTAAATCTATTAAAACAATATCAATCAAATTTTTCACATCCTGTTTTTTAACATTAGAAATTGAGGTTTTAATATATTTCTTCAATAAATAAGTTTTTAGTTGTTGTTTTGAGGGTGCGTACTTTTCAATATAAATAAATGCAAAACTTCTCATTTCCTCAACAGTAACTTCTAATGTTTTTTTTCTATTTCTTATAGGAATCATGATTAGATTTAATATAATATATATTAAAATGATCGAACAAATTTATAATTATTTTACCGTTGATACAGTCTATTATTGGGTGAATTTTGGAGTTCTTCCTTTCTGGTTAATATTGATTTTTTTCCCACACTCTCATCTTGCTAGAGTTTTTGTGACATCAATTTTTCCATTTTTTATTTTAAGTGGTGTCTATACTTTTGTACTATATAAATCCTATTTAAATTCATACGATTTTAGTGCCAACTTTGGCTTGTATCTTGGTATCGAAACCATTTCAGATTTATTTTCAAATCAATTTTTTCTAATCATGTTTTGGATACATTTTATTTCGATTAATCTTTTTACAGGTGGTTGGATTGTTAAAGACTCGCAAAAGCTCCAAATTAATAAGTCTCTAGTTTTTATACCACTTATTATAACTTATTTTATTGGTCCTCTAGGCTTATTTGTATATTGGTTAATAAGAATTTTTTATACAAAAAGCATAAATCTTTATGACTAAATCAATAGATTTTTACTTTGATTTTATTAGTCCATATTCATACCTAGCATATAAAAGAATTAGTATTTTGAAAAATTTGAAGATTAATTATAGACCAATCTTACTAGGTGGTCTCCATAAGTTAGGTGGAATAACTGCACCAGCATTTAATGAACGTAAAATGAAAAACATGAAAAATGATTGTGAATTAATTGCAAAAAAAAATAATATTGAATTTAAATGGAATACCAAATTTCCAGTTAACTCATTATTAATAATGAGAGGCTATCTTACATTAGATAAAGAATTTAAGAAAAAATATTTTGATGACTGTTTTGATGCGTATTGGAAAAATAACATAGACGTTTCAATAGAAAAGAATATAAATGAAATTTTAAAAAGTTGCAAAATTGATAAAGACATTTTTTTTAAAAATATTAACGATCAAAAAATTAAAGATGAACTTAGAGAATTAACAAATCTTGCTTTTGAAAAAGATATTTTTGGTGCTCCTACATTTGTTATAAATAACAAATTATTTTGGGGACAGGATAGATTAGACTACGCTTTAGATGAATATAATTCTTAAGTGATTTTAAATTTACTTTGCTTGATAGCTCCAAAGCCTCCATCTATATGAGATACTTTTTCAAATCCCATATCTTTTAATGATTTTGCTGCTAATGCTGATCTTAAGCCGCCGGCACAAAATAAAACCATCTCTTTATTTAAATCGAGTTTTCCATCTTTAAAATAAACACTTTCAGGATCTAACCAAAATTCTAACATTCCTCTTGGTATGTGACTTGCTCCATCAACTTGTCCTTCTTTTTGAAGTTCTCTAATATCTCTAATATCAATTAAATTACACTTATTATCATTAAACATCTTATGAGCATCATCAGTTGATATGGTCTTAATTTCTTTTAGAGCTTCAGATACTAGAGTTTGAGATGATTTAATTGCCATTATATTGTAAATATCTATACCATAAATTAAAAATTATATGAAAAAAATTTTCATTAAACTAGCAAAATTATTAGGTTTTGAAATTATCGACCAAAATAAATTCTACTCACCAACTCTTAATAAAGAGCTTAATGAAGATCTTTCAGCTATAAATAAAAAATCAATAGTCTTACCTTTAGGTGAAGTAAAAATTTCAAGAAATGTAAAATCAATCTTAATAATAATAAGAATGAATACAGAAGTCGAAATTTGGGATCAAAATAAAAAAAGATTATTTGAACAGCCTAAATTAGAATACTCTTACCGTTCAATTAATTCACTTATTAAATCAATAAACTTTTGTAAAAATAAATATCCTGATATTAAAATCAAAACTATTATTATTGATGATAATTCAAAAGTAGAAAATCTCAACCGAATAGAAAAATTAATAGATAGAAAAAATATAGAAATAATTTCTTTAAATCATAATAACTACAAAACTTTAATTAAAGATCAAAAATCAAAAGAAACCTTCTCAAATTTGGCTAGTTTAATGAATAGTTTTGAAATTGCAAAAAATCAAGGTGAAGATTTGATTTTTTTTATAGAGGATGATTATTTACATTTTGAACCAATGTTAGAAGAAATGATATCTTCTTATGAAAGAATAGCTTCGCAACTTAGAAAAGATATTTTTATGTGTCCTTCTGATTATCCCTATTTGTATATGAATAATGAAAAAACCAATATTTTAATTGGTAATAAAAGACATTGGCGAACTATAAACAAAACACTTTGTACGTTTATGACAAGTAAAAATTTACTGAACAAATATTGGGAAAATTTTCAAAAAACATGTTTGGATCGTAATGATCCTTTTGAAAAATATATTAATGAAATTTATGAAAAAGAGATATGTGTTTCCCCAATAAAAAGTTTATCTCTTCATTTAACCAATATTAATTCGAGTTATGGTTTAGCACCGTTTATAGATTACAAAAAATTATGGAATGAAAACAAATAAAAAAAACCCTCTGAGGGAGAGGGTTTTTTTTTAACTAACCAAGAGAAATAATTTTAAGGGGCCCTTCGTTGAGTAACGTTGCGGATACACAGAGAGCGAAGAACCCCTTTATTGTTAACAATTAGTCACGTATTGCGTATGCAATCACGCCAGTTTCAGTTACATCTGTACCTTTAGTCTCACCTTCTTTACTTAATCTTAGACCTACAGTTGCTTTCATCAAACTAAAGACAATATAAGCTACAATGAAAACAAAAATGTTTACTGCTAAAACTCCAATTAATTGAGTGCTAAAAGATGCATCAGCATTTGTAGCAGGCACGATTAACGTACCCCAAATACCGGCAAACAAGTGAGCAGGTACTGCTCCAACTACATCATCAATTTGTAATGAAAATAATAGTTTTGTACCATAAACAACAATTAAACCACCCACTGCACCAATTAATATAGCTGCTAAAGGTGATGGAGCCAATGGCTCAGCTGTGACGGCAACTAATCCACCAATACATCCATTTAACATTTGAACTACATCTGTTTTACCAAAATGTAATCTTGTGATAATAGCGGCACCAATTACTCCACCTGCACCTGCTAAAAATGTATTCATGAAAATAGTTGATACTGCGATTGCATCAACAGCAGTTCCCATAGCTAATTGTGAACCACCATTAAAACCAAACCAACCTAACCATAGAATAAAAACTCCAATCGTCACTAACGGAATCGATGAAGCTGCAAACGGTTTAAGTGGTGCTGGAGAACCCGATTTTGTAAATCTACCAAGTCTTGGGCCAATAATCATTGCACCAGCTAAAGCAGCTGCTCCTCCAGTTGAGTGTACTAAAGTTGATCCAGCAAAATCAGAAAAACCTAATTCTGCTAACCAGCCTCCACCCCACTGCCAACCCATAACTATTGGATAGATAATTCCTGAAAGTATTGCGGCGAATAAAAAGAATGGCCATAATTTAATTCTTTCAGCCATAGTTCCAGATACAATTGATACTGTAGTTGCACAGAATACCATCTGAAAATACCAGTCAGATCCATCCGAATAACCAGTATCTACCGCACTAGCATCAGACCATGGAATAAATTTTCCAATATACCCACCTTCTGGTATGCCGTAAGCTAGATTGTAACCTACCATCCAAAACATAATTCCAGCGATTGAAAATAAACCTATATTCTTTGCACAAATAACGGATACACTTTTTGATGTAACCATTCCGGACTCTAGCATAGCAAAACCTGCCGCCATAAACATTACTAGAAAACCACAAATTAAGAATAATAAGGTATTAAAAATGAAACCTACCTCAGCAGAAACTGTTGTTTCCGCCATTCCTGCACTGCTCATATTTAATAAAAATATTAAACTAACCAGTGGTACTGTTATTTTTTTTAATAATTTAGTCATAAACCTCCCTGTTTAAAATGAGGTTTATAATTTCATTAATTTAAATATCTAACGTTGATTGTGAAAATTGGGTATGCATTATTTGCATATAGAAACAGCCTTAACGTAAATTCGTTAAGGCTGTTTAAATTACTATTTATTAAATACTTCTTTTAAAGCTTTAGCAGGTAGGAATTTTACCTTTTGTGATGCAGCAATTTGAATCTGTTCACCAGTTCTAGGATTTCTTCCAACTCTCGCTTTTCTCTTAGCAACTTTATAAGTACCAAAACCAGCAATTTTTACTGAGTCATCGGCTTTTAAAGCATCTAGAATAGTGTTGGTAATTGTGTCAAAAGTTCTTTCAGCATCTGCTTTACTTAGATTTAAAGCGCCTGAAAGCTTGACTACTAGTTGTTTTTTATTCATTTTAGCTCCGGTTTTATTAGGTTATTTACTATCATTATCAAAAGTACTGATAAATCAAGACTTTTTTTAGTATGTGATTACAAGTTATACACAATATGTGGTAAATTCTTCTAAAAAGCTTGATTTTACTTATCTTTTTAACTTTATTAAGAAATTTTTCAGCCTAACAAACCAATGTCTTTTAAGTCATTAAATGTTGTAAAAATCATCAATGATAGCAGCAAAAATAAACCGATTCGAAAAAAACCCTCTTGAGTTTTTTGAGATAAAGGTCGACCTAAAACTTTTTCAAAAGCATAAAACATTAAATGACCACCATCTAACATTGGTATAGGGAATAAATTGATTAATCCTAGACTGATTGAAATATAAGCCATCATGCTAATAAATGCTAACAATCCAAATTCAGCAACTTGTCCCGAGATTTTAGCTATCCTTATTGGACCACCTAACTGAGAAGTGTCTGCTTTACCAAAAATCATGGCACCTATATATTTTAATGAGGAAATACTCACGTAATAAACTTCATTAGCTGCGTGAAAAATTGCCTGTGCTGGGCCTAATTTTATATGGTTTATTTCATTGTTATAAGCACCTAATTTAATACCAACCATTCTTTTATTTATCTTATTACCAAGATTATCTTCACCCATAACAACATTAGGTTTTATCTTTAATAATAGCTCATCGTACGAACGTTTAACTTTGAAATCTATAAAATCATCAGTAGACATCATTATAAATTTTGAGACATCCATAATGCTCTTAACTTTATTTCCATCAATTTCTAAAATGATATCATTATTTTTTAAACCACCAACCATTGCTGGACTATCTTTTTGGACTTCATTTATTACAGCTGGAGTAAAATCTTTTCCAATAAATGTATAAATTGAAAAAAAAATAACTATTGCTAATAAAAAATTTGCCAAAGGACCACCGAATACAATTAAAACTCTTTGATATAATGGTTTTAAAACAAATAATTTTTTTCTATCTTCTTCATTATATTTTTGGATTAATTTTTCTTGATCAGCTTGAGAAAATACATTTCGATCCCCAAAGAATTTTACATAACCTCCCAGTGGTATCCAACATATTTTCCATCTTGTGCCTGATTTATCATTCCATCCAAAAATTTCTTGACCAAAACCTATTGAGAAATCTGTAACACCAACTCCATATCTTTTTGCAAAATAATAATGACCATATTCATGAATAAACACAACTACTAAAATTAAAAAGATAAATGGAACAATATAACTAAGCATAAATTTAATGTATTTTTATAATTTCCAACCAATTTTTTATTTCACATGTTCTATTTTTAAAATCTAATTTTTGATCCTCTTCTTTTATGTAATCTATATGATTTTTAAAATCATTTTCATTATCAAAATGCTTATTTTCTATAATTCGATCTTTTCTTGCGCTTGATAAGTTGATCATCTGCCAATATTCATAGTCTGGATGATATTGTAATCCCCAAATCTCAGATTTTCCTGAAATAAAATGCAAACCCATAACTTTATTTACTTTATCACTAGATAATAAGGTGGCACCATGAGGCATTTCGCATACTTCATCATAATTAAATGCTGGTGATGTAAATTTCAGTTTTTTATTTTTATATATTGGATTTTTTTGTCCTTCGTCATTGATTTCAATATCTGAAGCTATGCCAATATGTGCACCATTTATTCCTGAAGCTACCTTTCCTCCTGCTGCGACAGAACAAACTTGTAAACCCCAACAAATTGCTAAAATCTTATTGTCAAATTTAAAGCAATCTGATGCAAAATTTATATGTTTTTTGATTTCATCAGTCATATCATTTAATCTCATAGCGCCACCTGTGAAAATAATTCCATCATAATTTTTGATATTCTCTAATGCAGTTTTAGTTTGATCATCTCTTGCAGGATTTATAATTTTAATTTCTGAATTCGGTTCTAATTTCAAAACTAAATTTTTTAGGTTTTCAGAACAAGAGGCTTTTGCAGCCTTTTTAAAAAATTCATTATTTTTTGGATCATTACCTTCCACTATAAGTATATTTAAATTAGGCATTAGAAAAGAGTTCCAGACATACTATGTTGATACATAATTTTCATATCAGACTCAGTAAGTTTTTTTGGATTGCCTGAAGTTGACGGATCTTCTAAAGCCATTTTTGACAATCGGTCTAATTCAAAATCTTTTTCCTCAATCACTTCTGATAACTTATGAGGTAAATCTAATTTTTTTCTCAAATCTAACACCCACTCTATAAATCCATTAAAAGATTTATCTCTTAATTCTAAATAATCACAAACTTTAATTATCTTATTCTCAATAACATCTTTATTAAAAGTTAAAACATAAGGCATGAAAATTGCATTTGATAATCCATGATGAACATTATTTAAAGCATTAACTGGATGACTTAATGAATGAATAGCACCTAAACCTTTTTGAAAAGCAGTTGAACCCATACTTGCTGCAGTTAGCATATTCATCCTTGCTTCAATATTTGTTCCATTATTTACTGCTTCAAGCAACCACTTATTAATTAATCTCATTCCCTCTAAAGCAATTCCATCAGCCATCGGATGAAATCCAGGCGCGCAATAAGCCTCTAAATTATGAGCTAATGCATCCATACCAGTTGCAGCAGTTATTTTTGGTGGCAAACCTACAGTCAAAATAGGATCAAGAATTACAATCGATGGTAAAAATTTTGGGTGAAAAATAATATTCTTAACACCTGTATCTTCGTTCAAAATAACTGAAGCTCTTCCTGTTTCTGAGCCTGTTCCAGCTGTAGTCGGTACAGCAATTATTGGGGCTATTTTATCTGAATTTGCTTTAGTCCAATTATCTCCAACATCCTCAAAATCCCAAATAGGTAAATTTTGACCTGACATAAAAGCAATTGCCTTCCCTACATCCAAACCACTTCCTCCGCCAAAAGCTATTACTCCATCACAATTATTTTTATTAAAACACTCAACACCTTCATTAACATTAGTGCCTGTTGGGTTACCAACTACATTAGAATATAATTCGACAAGAATTTCCTCTTTTTTCAAACTAGCTAAAACATTTTTAATCATATCAGATTTAGCAAGGCCACTATCTGTTACAAGAAGAGGTTTTTTTATGTTCAAATTTTTACAAGCAGATCCAAGATCTTTTATTCTATTTTCTCCTACCCACATTGTTGTTGGGTAATTCCAATTATATTTTTGCATATTCTATTTTAATGTTTTGAAATTTATGATTAAATATAGCACTTAATAAACTAAATTTAAGCAAAATTATTATGCAAAAAACTATTAGTCCAATAGATAACAAGGTTTATATAGAAAGAGAATATCACTCGGATAAAATTGAAGAAACACTCAACAATTCAATTGAAGCTCAAACTAGCTGGGGTCATTTAGGCGTCAAAGAAAGAGTAGAGCTATTAAAAAAATTTGTTGAAGATTTTTTATCAAAAAAAGAAATAATTGCAGAAGAATTATGTAGACAAATAGGTAGACCAATTTCACAAGCAGCCGGAGAACTTGGAGGTTTCAAAGAAAGAGCTGATTACATGTTGTCAATTGCTGAAAAAAAGTTAGCTGACATTGATGTTACAAAAGACAACAATTTTAAAAATTTTATAAGAAGAAGACCTTTGGGGGTTGTATTTGTTATTGCCCCATGGAATTATCCTTATCTAACTGCAGTAAATTCAATTATTCCTTCTATGGCAGCAGGAAATAGTGTCATCTTAAAACATTCAGCTCAAACACCACTATGTGCTGAACAACTTTATCAATCAGCAAAAAAAACTTTACCAAAAAATGTTTTTAATTATTTACATTTAAACCATAAAGATGGTTTAAAAATTGTTTCAGATCCTAGAGTTAATTTTGTTTCATTTACTGGTTCGGTAAAAGCAGGATATGAAGTTCAAAAAGCTACTCATACAAAATTTATCGACATGGCTTTAGAACTAGGTGGTAAAGATCCCGCTTATGCAAGATACGATTGTGATTTAGAAAAAACTGTTGAAAATTTAGTTGATGGTTCTTTTTTTAATTCAGGTCAATCCTGTTGCGGAATTGAAAGAATTTATGTAGATGAAAAAATTTATGATAAATTTTTAGAGTCGTTTATATCAAAGACTTATAATTATAACTTTGGAAACCCCTTAAAAAAAGAAACAAACTTAGGCCCAGTTGTCAAACTATCTGCAGCTGAATTTATAATAAATCAAATGAATGCTGCTCTTGATAAAGGTGCTAAAAAAATGATTGATGAAAATAAGTTTGTTTATCCAAAAGAACATAAAAATTATCTAGTTCCACAAATTTTAACAAATGTAAATCATGAGATGAATTTTATGACAGAAGAAACATTTGGTCCTTGTGTTGGGATTATGAAAGTCAAAGATGAGAATGAAGCAGTAAAATTAATGAATGATAGTCCTTATGGTTTAACAGCATCAATTTGGACTAATGACATCGAAATAGCAGAAAAAATTGGAAATCAAGTTCAAACAGGAACTTTTTATATGAATAGATGTGATTACCTAGATCCAGCTTTATCATGGACAGGTGTTAAAGAGACTGGAAAAGGTTGCTCATTATCAGAAGTTGCTTATGAAAAACTTACGGCTCCAAAAAGTTTTCACTTGAGGAAAAAGCAATAAATGGAACTCTTATATAAAGGTAAAAATGCAGTTGTAACTGGTGCTTGTGGCGGCATGGGGTTGGAAATATCTAAAAATCTATCTGAAAATGGTATTAAAGTTCTTATGTTGGATCTTCAAAGTCCAAGTAAAAATTTTTTAAGTGAGAATATAAATTGTGATTTTAAAAGATTAGACGTAACTAATTTAAATAAACTAAAATCTGCAATAGAAAAATTTTATAAAAAAAATAAAAGTATTGACTATTTGATAAATACAACTGGAGTTTTATGGTTTAATAAAGATGTTTCTGCTACTGATATAAAAACTGAAATTTGGGACAAAGTATTTGAAATCAATTTAAAATCAATGATGTACTTATCTAAAACTATAGTTCCATTAATGAAAAAAAATAATTTTGGTTCGATGGTTCATATTTCCTCTGTAGATGCTTTATCTGGTGATGACAAGCCACAAGATGCTTACGGTGCATCGAAAGCAGCAATGATTAGACTTTCAAAATCATTAGCAATTCAATTTGCCTCTAATAATATAAGATCAAATATAATTTTACCTGGTCCGATAGAAACTGGTATGCAAAAACGATGGAAAAATAATCCCAAATCTAAAAAAAATTTAGAAAAACTTATTCCACTTCAAAGAGTTGGAAAACCTCATGATATATCTAATGTTTGTATGTTCTTATTAAGTGATCAGGCTAGTTATATTACTGGAACTGAAATTATAGTTGACGGTGGGATTACTTCAAAACCTTAGAATTCAATAAGGCGCCTAATTAAAGGCGCCTTAAGTTAAATTATTATCTGTAAGGATATCCAGCTTTTTCCATTGTTGCTGCATATAATTTAAATGCATCAACAACTTTTTTAGCTCTTGGACTAATCTTAGAAGTCTCATCCCAGAATTGTTCAGAGTCCTTAACTACTTGGCTCCACTCGTTTGCTGGAAGACTTGTAAGTTCCATTTTCTTACCATTAACACGAAGGTCAGCTTCTCCACCCCAATACCATACTTGTCTATAGTAATGAGAGTCGTTAATTGACATTCTGTAAAGAGCTTGAAGTTTTGGACTTAACTTATCCCAACTTTTTTGATTAGCGAAATATGATCCAAACCATGCGCCAGTCACTGAATTAGTTAATGCATATTTACAGATATCAGCCCAACCCACTTCATAAGCCTCTGTAAATCCACACCAGCAAACACCATCTAACTCTCCGGTTTGCATAGCAACTTCAACATCATCCCATGGTACAATAACAGGAATTAATCCATATCTTGCCAAAAACTTACCTGCAGTTGGAACACCAAAAACACGTAGTCCTTTCATGTCAGAAAGTTTTGTTATTTTTTTATTTACAGTAAATAAATGACATGGATCCCAAGCACTAGTGCTTAGCCATTGAACACCTTTTACTTCACTGTAAGCTTCGTCCCATATTTCATTTAAACCGTAATACTTAAATAAAGAAGGAACATCTAAGCTATATCTAGTTGCAAATGGAAAATAACCACCAAAAACCTGAATATCTACAGGTGATCCCATAGTAGCATCATCACTCTGTACAGCATCAATAGTTCCCGCTTGCATTGCTCTAAACAATTCATCAGTAGGAACAAGTTGATCTGCATAGTAAAGTTCAATTTCCATTTCACCGAATGCAGCCTTATTAAAAGCTTCTATTTGTGGCTTAATAACATGTGCACCAAGTGGAGCACCAGAATAAGTCTGTAATCTCCATTTGATTGGATTCGATGCAGAGTAAGCATATGGAGCTTTGATAGCTGTTGCTCCTGCCGCACCTAACGTTAGTAAACCTGCTTTTTTAATAAACGAACGTCTTTTGTTCGTTATTATTTTCTTATCTTTTTTCACTTGGTCTCCTCTCGTTTAATAATTATTAAAAATACTATTATAAATTAAAATCTTAATAAACTTAATTATCCTTGAAAATTTAATAAAATCTTAAAATAAATTAAACCTTAAGTTGAATTATCTAGATAAATATTTCTCTGGCAGATAAGTTGCTATTTCAGGAAAAGCCATAACGATTGCTAAACCTATTACCATGATAAGAACAAATGGAAGAATAGATCTATAAATATCTTGAAGAGTAATTTCTTTAGGAGCCATTGCCCTCATCAAAAACAAATTGTAACCAAATGGAGGTGTCATGTAAGCAATTTGACATGTTATTGTATAAAGAACTCCATACCAAATAGGGTCAAAACCTAATGAAATTATTAACGGAACATATAATGGAGCAACAATTACTAACATCGCTGTATCGTCTAAAAACATACCCATTAAAATATATGAAAGTTGCATCATAATTAGTACGCCCCATGGTGTTAAATTCCATCTTTCAATAAAAAGAGTTTCAATAGCACGACCAGCACCTAAACCATCAAATACAGCTCCAAAAGTCAAAGCTGCTAAAATGATCCACATAAACATACATGAAACCCCTAAGGTCTTTTTAAGGGTATTTTCTAAAACTTGTTTATTAAATCTTCTTTTATAAATTGCTGCTAAAGTTGCTAAGAATGCTCCGACAGCTGAACACTCAACTAAACTTGCAATTCCCATTAAAAACAAACCTGTCATAAAGAAAAAGATTAAAAAGGGAATAATTCCAGCTTTAAGTAATCTTATTTTTTCCAGAGTACTTACTTCTCTCTCTTCTTTTTTTAAGGGAGGACCAAGCTCTGGTTGAAGTTTACATCTTACATAAATATAAATTAAAAAAAGCGATGCCATTAGTAAACCAGGAAGAATACCAGCCATCCAAAGCTTACTAACTGGTTGACGAGCGATCATGCCATATAAAACCATAACAACACTTGGAGGTATCAAAATTCCAAGTGAACTTCCGGCCTGTACAACTCCGGTTATCATCCTTTTATCATAATTTCTTTTTAACATTTCGGGTAATGCAATAGTTGCCCCTATAGCCATACCTGCAACGCTTAAACCATTCATAGCTGAAATAGCGACCATCATAAACATTGTTCCAATAGCCAATCCACCTTTCAAACCTCCAAATAATACATGAAACATCTTATATAGATCATTAGCGATTCCTGACTCAGATATCATGAAACCCATATAAATGAATAAAGGCAAAGTTAACATTGGATACCATTTAAAAAGTTTCCAAGTAGCCGTATAAGGCATTTCAATTGAGCCCTCGCCCCAAATTAATAAAGCAGAAGCAGTTGCAACAAAACCAATAGCCCCAAATACTCTTTGTCCAGTAAACATCATGACTAACATCGTTATAAACATAAACAGAGCAATAAATTCGTAACTAATATATTGTGCAAGCATGATTATATTTCTTTGTCTTTCATTTTCGCTAAGTCTTTAAATAAAGTTGAGAATGCTTGAAGTAACATCAATAAAATTCCAATAAGCATTAAAGTTTTTATTGGCCAAACATATGGCGCCCAAGCAGTAAAAAGTTTTTGTTTTGTCTCAATTGTATAAATTAAACTTGTTATTGATCCAAAGAAAAGAATTATTAAGTAAAAAATCAGAAAAAAACTTGTAAAAATATCCATTTTTGCTTTGCCCTTTTTTGAAAGTTTTCCATAAAACAAATCCATTCGTACATGGTCATCTGTTAGCATTGAATAACCTCCACCTAAAAGATAATAAGCAGTGATAGTAAATTGAGCCATTTCAATTATCCACATCAATGGAAAATTAATTATATTTCTTGTAAAAAATGATAAAATTAAAAGAAACATCATAAAAAAAACCCAGTACATTACAAATCTACCAACCTTTTCACACATCGTGTCTACGATATTTACATATGAAGAAATGAATTTTGACATTATTAAAAATTTTTTATTAGAATTTATAAATCAATTAAAAAAATGATACAAATTTTAATTAAATCAATTCTTGCTTAATTAAAGCCTCTATTTCTTCAATCATTACCTCAGGGGATTTCATAGAAGGATAAATTTCTAATGCCTTTTGATAACTTTCAATAGCTTTTTCATAATTTTTTAATTTTATATTTACTAAACCTTGGCCAGCTAGAGCCCCAAAATGTCTTTTTTCAAGCTCTAAAACTTTATCAATATCATTCTGAGATTTTTGATATTGACCAACCAAATATAGTACTGTTGCACGTTTATTCCAAGCTTCAGCCCAGTAAGGATCTAGTTTAATCACATTGGTAAATATATCTATTGCTTTGATTAATTGATTGTTATTTACTGCTTCTGATCCTTCAGCCAATAAAATTGTTAACTCTTTATCATTTGGGTGGGTACTCCAAAGTTTCCATATTTTTTGCTCTATTTCTAAAGATGATTTGTTTTTACTTATTTTAAGATCATTGAAAAGCTTATCTAATTTGTCGTTAATTTCATCAGCAATTACATTTGGTAAATTTATTATTAAAAGAAAAAATAAAATTGCAAATTTTTTTACATTAATTGAAATCTTTTTTTTCATACTAAATTAAAATTATTGTTTCTTGATGACTTCATATTCAAAATTTTGTGATGTTTCATTTATTTGTAAAAGTTTTGCACCATTTCTTGAATGAAATTTTGTTGCCATATCTGTTAATGGGGATAAGGTTATTAATCTATTAAGATGATTTGAATTTTTAATTTTTTTGAATACCTCTTTTACAATTAGCTTTCCACCACCCTTTTTTTTAGACCAAACTGTATATGCAATTGCAATTTGTCCAACATTTTGATCTCTATGAGCACTTTGTAAAAATGCGTCATGACTAAATTTATCTAATTCATCAACATTTTTTGGTATTTCATTGGTATATGCAAAACACATAACCGCATGTATTTCGCCCATGTATTTTACTCCATAAATTTTTCTTCCATAACTTCTTCGAAAAACATTATCTAATTCTGGTCTAACAGGATCTTCTTCAATGTTACAATTTTTGAGCTCTACTAATTCAGCACCCTTTATCCATTCAAAAAAATTATCTATATTTTTTTTAATAAGTTGTTTATTTTTTCTGATCCTAGCTTTAATTCTAGGTTTTAATTTCTTTTTTAATTCCATTTTTCTAGAGATTTAAGAAGTTTTTTGCCCAAGGGACTTATAGGTTTTTGTAATATTATTTTTTTCTGAGTTTTATCTCTCACTAATTTCAACAAATTTTTAGCAATACCTTTCTTTCTAAAAATTGGGTTAACAAAAATATACTCTACTTCTCCAATTTTATTAAATCTTACAAATCCTATAGTTGTATTCATATTTCTAAGTGTAAAAACACCATCTGTTTCAATTAACTTACAAAAATTTGTATCCAGAATGTCCATTAGTTTCAATTGTATAACAGAATTAATATAATCCCTATGATTATACAGAATATCAGTATTGCTATATAATTTAGTTTAATATTAAATTTTTGATCAATTACTTCGCTTATTTTTTCCCAAAATAAAACTATTAAAAAGATAACTAATGTTGGAATTATAAATTTAATCATTTTTATCACCTACGTAAACAGAAACACCTCTTGTATTAATATCGACATCAAATTTTTTATGTAATGGAGGAAAGGCTCTTTGTGAACAATCTAATCTATCACAGGTTCTACATGACACACCAATAGGTATTTCTGTTGATTTATCATTTACATTTAAATTTTCTGAATAAACAAAATCTTTCGCATACTTTGCCTCACAGCCAAGACCTATTGACAATATGCTTTTTGACTGACCAAATCTACCTATACCCTTTTCAACTGTTCTAGCAATACAAACATATTTTTCACCATTACTCATTTTACTAACTGCTGCTTGAATAACACCTGGTCTTGTGAGAGCTGAATAAACGTTCCATCTTGGACATGCTCCACCGTATCTTGGAATCTCAATTCCAGACAAAGAAAATCTTTTTGATATATTTCCAGCCATATCAACTCTCAAAAAATGAAATGGTATCCCTGGCAATTTTGGATCTTGTAAACAAGTAACCCTATGAGCTACTTGTTCAAATGATGTTGCAAAAGTATTTTGAAGTAATTCCAAATCATATTTAAGTTTTCTGCATTCTGAATGGAAAAGTTTATAAGGCATCAAAATTGCTGCACCGCAATAGTTAAGTAATGCAACTTTACTTAATTTTTTTGACTCATCCGAAGGAAAAGTGAATTTAGACAAATATTCTTCAATTTCTTTATTTGCACCTTCTTGTGCAATTTGGGCTGCTGCATGTAATTTTTTTGTTTCTAAAGAGCTATAATCGCTCAATAAAAGCTCTTTTTTATTTTTATTATAAATTTTTGAAAAAGGTTTATTTTCTTCAGGAATTACGTCCTTGACTGTTATTCCATATTCAGATTTAAGATAATCACAAAGAGCTATATATCTTGTCCGATTGTTTTTTTGAACCTCTTCAAAAACTTCATTAGCGAAATTCTCTAATTTTGGAAAATAATTTTTATTTTCTTGAAGAAAATCCGAAATTACTTCTCCGGGAAAAGAATTTTTTCTATTATCAACAATTTTACCTGATATTTTTTCAATTTTATTAACAAGTTCGTGATCTTTTTTTTTTAAAATATCACCCAATCTTACAATGGCTTTTCCAATTTTTGGATTAGTGCTTACTAAATCTCTAACTTCGGGGCCTAAAATATCTAAATCTTCAAATAATTTATCATCTAAAATTTCAGATAATGTATTCTCCAAATTTAAATCTGTTTTTGAACTTAATTGAGAAAGCTCAATATTCAATTTTTCACATATCTTTAAAAGTAAATCCCCATCAATTTTTCTTTTACCACCCTCAATTAAATTTAAATAACTTGGAGAAATATTTAAATCTTCGGCAAGCTTATTAGCTTGAAGCCCTAATTGTCTTCTAAAAGCCTTTATTTTTGGACCAATTTTTAAATCTAATTGACTCATATTTTCTATTTGTAAATTTTGTAAATTAATTTTTACAAAAATTTTCCTTTATTTACAACGTTTTTATACTTTTTTATAGATTTTGTAAATCTTGTAAATTATAAAATTTACATGGACGAAAACTTAAAAAACAACGAAAATGAGGCTCAAATCATAAGACATGAGGATCTAGCTAAACATAATAGTAGAGCGATCTACATGAGAGATGATCATTGTGATTGGGGTTCAAGTGGAATGAAAGATCTGGTTGAGACCCTAAACGACTCAAACTAGTTTTCTTCGTTCAACTTAATTCGTTTTCTTAAAATTTAAAAAAAAGGTAAAAATGAGTGCAGAAAATATCTCATTCGATTTAAAAAGATTTGCTGGAATAAAAAGAGATTATACTTCTGAGGAAGTTGAGAGATTAAGAGGTTCAATTAAAGTTGAGCATTCCTTATGTAAACATCAGTCAAAGAAATTATGGAATTTATTAAATGCAGAACCATATGTTAATACACTTGGTTCTTTGTCAGGAAATCACGCAGTTCAACATGCTAAAGCTGGATTAAAAGCAATTTATCTAAGTGGATGGCAGGTAGCTGCAGATGCAAATAGTGCTGGCGAAATGTATCCAGATCAATCTTTGTATCCCTATGATAGTGCACCAAAACTAGTTGAATCGATGAATAACGCATTAATTAGAGCAGATCAAATTCAACATATGGAAATAATAGATGGAGATATGAAAAAAGAAAATAAAGTAGATTACATGTTACCAATTATTGCAGATGGTGAAGCAGGATTCGGAGGTCCATTAAATGTTTTTGAACTAGCAAAAAAATTTATTAAAGCTGGTGCAGCTGGAGTTCATTTTGAAGATCAATTAGCTAGTGAAAAAAAATGTGGTCATATGGGAGGAAAAGTTCTTGTTCCAACAGGAACTATGATTAAAAATTTAAAAGCTGCAAGATTAGCTGCTGATATAGCTGATGTTCCATTAATTATATTAGCAAGGACTGATGCCAATGCTGCAAAACTTATTACTAATGATCATGATGAAAATGATAAACCATTTTTGACCGGTGAAAGATCTCCAGAAGGATTCTACTATGTTAAAGCAGGTATTGACCAAGCAATATCTAGAGGTTTAGCTTATGCTCCATATTCAGATTTAATTTGGTGTGAAACTGCTACTCCTAATTTAGAAGAAGCCAAAAAATTTGCTGATGCTATTCATGAAAAATTTCCAGGAAAAATTTTGGCATACAATTGCTCACCATCTTTCAATTGGAAAAAGCATTTATCAGATGATGAAATTGCTTCTTTTCAAAAAGAAATAAGTAAAATGGGATATAAATTTCAATTTATTACTTTAGCTGGATTTCATACTCAAAATATTGCGATTTTTGAATTGGCAGAAAAATACAAGAAAGAAGGTATGACTGCTTATTCAAGAATTCAACAACAAGAATTTGCTAGAGAAAAAGATGGATACACAAGTGTAAAACATCAAAGAGAAGTTGGTACTTCTTATTTTGATGCTGTTTCCAATACTATAAGTAGTGGAAAAAGTTCAACGACGGCAATGGATGGTTCTACGGAATCAGAACAATTCTAATAAAACAATTCCTCTTATATATTGTTAGTTTTAAACTGGCCCAGAAATGGGCCAGTTAAGATTTAATATTATATCCTTTTTTTAAAAGTATAATCACAATTGTTACACATGTTATTAAAAATAAAAACATTGTGCCAATACTTATCCAAATATTGAAATCTGAAACTCCATAAAAAGAAAATCTTAAACCATTGATTAGATAAACTACTGGATTGAAATAAGTTACAGTTTGCCAAAATGATGGCAACATATCTAGAGAATATAAACTTCCACCTAAAAATACCATAGGCGTAATAAATAGTGTTGGAATTATTGACATCTGCTCAAAATCAGAGCTCATTAATCCAATTAAAAATCCAAAAAGTGCAAAGGTAAATGCAACTAAGATAAGTAGAAAAATCATCAATATTGGATACTTAACTTGCACATCTACAAAAAATAATGAAGTTATAAATATAACTATGCTTACAATTAATGTTTTTGTTGCACCCGCTCCAACAAATGCAAGAACCACTTCAAATGTTGAGATTGGAGCAGCTAATATCTCATAAATTGTCCCATTAAATTTAGGAAAAAAAATTCCAAAAGAGGTATTACTTATTGATTGAGTTAATAAGGTTAACATCAATAAGCCAGGAACAATATATGATCCATAGCTTATCCCATCTATTTTTTCTACATAACCACCTATCACTGATCCAAAAACAATGAAATATAGAGAAGTCGTTAAAACGGGGGACAGCAAAGATTGAGTTAATGTTCTTCGAAAACGATCCATCTCATGAAAATAAATTGATTTTAATGCTTGAAAATTAATCTTCATTTTTTTCTCTCACTAAACTAACAAAAATTTTTTCTAATGTGCTTTGTTCAGTCTTTAAGTCTTTTAATTTCAAACCAGCATCCTTTAAATCTTGTAATAAATTTGTGATTCCAGTTTGTTTTGCCTGAATATTATAAGTATAATCTAAACTCATCATTTTTGGTCCCAGAGATAAATCATATTTTTTGAGTGAAGAAGGGATCTCAGAAATTTTTTCTTGTAATTCAACAGTTAATTTTTTATGACCCATTTTTTTTAAAAGTTTAGTTGTATCATCAACAACTATTATCTCTCCTTGATTTATTACTCCCACTCGATCAGCTATTGCCTCTGCTTCTTCAATATAGTGTGTAGTTAAAATTATTGTTACACCAGTTTTTCTTAAATTCTCTACAACTTTCCACATTTCTTTTCTAAGTTCGACATCTACACCTGCTGTAGGCTCATCTAAAAATAAAATTGAAGGCTCATGAGATAAAGCTTTAGCAATTAATACCCTCCGTTTCATTCCACCAGATAATTGTCGAAGTTTTAGATCTTTTTTATCCCATAAACTTAATTGTTTTAGAACTTTTTCTATATGGTTGGGATTAGGTTTTTTTCCATAAAGACCTCTAGAGTAAGAAACATTATTAAAAACTGTTTCAAATTGTTCTAATGTTAATTCTTGGGGCACTAATCCAATTCTTGAACGAGTTTCTCTATAATCATTTACAATATCGTAATCATCTACAGTAACTATTCCTGAAGTAGGATTTACTATTCCACAAATAATACTTATTAAAGTTGTTTTACCTGCTCCATTAGGGCCAAGCATCGCAAAAATTTCACCTTTTTTAATATTAAGATTAATATTTTTTAGAGCATGAAAACCATTATCATAAACTTTTGATAAATTATTAATATTAATTTGATTATCAGTCATTAAATAACTTATATATACATTAGACTTAAATATACAATCGTGAAAAAAATGGTAGCGGGAAGTGGGATCGAACCACTGACCTCGGGCTTATGAGTCCCGCGCTCTAACCAACTGAGCTACCCCGCCAAATATTATTTACAATTTATATCTCTATAATCATTTTTTTCAACAAAAGGAGTTGGCTTTATATTAAAAAAAATAAATTATCCAAATAAAAGTGGACAACCATATCAATAAGTTGATTTGTATAACTTTATCTTTCAATATAATTTCAACTGGATCACCACTTGTATTTTTTACAAAAACTAATTGCATATATCTTATAATTCCAAATATAACAAATATTGTTGTTAAATATAAATATTCATTAAATTTAATAATCGTCTCTAAAGATATCGAAAATTGTATATACGATACTATTATTATTGCAGCCAGAACTAACATGCTAGAGTCTATTAACTTTAAATTGTATCCATCGATTGATTTTCTCATCTTTTTTTTTGTTGATTTCAGAATAAGTGCATCATCTCTTCTTTTTCCTAAAGCAATAAATAAAGCTAAAAGAAAAGTCATTATAACTATCCAAATCTCTAGTTTAACATTGTAGGCAAAAGATCCAACGAACAATCTTAATACAAAACCAGTAGATATAATTATTATGTCTAAAATTGAGATCTTTTTTAAGCCAAGACTGTAAACTAAATTAAGAGATATATAAATTATCAAAATAACTAAAGATTCTTTTGAAACAGTTATCATAATACCTAGGCTAATGCAGATTAATAAAATCATTAAAAAAATTGCTATTTTTTGATCTACTAATCCAGAAGCTAATGGTCTTAATTTTTTAACAGGATGTATTTTGTCATCCTTAAGATCTTTTAAATCATTAAAAATATAAATTGCACTCGCTGACAAAGAAAACGCTATAAAAGCAATTAACGCATTTAGACTTTTATCAAATAAAGTTATTTGCCCAGAAAAAAAAAGTGGTAAAAAAATAAATATATTTTTTAAATAATGTGAAGGTCTTAATAGATTTATCAAATTATTCATTTAATTAATTATCTAGAAATATTTTTATATAATTTTATTGCATGCTTAGCATAATTGAAAAATTTTCTATGATCAGTAAAACTATCTTTAAATTTATCAAAAATATAACTTGGTCTTGAATGGTATTTTAGTAAAACTTTTTTTCTCCATTTTGACAACTCTTCTGGACTTAAAAATTTTGTACCAGTTAACGCCTCTTCAAAATAATTTTGACCAACAACAGGTGCCTTTAGTAGGCCTTCTTTTTTTGCAATTTCATAAAGTTCAGTACCATAATAAGGTACAGCAATATGTAATTCAATAAAATCAGAATTTATCTCAAAAATATGCTTTTCAGTTTCGTTTAAATGAGTCTGTTTTTCCCAAGGAAGACCAACTAAAAAAAATCCATATACTTTAATGCCTGCTTCTTTAACTATTCTTGCTGCCCTCAAATTTTCATCAACAGTTGCTCCTTTTTTAATCTTTTTTATTGTTTCATCCGATCCAGTTTCAAATCCAAATGCAATTAGCCAACATCCGGCATCTTTCATTATTTTTGGAGTATCCTCTTGAAGAGGCCTAACTCTTGAATTAGCTACCCACTGTATTTTATTATTTAATTTTGATGCTACTATATGATCACATACATCTTTTACCCAAGAATGGTTAATAGTGAATGTATCAGACTTAAAAAAGAAATTTTTTATTCCATGATTAAAATAACAATCCTCTAATTCATCAATAATTGATTTTGGAGATCTGAATCGAGTTAGCTTGCCAGATATAGTTGGGGTTAAACAATAAACACATGCTGAAGGACAACCTCTAGATGTAGCTATTGTTGCTTGAGGTTCGCCGGTATCAGGTCTGAAATAAAGTTTGTTATTTATTTTTTTTCTATTAGGTAATGGTAAATCATCAATTTCTTTATTCCAATTATCAAATTTACTTTCATTCCAAACTTGATTTGATCTCACAAATATTCCTGGAATTTCTAAAAAATTTTCTTCATTTTTATTAATCTTGTTAATTATATTTGCTGCGGCAAACTCAATTTCACCACCAATTAAATAATCAACATTTTTTAAATCCAGACTGTCTAAAAGAAATAGTGGAGCCTTAAAGAAAATTGAACCTTTCATAATAAATTTACAATCTTTTTTTACTTCTTTCATAAAATTTATAATTTTCAAATCATCTTTAATAGTTGAAGTAGTAGTACTGGTAATTACTGCATCTGGAGAATATTCTTCAAAATCTGTGATCAAAGTTTTTAAAGTTTTTTTTTCACTTGAATAATCAGTGAATATATTTTGAATATTTTCTTTTTCTAATTGAGAAGACACGTAAGCCATATCATTTGGTGCCCTCATTGATGTAGCTGTAGAATTATCCACATTACCTTGACTTCTATCTTCACCTCTTTGATATTGAGGTCCTGGTGGATAAAAAAGAAAAACTTTTTTAATTTTCATAATGTGTTAAATATTACAATAAGATCACAAATATTGTTAGATGAATTCACTATCAAATCAACATATATTACATTTAATTAAACTAATTGACTGCTAATGACACAAGGAACAGTACTGATTTTAGGCGCCCAGAGTGATATTGCTAAATCAATAGCAAACAAATTTGCAGCAAATGGACACAATTTATTACTTGCTTCTAGAAGATCTTCAAATTTCGGGGATGAAATTAGTGATTTAAAACTTCAATTTAATGTTGATGTTAATTTTTATGAATTTGATGTTTTAAAATTAGATACACATAAAGCTTTTATTCAAAATTTAAAAGAAATTCCCTCAATAGTTATATGTGCTATTGGTTTAATGGGAGACCAAAATGAATGTGAAAAAAAAGATGATTTGAGAACAAAAGTTTTAAGGACAAATTTCGAGGGACCGGTCAATATAATTTCTGAATTCTCTAATATTTTTGAAAATCGTGGTAGTGGAACTATTGTTGGAATAAGTTCAGTTGCAGGAGAAAGAGGTAGATCATCAAATTATATATATGGTTCTGCTAAGGCAGGTTTTACTACTTTTTTATCAGGTTTAAGAAATAGATTAGCCAAAAAAAATGTTCATGTTTTAACTGTTATACCCGGAACTGTTTACACTAAAATGACTTCAGGTTTAAAATTGCCAAAATTTTTTACCTCGTCCTCTAACGATGTAGCCAAAGATATCTATTTTGCTATTAAGAAAAAAAAGAATGTAATTTATACAATGAAAGTATGGAGATTTATTATGCTTATGATTAAATGTATTCCTGAGAGAATTTTTAAAAATACTTCTTTTTAAAAAAGGATAAAACCAAATAAAATTAAACCAGTAGAGGCCGCAGCAGAAAAATATAATTTTTTTCTAGTTTCATTTTTCTTATTAACTTTTATTCTATTTAATAAAACGTTTATGTTGCTAGTTGAAGGCTGCGTATTTTCTAAATCTTTTTCTGAATATCTTGAAAGAATTTTATCTTTTATTGTAACATTAAGATTTTTCATAATTCAATTAAACCACGAAATTCTTAAATTTGCAAATTTCATTATAGTGATAGGTAAATTCCCAATATACCCAATCCTAAAACTAAAGATGAAAGTATGTAAATATTCTTCTTAAACTCTTTACTCTCTGTTTCTTGTAGCTTTGATTTCAGAACATTAATGTCTACTCTGTTGGAAGTAATTCGACCATTTTTTAAAGGCTTTTCAGCAACAATAACTCCATCACTCGGGGTCTCGATGTTTGTCTTGTTATCCGTAAAGCCTTTATTTTCCATGAACAAATTTAATCACGAAAAATAGATATGCTCAATTATACCAAAGTTCAAACTGGGTCACTATTGAATTGACAACTGTCCAATTTGGGTTTCTACTACTGATATTTAAAATATGAATTTACAAGAAATAGATTTTACAAAAACACTTACAGATGAGCAAGTCTATGAGTCCATTATGAGTAATTATTCTGATCTAAGTAAAGAATGGATATTCCACCAATGGAACTGGATGAACAATGTTTACGCGTCATTTAAAGATCATTATAAATATATGATAATAATTTCATTAGTTGAAAAGACTCTACAATTTTATGATCAAATGCAAATTCAATATTCTTATGATGAATATTATTCAAAATCATATCAACAAATTGAAAGATTTAGCATTACAGAACTCTGCGAAAAACTAGATTTACCTAAAGAAACTGTAAGAAGAAAAGTTTTAGAACTTGAGAAAGAAGGAGTAATTTCTCGTAGTAAAAAAAAAATTATAATAGATCGAAAAGCATTTCCATTTGTTAAACCTGAAAA
Source organism: uncultured Pelagibacteraceae bacterium (assembly GCA_902594825.1). Taxonomy (GTDB): domain Bacteria; phylum Pseudomonadota; class Alphaproteobacteria; order Pelagibacterales; family Pelagibacteraceae; genus Pelagibacter. The sequence goes on along the minus strand of CACJNO010000001.1, from coordinate 43,639 downwards.
TCAAATAAAATTTTCATCAAAATATATTTATTTAGTTTCACAAGCTTTAAACAAAGATAAAATTTATTCAAAAAAACTTGATCCAAAAATCGTTGAAAACATAATTAGAAAAAGATTTACATTATGCTGGAGATGGTTTTATCGAATGCAAATACCATTAATTATTGGTTATCATAAATTTATGGAAGACTTAACTTGTTTTCACATTTGGGGAACAGTTGCTATGAATCAAGTTCTTAATGTTCAAAAACATTTAGATACTTCCGATGATGAACCTCCATTAGATCACTTTACTACTTCTGATATTCTTTTAAAAAATTTAGGCTCAAATACTGGGATTAGTGCTATGTCAATTTCTGATATGACACAAATTCCTAGAGCAACAATAATTAGAAAATGTAAATATTTATTAAAAAATGATTTACTTAAGATGAATGAAAAAAAACAATATGTGTTAAGCACAATGAATTTTAAAAAAATCTTACCTTATCAAGTTGAAGCTTTTAAATATAAAGCTAAATTTATTCGTAAGGTTCTAAATCTACTTGTAATTTCTTGAAATTTAAAATATGCAATAGTATAACGTTGCATAACATTTAAATACTTAGAGGGGTCATGAGTATAGTTACTACAATAGCACCATTTGCACTAGCATTGATAATGTTAGCTTTAGGTGCATCTTTAACAGTAAAAGATTTTACAAGAGTATTTCTTCATCCAAAAGAATTTTTTGTTGGTTTGATTTGTCAATTAGTTGTTCTTCCAATCATTGGATACTCATTAATTATTATTCTAAAAACTCCAATCGAACTAGCTTTAGGAGTTATGTTAATAGCAGCAGCACCTGGTGGTGTTACTTCAAATGTACTGACTAAGTTTGCAGATGGTGACGTTGCACTATCTATATCTCTGACTGCCTTTACAAGTTTAATTAGTATTGTTTCTGTTCCCTATATAGTTTTTCTATCTATTGATTTATTTGATATCACTTATGTTGAAAAAGAAGTTTCTATGCTTGGAATATCATTAAAAATGTTCTTTGTTGTTACTGTTCCTGTCATTATTGGAATGATTATTAGAAAAATATTTAATAACTTTATAGAAAATAATATGAAATATATTCAAAAATTATCTATTGGATTATTTTCAATTATATTTATTGCTATCTATATTGAGGAGTGGGATAGCATTATAATGTTCTTAAATACTGCTGGAACAATATCTTTTGCTTTAAATATTTCTATGATGGTAATAGGTTATTACATAGCTAAATTTTTTGCATCTGGGGTGGCTCAACAGAGATGTATCTCTTTAGAATGTGGCTTACAAAATGGAACTTTAGCTGTTTTTGTTGGAACACAATTATTCGGTCAAAACATGATGTATATGGTGCCGACTGCAGCATATGCTCTAATCATGATGGCAACTTCAGTTATATTTGTTTTGTTTTTGAGAAAGAAAACTTAATTATAAATTTTTAAAATCTGATTGTTTTAGGGCCTCTGTTTGAATAGAAATAGGATATTTTTTTTTTTCTACTTCAATAAATAAGTTCATGTTTTTTAGTTCCTCATTAGAAAAATCGTTATCAATATATCCAAAAGTTAAATTTTTTTTGAAATTAAATGAATAATTTCCTGAAGTTGATCTTCCAATAATTTTATTTTCTAAATAAATAGGTTCATCATGAAGTAATAATGGCTCACCTGGTTTACTTTCTTTCAAAGTAAACATTACAAATCTACTTTTAATCTTTTCTTTTTTAATTTTTTCTAGAGCTTTTTTACCGATAAAATCTACATTTTTTTTATTACTTATTGTAAATGTTAAACCTGCTTGAAATTGGTTTTCTTCAGGTGATATATCATGGCCCCAATGTAAAAAACCACTCTCCATTCTCATAATATCCATTGCATGCATCCCACAATTCGAAAGATTAAAATCTTTACCTTTTTCAATTAATAATTCATATATTTTTTTAGCTTCATTTTTATTTACATACAATTCATATCCTAATTCACCAACGTAAGATAATCTTTGAGCCCAAATTTTTACACTTTCTATAGTGATAAATTTTGCTGTACCAAATTTAAAATTATCGTTATCAAAATTATCTTTCGAAATTGTATTAATTAAATCTCTACTTTTCGGTCCAAATAACCCAAATACACAATAATCATCAGTTACATCGTTTATCTCTAATCCTTCAGAAAGATGTTTTTTTATATGAAATTTATCCCTTTCTCTTGTTGCTGCTGAACTAATAATTCTAAAGTGATCTTTATCAATACAAACAACTGTTAAATCAGTTTCAATACCACCGTCACTATTTAGCATATGTGTATATGTACATTTACCAATTTCATTTTTTATATTTGCTGTGCAAATCCTTTGTAATTCTTGATGGGCTTTATCAGATTTTATCTCAAATTTAGAAAAGGGCGTTAAGTCAAATAAACCTACATTTTTTATAGTATTACTGGTCTCATATTCTGCTGAAGGATACCAATTTTGATAATTATAACTGTATTTGTACTCCGATTTTTCACCATCCAATGCAAACCACATTGGTCTTTCATAACCAGCAGAGACACCAAAACACGCACCAAAACTTCTTAAATTATCATGATAAGGAAGTGTTTTTATATTTCGTGAAGTTTTATGTTGTTTAAAAGGCCAGTGCATTCCATAAAGATCACCTAAAGTTTCTGTAATTCTTTTTTTAATAAAACCTAACTCTGAATGAAATTTTTGAAATCTTTTAATGTCATAACTAAAAATGTCTTGATTGATATGTCCTGTCATTAACCATTCAGCTGTAACTTTTCCCACACCACCACCACTTCCAATTCCAATACTATTTAAACCACAACACACAAAAAAATTCTTAATCTCTGGTACTTCGCCTAGCAAAGTGTTTGTATCTGGAGTAAAAGACTCAGGTCCAGCAAAAAATTTTCGTATTCCTGCTTTTTCTAAAACTGGGAACCTTTTAATTGCAGATGTTAAATATGGCTCGAAATGTTCAAAGTTTTCAGGGAATTCTCCAAAAGAAAAATCATCTGGTACGATGTTCGTTTTATCAAAAGCTGGGATAGATTTTCCTTCGAAAATACCTACTAATATTTTGCCAGCATCTTCTTTAATGTAAGTACTATTATCAAAATCTCTTATTACTGGTAAAGTTTTAGATAAATTTTCAATTGGCTCAGTAATTATATAAAAATGTTCTGCAGGATAAAGTGGAACACTAACTCCAACCTTTTCTGCAATTTGTCTAGACCACATTCCTGAAGCTAAAACAATATATTCACAATTAATTATTTGTCCGTTAACTTTTACACCAGAAATTTTTCCATCTTTTGTTAAAATTTCATCTACTGGTGATTTTTCAAAAATTTGTGCGCCCTCCATTCTTGCTCCCTTTGCAAGCATATGTGTTACACCTGATGGATCGGCTGCTCCATCACCTGGCATTAAAATTCCACCAATTACTTCATCAGTATTAATTATTGGATACTCTTTTTTTATTTGATCTTTATCTAAAATTCTTACATCAACATCATATAGTTGTGCAGTAGTTGCTTGTCTTTGAAGCTCCTGCCACCTTCCTTTATTTTGTGCAATTGAAAGAGCACCGTTCAATCTTAAGCCTGCAGAGTGGTCAACTTCTTTTTCAAGCTTCTTATATAAATCTAATGTATATTTTCTAATTTTGGTTATTGATGCAGTTGGACCTAATTGACTAACAAGTCCAGCCGCATGCCAAGTTGTTCCTGATGTTAACTGATCTCTTTCTAAAAGAATTGTATCTTTCCAACCAAATTTAGCTAAATGATAAGCAACTGAGCAACCTACTACCCCACCTCCTATAACAACAACTTTAGTGCTATTTGGAAGTTTCTTTTCCATTTAATTAATTTTTGATTGCATCTCCTGGGTTAACATATTCATGTCCAAAAACATCTGCAACAGCTTTATAAGTCACATGCCCTTTGTGAACATTTAATCCAGCTAAAAAGTTTTTATCTTCACCTAAAGCTTTTTGATAACCTTTATTTGCAAGTTTAACTAAATAAGGAAGTGTTGCTTGATTTAATGCAAAAGTAGAAGTTCTAGGAACTCCTCCAGGCATATTTGCAACACAATAATGAACAATATCATCAACTATGTAAGTTGGATCTCCATGAGTTGTTGGTTTACTTGTTTCAACACATCCTCCTTGATCGATTGCAACATCGACTATTACCGAACCTCTTTTCATTAATTTAAGCATATCTTTAGTTACTAATTTTGGCGCTTCAGCTCCTGGAATTAAAACTCCACCAACAACTAAATCTGCTTTAGCAATTAACTTATTTAAATCTATTTTATCACTTTGTTCTGGAATAATTTTATCCCCAAACATTTCAACTAATTGTTTTAACCTTGTTTCAGATTTATCTACAACATGAACTTTGGCTCTCATACCAGTGGCTATTATTGCAGCATTTTCTCCAACTACTCCGCCACCAAGAATTAGAACATTAGCTGGTTCACCTCCAGGTGCTCCACCTAACAATACCCCTCTACCTTTTTGATTTTTTTCTAAACAATGTGCTCCAGCTTGAACAGACATACGACCTGCAACTGCACTCATTGGTGCAAGTAATGGAAGTCTACCATTATCATCTGTAACAGTTTCATATGCAATATTTATACTTTTTGATTTGATTAATCCTTCAGTTAATTCTTTTGCAGCAGCTAAGTGAAGATAGGTATATATGATTTGATTTTCTTTAATCATATCTACTTCAACTTTTTGAGGTTCTTTTACTTTAACAATTATTTCTGCGTCATTGAAAATATCAGAAGCTTTATTAACAATTTTTGCTCCTACATTTGTATATTGTTCATTATCAAAACCTGCTTCAAAACCACCATTATTTTCTATTAAAACTTTGTGGCCCTCTGACACAAGAGTTTTTACACTATCTGGTGTTAAGCCAATTCTATTCTCTTGAGGTTTAATTTCCTTAGGTACGCCGATTATCATTATTGAAACTTAATTCTTTTTACTTTTTGCGTAATTAGTTATTCCTGTTCGAAGTTTTTCAATAATTTCATCTATATGTTTTTTTTCACAAATAAACATTGGTGCAATTATTAAACAATCACCAGTCGCTTTAAAATTTACACCAGCCTCATAACAATGTTTGAAACAAGTAAATCCAGCCGCACCTGGTTTCTTATCCATTTTAATATCAATACCACCCATCATTCCATAGCCTCTTATATTTTCAACTACATCAATATCATTTAATGAAAATAAACCCTTTTGGAAATAAGGTGCTAATTCTTTTGCTCTATTAAATATATCATCTTTTTCAAATATATCTTGAACAGCTAGACCTGCTGCAACAGAAATTGGTATTCCTGAATAAGTATAACCATGAAATAATTCAATAGTGCCCTTCGGTGCATTATCCATCAGTGCATCATAAATTTCTTCTTTACAAGCAACAACTCCTAAAGGACTTATTCCGTTTGTTGTAGCTTTTGCCATAGTCATTATATCTGGAGTTACTCCAAACTCTTGTGAACCAAATGGAGATCCCATTCTTCCCCAACCGGTAATTACTTCATCAAAAATTAAAAGTATTCCATGTTTGTCACAAATTTCTCTCAATCTTTGTAAATATCCTTTCGGAGGAACTAGTGTCCCTGTAGAACCAGCGACTGGTTCAACAATACAAGCAGCAATATTTTCTGCACCAAAATTTATACAAATTCTCTCCAAATCATCCGCTAGCTCAACTCCAGTTTCAGGCTGACCACTTACAAATTTATGTTCTGGTAAATGTGTATGTCTCATATGAACTACACCTGGCATTAAAACACTTGCAAAAGTTTTAACGTTATTCACCATTCCACCAACTGAAGTAGCACCAATATTCATTCCGTGATATCCTCGCTCACGTCCTACAAATCTAAATCTTTGGCTATCACCTCTTGCTCTATGATATGCAATACAAATCTTTATAGCAGTTTCAACTGCTGTTGAGCCACAAATGGTGTAAAAAATTCTATTCAAATTACCAGGAGTATGTTTTGCAATTTTAGTTGCTAACTCGAATGAACCTCCAAAGCCTTGTTGGAAGGGTTGGCAGTAGTCTAAAGTTTTTAGCTGTTTACTTATCGCATCAATGATTTCTTGTCTACCATGTCCAAGAGGATTACAAAACAAACCAGAGCTCGCGTCAATTTGAGTTTGTCCTTGATGGTTTTTTAAATATACGCCTTTAGCTTCAACTATTAATCTTGGGTTTTCTTTGAAATCTTTATTGGACGTAAAAGGCATCCAGTGTTCGTTTAAGGAATTTGGAACTGAAGTTCTTTTTTCTGAGCTCATAATTTTAAATTTTTAAAAAATGTTAGTGTTAAGATTTCTTTAGACTAATTAGGTCTAATTAACCACCAAAATAATGTCACAACTAATAGTTGTATCCAAATTAAGCACTTTTTTGTTTTACATCTACACCAAATTAATCTTAAACTTAGGACATATAAATAATCAACGAAGAGGAATAAATGAAAAAAATAATTAGTTTTATTCTTGGATGTTTTGTAGCTCTTAATCTTTCAATTTCAGTTGCTAATTCAGCTGCAAATGAAGTTAGAGTTGCTTACTTTTTAGAATGGCCAAGTCCAAACTTAGAAGATATGCAAAAGAAAAATTTTGCAAAAGCTTTAGGCGTTCCAGTAAAATGGACAAACTTCACTAATGGTGGAGCAATGACTGACGCTATGTTAGCAGGAGATATTGATATCTCTTACTCACAAGGTTTAGTTCCTTTCATTAACGCTGTTAAATCTAAAGCACCTATCAAATTAGTTGATATTGCAATGGAATACGGAATGGGTGGTACAACTTGTGTAACATCTAATGCTTCTGGTATTACAAAAGCAAACGCTACTGAATTAGAAGGTAAAAAAGTTGCTGTTCCACTAGGAACAATGGCTGAGTACGTTTTTGATGAAAGTATGAAAGTTGTTGGAGCTGACAGAAAAAAAATGGATATCATACAAATGGATCCTGAAGAAGGAGCTGCTGCTTTAGTTAGTGGCGATGTCGTAATGGCATGTTTATTTGGTGGTAACTCTATTAAGGCTGCAACTGCTGTAGGTTCAAGACTACTTACAGTACAAGAAGCTAGAGATGCTGGTATTTTAGGGATAGATATTACTTCTGTAACTACAAAGTTTATGAAGGAAAATCCTGGAATGCTTAGAACTTTTATCGAGGTAACTCATGAGGCTAATGCAAGATATAGAGCTGGTAAAAGCGATATGAATGCAATGTCAAAAGCTTCAGAAATGAAAGTTGCTGATATGAAAGAAACTTTAGATGGTTTTAAATTCCTAACTCCAGAAGAAACTAAACAATCTATGGAGAGTGGAAATCTTGATGCATTCTTAAAAGGAATGGGAACACCAAGAGGAAACGTAGATACAAGTTTCTTACCTTTATAATCTAAGGTAGATAAAAATTTAGATAGGCGCCAATTTTTATAAATTGGTGCCTATTTTTTTATTAAAAATTAAAATATAAAGTTTTTTATGAGTGATTTAGTTTCTCAAAATCTAAACATGATTTTCAAAACTCCAAAAGGAGAAACTGTTCACGCTTTAAAAGATTTAAATTTTACTCTAAAAAGAGGAGAACTTCTTACAGTTCTCGGTCCATCGGGTTGTGGCAAAACAACTTTACTAAATATCACTGCAGGATTTATTAGACCAACATCAGGGAGTATTACTCTAAATAATAAAGAAATTGATGGTCCTGGTGTTGAAAGAGGAATGGTTTTTCAACAGGGTGCTTTGTTTGAATGGCTTACTGTAGCTGAAAACGTAAACTTTGGATTAAGAATGAAAAAAAAAGATCCAATTGAAACACAAAAAAAAGTTGATGAATGGTTAGAAATAGTTGGACTAAAGGGATTTGGTAATACACCAACATATCAATTATCCGGAGGAATGCAGCAGAGAGTTGCTCTTGCAAGATGTCTAATTAATGATCCAGATTTAATTCTTATGGATGAACCTTTAGGGGCTCTTGATGCTTTAACAAGAGAGAAGATGCAGTCCTTAGTTTTAAAAATTTGGAAAGAAACTGGAAAAACAATTATATTAATCACTCATTCAGTTGAGGAAGCATTATTACTTGGTGAAAGATTGTATGTAATGGCTCCTCGACCAGGTCGAATTCATAAAGAGTACAATCTTCCATTTGCATCAATGGGTCTTAAACAAGATTTAAGAGAAATTAAAAAAGATAAAGACTTTTCTGCAAAGCGAGAAGAAATTTTAGAAATGATTTGGAATATGGAAGAAGAAATAATGGGTAAAGAAAATTAAATGTTAACACAAATAATTACTTTTTTAATATTTTTTGCAGTTATTGGCTGTATCCTTTATGGTAGACGTCTTATCAAAACTGAAAAAGTTGATGCAGTTTTTGGAAATCCAGAGAGAGCTTTAGGTGGAACACACTGGGTAATTGTTGGAAGTAGTTTTCTTCTGTTAATTTGGCTTTATTATTCTTGGGATATCGCAAAAGGTTTTTATCCAAAATCAGCAAACGAGCTATGCCAAGTAGGAAAAGTAAATGACTCATTGTTAGGATTAAAATATCAATTTCCTATAGAAGAAAGAGAGTTTAAAAGTACTTCTCAAATCAAAAAGGAGAATAAGAACCTAGAAAAGATCTCTAATGAAATAAAAAATTCTAAAGAACTTAATAATGAGCAGAAGACGATTCTTATAAGCTTTATAAATAAAACAAATCAATTAATTCCCTTATTGACTAATGAGGATTTACTTGAAAACGAAACCAGAGAAAAAATTGATGATATAACTGGTAAAATTAATCTTTTAACAGAAAATTTTCAAAAACCTGATTATCCATTTGAAACAGAGCAAGAGCTTAATGAAAGGCTTAGGGCTGTAAATGAAGAAGGTGGTTGGGGTATCACAAAGATTGATGCAGGTTCAGGAAGTATTGAAAATACATTAGAAGTACCTCTTGTGCCTGCTACAGACAGAGGCTTAAAATTTCATGCTGCAGCACAAGAGTTAAATTTGATAAGTGAAGAATTTTTTAAATTAAGAAACCATAATCCAGAATTCAAAAATAAAATTAAAGAAATTAAAGATGAAATTAAAGCTTACAGAAACGATTTAAGTGAAAGTGAAGAAATTGCATCTACTTATGCTAAGAATATTGTCAAAATTGCAAGAAGAATAGAATTTGCAAGTATTTATCCACCAAATGCATTGGATAAAATGCAGAATGCTATTATCAAATTTGATAACGCTCAATTAGATGCTCAAGGCGGTTTGAGACTTATTGATATCTTTCTGTTTCCAGCTGGTACAATTGTTGCAAGTGGGCCAAGTTGTTCAGAACAAGGTTCAGGAAGATGGTTGCCAAAACCATCTGATACTTTTAACAAATTTGTATTAATGTCAAAACCAAGTGTTGGTTACAAAGATATTCCCCTTTTATGGATAAAGATGGTGGATATAAGCACATGGATAGGTTTTATTTTGCCTGATTGGATTGCGGATATTTTACCAGGTGAATATCCGGTTCATACCAAAGAAGGAGTGGTGAAACAAAACTTTAAGGGTTATGTGCTTAAAGTTGTAACTGGTGACTTCAAACTATTAAAAGTACCAGTGCCTCATGGTCATATATGGGATTCTTTTTTGAGGGTATTTTTAGGATTAGTTTTTGGAATTATAATTGGTGTTCCATTAGGTTTATTTATGGGTTTAAATAGATTTGCAAAAGGATTTTTTGATCCATTAATTGAACTTTACAGACCAGTTCCTCCTTTAGCATGGGCTCCACTTATTATTTCTGTTTTAGGAATTGATAATACCGGAAAAGTTTTCTTATTATTTATGGTATCATTATCTATCATGATTATTTCAGCAAGAGCTGGAGCATCAGGAACACAATTATCAAAAATTCATGCTGCTCACTCCTTAGGTGCATCAAAAAAACAAATACTAAGATATGTTATTTTTCCTAACTCTTTACCTGAAATATTGACAGGAATAAGGGTTGCTGTTGGGATGTGCTGGGGAACATTAGTTGCAGCCGAATTCTTAGCTGGAACAACAGGTATTGGATTTGTTGAAAACGTTGCAAAAAAATATTTCCAATATGAAGTTATTTGGATAACAATTTTCATAATGGGTATGTTGGGTCTTTTATTTGATGTAACTTTAAGAAAGATTATTGATAAAACAATCCCATGGCGTGGAAAAGGATAATTTGAAGACCGAGATTCTAAAAAAAGAAATTGTAAAAATTTTTAAAAAATTTGGTTTAAGCAATAATCATGCTCTAATTTCATCTAATGCACTTATTAATGCTGAGTTAGTTGGTGCTTATGGACATGGTCTTTCAAGATTAAAGATGTATTGTAATCGAATTTCTAAAAATTTAATCAATCCAAAACCAAAAATAAAGATAAAAAAATTATCACAATCTATTTCTCACATAGATGCTGACAATAGCATTGGGTTTGTAGCTGCTGATATTGCAATTAAAAGGGCAATTCAAAATGCCAAAAAAACTGGTATTGGTTTAGTTGCAGTCAAAAAAAGTGGTCATTACGGTTTGTCAGGTTATTATGCAGAACAAGCTGTAAAAAAAAATTTAATAACAATGATTTATACTAATGCTCCACCGGCTGTTGCGCCGCATGGAGCTTTAAAAAGTTTATTTGGAACTAATCCAATTTGTTTTGGAGCACCGACTAGTTCTAAAATACCTTTTATTTTAGACACATCAATGTCAATGATTAACAGAGGCAAAATAAGAGTGGCAGCAAGAAACAATAAAAAAATACCAGAAGGTGTTGCTCTAGATAAATTTGGCAAACCAACAACAGATGCAAACAAAGCTCTTTATGGGGTTCAATTACCTATTGCAGGTTATAGAGGTTCTGGTTTAGCTTGGATGGTTGATATATTAAGTGGAGTATTAACTGGTGCAAATCATGCTGGAAGAGTAAAAGATCCATTTGATGATTTTACAGGTCCTCAAAATATTGGGCATTTATTCATCACATTTAAAACAAATTTATTTGTAAATAACTATAGCAGTAGAATTAAAGATAACATTAAAAGAGTAAAAAAATTACCAAAAATTAAAGGAATAAAAGAAATAATGTATCCTGGACAAAATAAATATAAAAGATTTAAAATGAATTTTAAAAAAGAAATTAAAATATCAACTATTATTAAAAAAGACTTAGAATTTCTTAAAAAATAATTATGCTATCAAATAAAGAAATAATTGTTCCTAATAATCTTTTAAATGCTGCACTTAAAAATAAAGGTGTAAAAGCAGGAATTGTTAATGCTGGAAAACCTTTACCTATGCTCTCAGTTCAAGATGCTGTAAACGAGAATTTAATAGAACCAATTTTTATAGGGGATAAAAGTGAAATCTTAAAATGTGCTGAGGATTTAAAATGGGACATTTCAAAATATGAAATTATTCATGAACCTATTGAGAATAATACAGCTGCTATAGCAGCAAAACTTGCAAGTGAAGAGAAAATTAAAATTATTGTAAAGGGACACATTCATACTGATGTTTTAATGAAAGAAGTTCTAAAGAGAGAATATAATTTATTAGGAAAAACTAGATTAAGTCATATTTGGCATATGACTTTAGAACAAGAAGATAAGCCACTTATCATTACTGATGGAGCATTAAACGTTTTACCAAATGTAAAAACAAAAATGCATATTTTAAAAAATGTTATAAATTTTTCTAACAGAATTGGAATTAAAAAACCAAAAATTGCGATACTATCTGCTACAGAGGAGGTCTTAGATAGCGTCCCAAGTTCTAAAGAAGCTGAGGAAATAACTAAATTAGCAAAAAAAGAAAATTTAAATGCTGATGTTTTTGGTCCACTAGCATTTGACAACAGTATATCAAAAAAATCTGCAGCTATAAAAGGAATAAAAAATGATGTAGCTGGATTGGCCGATGTTTTGTTAGTACCAAGTGTTGAAACAGGTAATGCTTTAGTTAAAATGTTAATTTATTTTTCTGGAGCGTGTGCGGCTGGAGTTGTGGTGGGTGGTAAAGTACCAGTTGTAATTACAAGTCGTTCTGATGAAGCTCAGGCAAGATTAGCTTCTATTGCTGCAGCTGTTGTTGCATTGAATTAATTGTTTGATTGCATTAAAATCAAAATTGCCTTAAATAACTTATCAATTAAAGAAGGATATAATGGCAATCACTTACTTAAAAAAATCACCAAAGACATCATCAACAGACGACACAAAAACTACTGGTATAGTTCAAGATTTGTTAAAAGATATTGAAAATACAAAAGAGCAAGGATGTATCGATTTAACAAAAAAATTTGATAAATATGATGGTGAGATTGTCGTATCAAAAGAAAGAATTGAGGAAATAAAAAAGACTTTAGATCAAAAAACTAAAGATGATATTCAATTTTCCTTTGACAGAGTGAGAAAATTTGCTGAAGCTCAACTTAAGAACTATGGACAAGATTTCGAAGTAGAACTATCCGATGGATTGTATGCTGGTCAAAAATTAGTTCCTGTAAATACTGCCGGATGTTACGTGCCTGGTGGAAGATATGCTCATATAGCTTCTGCAGTAATGAGTGTAACTACAGCTAAAGTGGCTGGTGTAAAAAATATTATAGCTTGCAGCCCTCCAAAAGAAGGTGTAGGTGCCCACCCTACTATTATTTATACAGCTGATCTATGTGGCGCAGATGTAATCTTAAATCTAGGTGGAGTTCCTGCTATAGCTGCAATGACTAATGGATTATTTAAAAATCCACCAGCTGACATTATAGTTGGCCCAGGAAACCAATTTGTAGCTGAAGCAAAAAGAATATTATTCGGAAAAGTTGGTATTGATTTGTTTGCAGGTCCAACTGAAATTGGAATTATTGCTGATGCAAAAGCAGATCCAGAAATAGTAGCTGTTGATTTAGTTGGTCAAGCTGAACATGGTTATAACTCTCCTTGCTGGTTGTACACAACAAGTAAAGAACTTGCTGAGAAAGTAATGAAAAGAGTTCCAGAATTAATTGATGAACTTCCTGAAGTGCCAAGAACAAATGCTGATGCTGCATGGAGAGATTACGGAGAAGTAATTCTTTGTGATACTGATGAAGAGATGGTCAAAGTAAGTGATGAATACGCTCCTGAGCACTTAGAGGTTCAAACAGAAAATTTAGAATGGTTTCATGAAAGACTAACTAATTATGGATCTTTATTTGTAGGTGAAGAGACAACTGTAGCTTATGGAGACAAATGTTCAGGAACAAATCATATTTTGCCAACAAAAGGTGCTGGAAGATATACTGGTGGTTTATTTGTAGGAAAATTTATCAAAACTTTAAGTTTTCAAAGGATGACCAAAGAATCTACTAAACTTGTTGGTGCAGCTGCAGCCAGAATATCGAGATATGAAGGTATGGAAGCACATGCAAGGACTGGTGATGTTAGATTAAGAAAGTATGGATACTCTAACTAAAAGTATTGATTAATACAAAAATTGTAAGAAAACTCATAAAGCTAATAATAAATATATTTATTATTTTCCAAACCATTTCACTTTGAGCATATTGAGATAAGTATTTTGATAGATATCCAATAACAAAGAAAAATAGAAAAGAAGCTATTGATGCCCCTATTCCAAATAATATTTTTTGATTTAAAATAAAACTTTTTGAAAAATTTCCTAAAAAAAATACAGTATCTGAATAAACGTGTGGGTTTAGATAAGTAAAACCAAGAGTTTTCAAAAAGATATTAAATTTTGAAACTTCTAAAACCTCATCGCTAAAATTAACCTTAAGGTTAAAAGATTTAATCTTAGAGTAAATAAAGTGAATTAAAAAAATTACTAAAAGAATATTAAATATTAGTTCAATTAAAGAATTAAAATATTCAATAAAATAGTGAAAAAGAAATATTCCTAAAAATATTAAAATGAAGTCTGATATAGAGCAGATAAAACAAATTAAAAATATATGTTGTTTTTTTAATCCCTGTTCTATAACAAAGATATTTTGTGCACCTATTGCTAAAATTAAACTAAGCCCAGTAAAGAACCCTAAAATTAGGAATTCCATCTAAATCGAAGTTTATTCTGCGTTTGCAGTTAATGTTTTAATCTCTAAGATATTTTCGTTAGGATCTTTGACAAAAAAAGTTTCTTGCTCGTACTTTGTGCCTTTAAATCTTAAGTAAGGCTCATCGTAGTATTTAGCACCTTTTTCTTTCAATCTCTTTTTAAGTGCATCAAAATCTTTTCTTGATAAATGAACTCCAAAGTGAGGAACAGAGACATTACCCATATCAACATCATGTCTTTCATTATCTAGTTTATGCTCACTTGCATGAAGAGTTAATTCATTTCCCCAAAAATCAACATCTGCCCATTCTTGAGCGGCGTTATCAAGTCTACAGCCAAGTGTTTCACTATAAAATTTCTTTGCTTTTTCTAAATCTCCACAAGGAATAGCCAAATGGAAACAATTTGTGTTTTTGTACATTTCAACCCTCTTTAAATTACCTATATGCTTACTATATAGAGTATATACTTTTTTTAATCAACTGTTAGAAAACTCAAAAAAAATGAATGATTTTTTACAATCTATAATTGACCGAGACCCTGCGGCGAAATCGAAGTTAAGTTTAGTCTTAACTTACCCAGGTGTTAAAGCTATTTTATTTTATAAGATTGCAAATTTTTTTGCGATAGCCAAATTTGATTTGATTGCAAGAATAATTTCTCAATTTGCAAGATTTTTAACTGGAATAGAAATACATCCAAAAGCAAAAATTGGAAAAAATTTATTTATTGATCATGGCATGGGGGTTGTTATTGGGGAGACTTCAGAAATTGGAAATAATGTTACAATTTATCATAATGTTACTTTGGGTGGAATTTCTCCAAGTATTAACTCAAATGACCAAAGAAATATGAAAAGACATCCAACTCTTGAAGATAATGTGGTTGTTGGTTCTGGAGCTCAAATATTGGGACCAATTACAATTGGTAAAAACTCTTTAATTGGTTCAAACTCAGTTGTTACAAAAAATGTACCAGAAAAATCGGTAATGGCTGGTATTCCAGCTAGAAAAGTTGGTGATGCTACAAAAGGATTTAAACCTTATGCCGTCACAGATGAAGATAAAGAATAATGAAAAATACAAAGAATAATTTCATAGACTCAATTGGAAATACACCTTTAATAAAATTAAAAGCAGCATCTGAAATTACTGGATGTAATATCTATGGTAAAGCTGAGTATTTAAACCCAGGTGGATCAGTGAAAGATAGAGCGGCATTAGCTTTGATTAAAGATGCACAAGAGAAGAAATTAATATCTGAAGGTGGAATTGTAGTAGAAGGAACTGCCGGTAACACAGGAATAGGATTGTGTCTTCTAGGAAATTCTCTTGGTTATAAAACTATAATTGTAATGAACGATAATCAAACTCAAGAAAAGAAAGATACATTAAGAAATATTGGTGCTGATTTGAGATTAGTGCCACCTAAACCTTACAAAGATGATGGAAACTATGTAAAAGTTGCAGGAAGACTAGCAAAGGAGTTAAAAAATATAAATAACAATGGTGTTGTTTGGGCTAATCAATTTGATAACACTGCTAATGCTAAAGGACATTACGAAACGACAGGTCCTGAAATATGGGAACAAACAGACGGTAAAGTCGATGGATTTGTTTGTGCATCCGGAACTGGAGGAACTATTGGTGGTGTAAGTAAATATTTAAAAGAGAAGAATAAAGATGTTAAAATTTATCTTTCAGACCCTACCGGTTCAGCTCTCTATAATCACATCATGAATGGAGAACTTAAAGCAGAGGGTGGATCAATAACTGAAGGTATTGGTTCAAGCAGAATAACTAAAAATTTTGCAGAGGCACAAATTGATGGTGCTTTTTCAATTAGTGATCAAGAGTCTTTACCAATACTCTATGATTTAATTCAAAATGAAGGTTTAAGTCTAGGAACTAGTTGTGGTGTAAATATTGCTGGTGCAATTAGACTTGGAAAAGAACTTGGTCCAGGCAAAACAATTGTTACAATTCTTTGTGATAAATCAGATAAATACAACTCAAAGATGTTTAATAAAACATTTTTAAAGGAAAAAAACCTACCTTTCCCTAGCTGGTTATAATATCGCATACCAGCCATGTAACAAAACAGTTACATTTTTAGAATAATATTAATTAACATTGAGGTCATATGAAAAAATATATTTTAGTAATTTTTTCTTTCTTAATTTTTAATCTTGCTCATGCGGGAATGAGTAACAGTGACAAGTCAAAAGCTTGGGAATGTAGTGGAATTTATATGGCAAACTACTTTTTGCCGTCCGGTGAACAATTTGAATACAGTATGAAAGAAAAATCTATGGCATCAGTAAAAGTTATGAAAACATATGCTCTTGAAGTAGGTGTTTCTGAAAAAGAATGGGATGAAGGTGTAAATAAAGCTGTAGATAAATACTATGGTTCAAAATATGACAAAGCTAAAACTGAGGATTGTCATTCATTTATAGCTAATTCAATTCCTAATGGAGCTGAAAGAGTAAAAAAAGTAGTTCAAACTTTATATTAACTTAAGAAAGGAAATTAAATGAAAAAAATAATATTATCACTTTGTTTAGTCTTGTTTGTTAGTTCTGCATATGCAGGCTCTTGTCCGATGATGGCTAAAAATATTGATGACAAAATAAAAAAAGCACAAGAACTTAGAGATCAAGGTATGGATGCACACAAAGCTGGTGACCATGCTAAATCTGAAAAACTTTTAAATGAAGCTCTTGCTCTTTTTAAAAGCTAAATAATAAAATTAAGAAATTATGAAAAAAGCATATTTAGTAGCAGTTCCAACAGTTACAAACCCAGATATGTTTGCAAAAGAATATGCAAGCAAAGTTGCAAATACATTAAAACCTTTTGATGGGAAATTTCTGGTAAGAACTCCAGAAAAATTAGTCAAAGAAGGAGAAGAAACTACTCTTACAGTAGTAATTGAATTTCCAAATAAAGAAAAAGCTTTAGGTTGGTATAATTCAGATGAACATCAGAAAATTGTTGTTCAAAGAAGAAAGGCTACTGACCCAAAAAGCACAATTGTTATATGTGAAGAGTCAGACTCTTATTAAAAAAAGGAGTAAAAATGAAGGCAATCTATACGAGAACTATCGGTGTTTATGATGATAAACTTAGTGAGGCAATGGAAATTTCTAAAGGTTTGGCTGAAGTAAGAAAAAAACATTATCCTGATCATGAAGTTTACTTTTCTTTTCAAATTGGTGGAAATCCTAGAACAGTAAGAGAAACTTTAGTTGGTGAACAATTTACAGACAAAGCATTTGAAAATGATCAAAACATGTCTGCTGATCCTAAATTTATTGAACTTCAAAAAAAAATGAAAGATGTTTTTAAAGAAGGTACAATACAAGATGAAATGAGAATGATATTTACCGATTAAGGAGATTAAATGATAGAAAAATTTAATGGAATATTTTATTTAACAGTTTTTATAATTCATTTTATAGGATTTGCTTATTATGGATTTAGATGTGTTTTCCAAACTAAATCTTTTTTAGATCAGTATGGTATTGATGATACTGGTGCTGGAATGGTTAGATTTTTTGGATCAATATTTTTTGGATCTGTAGTTATGGCTATCTATGTTGGTTTTATAAGACCTAATGGTTTAGAAGCAACGTGGGGATTCTTTAACCTTATTTTTTTACAAAACTTATCTGCCTTTATAGTTGGATTTTATAACACAAAGATAAATAAACTTGGACACACTGATAAAACATCAGATGAAGGAATTTATGCTCCTTTAATTTTGACCATTTTAAGTGCTGTTTTATGTTACGGTCTTGCTGATAAAATTTATGTTTAATCAAGAGAGGAAAACATGTCGATATTAAAAAGATATACTGATGCAATAGATAAGAAAGACGAAGCAACTATGAATGAGCTTTTGCATGATGATTTCAAATTTACAATGCACAAATCTGGAAATACTCTAGGAAAAGCTGATGTTATAAAATGGGCAATGAGCGGTGATATTAATCAAGATAAAGTAAGAGTAGTTTACGAAAATGATGAAGTAGGTATACATCATTCAATCGTAACATTTAATGACGGAAATGTTGAAGCTGTAATGGCAGTCTATAAATATAAAGATGGAAAAATTATCAGTTTAGAAACAGGCGCTACTCCAATGTCTAAGTGATGTTTCCTAAGAAATATTCTAATCTTTTATTTATTTTAGTAATGGGCTTTGGTATGAGTTTATTAATGACCCTTATAATTACTTTTATAAATACAGGAATGGATAACCAATATATTAACAGATTCTTTAAAGCATGGACTGTAAGTTTACCAATAGCAATAATTGCTGCTCTACTAGTTGGACCTCCTATTAAAAAATTTGTAGATAAAATAACTAAATAAGAATACTCTTTATATATCGTGAGTAATATTATTGCCTATGTAGTTCTTATACTTGCAGTCATTTTAGGTACTGCTGCAAATGGTTTTGCTAAAAGTGCAAATGGTTTTACATTGTTAATGCCAAGCTTATTAACAGCAATAACAATAGTTGGATGTATGTTCACATTATCTATTGTTATGAAAACTATTCCTGTTGGTATTACATATGCTTCATTTGCAGGTTTATGCATAATTGCTACAACAATTGTTGGAATTTATAAATTTAATCAAATGCCAGATCTTTACACTATCATTGGCTTGGCTTTAATTATTTCAGGAGTATTGATAGTTAATCTAATTGGAAAAACAAGTTAGATCTATGACAAATTTTTCTGGATATATTTTTCTTCTTTTAGCAATTATTCTTGGAATAACTTCCAATGGTTTTTTAAAATCAACAAATGGATTTACAAACCTTGGGCCAACTATTTTTTGCGCAATCTCGATAGTAGCCTGCATTTTTTGTTTGTCAAAAGCGATGAGTATTATTCCTGTTGGTTTTACATATGCAACATATGGTGGATTAACAATTACTGCAGTCACTTTATTCGGTATCTTTAAATATAATCAGATACCAAACTTGTATGGACTTATTGGAATAGTATTGATTATTATTGGTGTAATTTTACTTAACACACTTGGTAAAACTACTTAGAAACAGGTTTTAAAATTTTAAGCATTTTATTATGAAGACTTTTGTTAGCTGAGCAAACTATATTTCCTGCTTTTTTGGCATCAATATTTTTCCAAGTTGTAACTATACCACCTGCAGCTCTAATTATTGGGATCAAAGCATGAATATCCCAAATTTTATTTCCACACTGTATAACAACATCAAGTTTACCCTCAGCAAAATGAGAATAACTTAAGGCATCTGAACAAGGAAATTGCATTCGTTTTAAAATTTGTGGGATTTTTTTTTGTTGATTTAAAGATAAGCTTCCATGAAAGGCTGCTGATAATTTCATATTTGAAAAAGTTGCTTTACGATTTACTTTTATTCTTTTTTTTTTTCCGTTCTTTGAAACAAACGCTGAATTTGAGGAACTATTAAAATAATATTTTTTAAGTATTGGGAAATTAGCAAGACCCAAAACAGGGTGTCCTTTATAATTTAAGGAAATCAAATTACTCCATGTTGGGTTGCCAATAACAAACGATCGTGTTCCATCAATTGGATCAATCACCCAAGAATAATCACTTCCTGATTTTTTATAACCAAATTCTTCACCTATCACTTGGTGGTTAGGAAATTTTTTATTGATTTCCTTTCTGATAAACTTTTCAAATGCTTTATCAGCACTTGTCACTGGATCATAACCTTTCCCTTTAAGTTTATTAGATACTTTGAATGATTTATTTAATTTAGAAAAGTAGAATATAGTTAATTTTTTAGCTAAACCTTCAATGAATTTAGAATAAGCTTTATAATCTTTAGAATTTAACATTAGCACAAGGACTAATACTATTTAATTCCTATTGATTAAAGTTAAATTTTAAATAATGATTTAAATAATTTATGAAAATTGAATTAGAAAATAACAAGGTATTTTTTGAAAATCAGGGTACAAAAAAAGAAATACATCCATTTTGGTTGAGAGAAAGAGTAAATGGAGAAACTTTTGTAGATAAAGAGACTCAACAAAGATTGTTTGATCCAACAGAACTTGAGAAAAATATAAAAATTGACACATTAAATCTATCAAATGAGTATTTAGAGATAACTTTTAATGATGGAACTCATACTAAATTGGCAATACAAGATATTCTAAAAGAATATTCCAATATAAATGATGTAAAACATATTAAGAGAATTAAATGGGACTCATCATTAAAAAATTTAAATAATTTTGAATTTAATGAAAATTTTTTTGATGAAGCAGATATGTATAAAGCTTTAATAAGTTTTTACCAATATGGTTTTGTAATATTTAAAAAAGTACCTACTAAAAATAATTTTATTGTTCATTTTGCAAATTCTATTGGAAGTATAAGAAGAACAAACTTTGGTGAATTTTTTAATGTAAAATCCAAACCAAATCCTAATGATTTAGCTTATACATCTTTACCTTTAGCCCCTCATACAGATAACCCATATCGAAATCCAGTTCCTTGTATTCAAATTTTACATTGTATTGAAAATAAGGTCAGTGGCGGTTTATCAACTCTAGTTGATGGTTTTACAGTAACAGAACAATTAAAAAAAGATTTTCCAGATTATTATAAAATTCTAACTAAAATTAAAGTAAGGTTTCAATTCATAGATCAAAGTGTAGTTTTAGAAGATTGGGCAGAAATGATTCAATTAAGTAAAAGTGGGGAATTTAAACAAGTAAGATTTAGCCCAAGATTAGATTTTGTACCTTTGATGGATAAAGAAAAATTAGATTTATTTTATTCAGCACGAAAAAAAATATCTGAACTTTATAATTCTGATAATTATAGAATTGAATTTAAACTTCAGCCTGGTGATTTATTAATGATGGATAACTATAGATTGCTTCACGGCAGAACCAACTACGATGTAAATGAAGGTAATCGTTTTTTACAAGGATGCTATATTGATTATGATAGTACCGAGGGTAAATTAAAACACCTCAAAAGAAAATTTAATCTTTAGGAAATATTTTCTATTTGTTTTTCAGCATCTTTTATTGACTTTTCATAATCTAAAGCCATTTGATCAGCACAAATGATATCAATTTTTTCAATACCAAAAAAATTTAAAATATATTTTAACCAAGGCGTTAAGAAATCCTCATTGCTGTTTAGCTTTGTTCCTCCGGAGGTAATAACTAAGTAAGCTCTTTTATTTTTTAATAATCCTTCTCTTCTTCCATTAGATTTAAATCTAAAAGTTTCACCAACTCTTGCAGCCAAATCTGACCAAGCTTTTAAAGTTGCTGGTGGGCCATAGTTATAAATTGGTGCTGAAATTATAATTATATCGCTTTCTTTAAGTTCTTTAACTAATTGATCGGAAAGTTTAAACATTTTCTTATGATTTTCATTTTGATCTTTTTGATCAATATTCATCCCTGATTCTGTTAGTCCAGTTACAAAAACCATTTCATCATTTAAATCTCTATAAATAATTTCATCGTCAGGTCTTTTAATTTTATTTAGTAATTTTTTCGCTAGAAGTCGTGAAGTTGAACCTTCTTTTCTTGCACTTGAGTCTATTTGATAAATTTTCATAAGTTATTTAACCAAAATTTTGTAAAAAAGGTAATAGTTCAAGTAAATAATATCCTAAAGCTTGTAGTTGATTTGTTATAATTAAAAGACCAGTAATTAATAAAATAGCTCCACCTATTTTTGACACTTTGTTAATATTTTTCTTGAAATTTTTTGAAAATATCAAAAATTTTTGAATTAAATATCCTGAAAGAATAAATGGTATTGCCAAGCCGATAGAATAAAAAGATAAAAGTAAAATACCTCTTCCCAAGCTTTCCTCTGTTGCAGCTAAAACTAAAATTGATCCAAGAATTGGGCCAATACAAGGGGTCCAACCAAATGCAAACGCCATACCAATTAGAATTGGACTAAAAATATTCTTATTAATATTGGTTTGAATTCTTTTTTCATAATTTAAATATCTAATATTTAGAATTCCAATAATATGTAGAGATAAAATAACAATTATTAAACCAGCTATTATCCTTAATTCATATGAATTTTGTAATAAAATCTGTCCAACAAAAGTTGATGCTGCACCAAAAACTATAAAAACTAAAGAAAAACCAATAGTGAATAAAATGATAGGTATCAAATTTATATTTTTTTTTTCTAACAATTCATTAATTGAACTTCCAGAAATATAAGAAATATAACCGGGTATTAGTGGTAAAACACAAGGAGATAAGAAACTTATCAATCCTGCACCAAAAGCTATTAACAATTCTATCATTTAACCAGTATTTTTCATAGCAGCGGATATACCTGCAATTGAAGTTAATAAAGCATCATTTAAATATTTTTTTTGCTGAGCATTTTTATTACTTTTTAATTTTTTAATCACTATAGGTTGTATAATATTTAAAACTTCTGAATATATATTTCTGACAATTACTGTTTTTCTAAATTGTTTTCTTGAGTTTATTATTTCCTTTGGTGTAATCTTTTTATTTAAATCTTTAATAACTTCAAATTGGAATCTTAATTTTTTCCCTACCCTTTTTAAACTTTCATCAGCAAGATATTCCTCATAAATTTTGGATATTTCTGGATCAGCCTTTGATATTACCATATCTAACATATCTAACATAGAATTAAAGAAAGGCCATTTTCTCTCCATATCATATAAAGTTTTTCTGAATTTTTTAATGTAAGAATACCTTAATGCTTCAGCGCTACCTAACCAAGCTGGTAACATCAATCTAATCTGTGTCCATGCAAAAACCCAAGGAATTGCTCTTAAACTTTTTATATTATCAACATTTTTTCTTTTGGAAGGTCTTGATCCAATTGAAAGTTTTCCTAACGCCTTATGCGGAGTTACAGTTTCAAAATATTTTATAAAATCAGAGTTTTGATTAATATTTTTTCTATATGAACTTTTAGATATATCTGACATTTTTTCGATTAATGATCTCCAATTTTTTTTTGGATGAGCTGGTGGGTTTAATGTTGCGTCAGTAACAGCACCTATGTAACTACATAAATTATATTTAGCCATTGGTTCGTATCCATATTTTTGCTGAATTACTTCTCCTTGGTCGGTAATTCTTATTTTTCCATTAACCGAATGTGGAGGCTGAGATCTCAGTGTTGCTTGGATTGGTCCACCACCTCGACCAGCTGATCCACCTCTGCCATGAAAAAATGTTATTTTGATATTATATTTCTTACCTAATTTAATTATATCTTCCTGAGCTTTATATTGGTGCCAACTTGCACAAATTTTGCCAGCATCTTTACTTGAGTCAGAATATCCAATCATAACTTCTTGTTTATTTTGAATTAATTTTCTGTACCAATTTTGTGAAAATAAATTTTTCATTATTTCTTTCGCATTTATCAAATCTTCTAATGTTTCGAATAACGGAACTACTCGTAATTTGTTTCTTATATTTGCTTCTTTTTGTAAAAAAGACACAGATAAAATATCTGATGCTGATGTTGTCATAGAGATGACATATGCTCCTAAGCATTCAGGGGGTTCATTTGCTAAAATTTTAAAAGTTGACCAAACTTCTTTATTTTCTTTATTTTTAAATTTGAAATTTTTAATTTGTTTTTTTTTAGATTTTAGTTGAAATTTGAAAAATTGAATCTTTTCTTTTTCACTCATCTTGTAATAATTTTTTTTGTATTTTTTTTTTATAAATTCAAATACTAATTGACTATGTCTTGATGACTCTTGTCTAATATCCAGTCTTGCAAGATTTATACCAAAACATTTTGCTCTTCTCATTAAATCTAATAACTCACCACTAGCTATATTTTCATTATGATTCTGTTCTAAAGATTCTCTTACAATTCTTAGAGGCTTTAATATTTCTTCTCTTGAATTTAGTAATTTCTTTTGATCTAAAGATTTTTTATTTACCAAATGTTGTTCAATTGATCTATGTGTCACTCTCATTTTATCTCTCAAAGGTCTCAAAAAAACTCTATATGGTTCAAAAGATTTACCAATTTTATTTTGAATTTTTTTTGAACACTTTTCCATCGAGTAAGATCTGATAATCTTAGTTAAAGCTTTTTCGTATAATTTAGCTGCTTCCCATCTTGATAGTAAAATTACTTTTCTAGTTACATCTGCAGTTACATTAGGATTCCCGTCTCTATCACCACCCATCCATGATCCAAATTCAATAGGATTAAAGTTTTTTGGTAGATTTTTTTTCATATTTTGAACAAAAATAGAATTTAGTCTTCTATAAACTTTTGGAACTGTATCCCAAAGACTATCCTCTATAATTGCAAGTCCCCATCTAGCCTCATCGTATGGTGATGGTTTAACCCTTTTTAAGTCATCCGTATTCCAAATAATTGTAAGTTCATCAAATAATTTTTTGTTTAGTATTTTTAATTTTGCTGGAAAATTTTTGAATAAGTTTCGTTGTTCAAGAATTTCGATTATTGTGTGATATTTCTGAATTAATGTTCTTCTTTTTACCTCGGTTGGGTGAGCTGTTAAAACAATACCAATATTTAGATTTTTTGCTGTATTATAAATTTTATTTTCTGAAATATTTTTTTTTTTAAAAAGGTTTTCAAAAATTTCTTCAATAAATAAATTATTATTTGCGATTTTTTTCTTATTATTTTCATATTCATTTAAGCTTCTTGATGCGTCTATTAACTCAGCTAAATTAATAAAATTCATAAAATGAGTGAAGGCTCTTGTTAATTTATATGTATTTTTCGGACTTAGATTTTTAACTGCTTTAATTACTTTTTTATTTGTTTGATGGGTTTTTAAACTTTTTTTATTAGCTTTAGAAAGTTTTCTTACTTTTTCAACTAATTCAAAAAAATTTTGACCTTCTTGCTCTTTGATAACTTTTCCTAATATATTTCCTATATATCTAACATCATCTCTGAGAAGTTTTGTGGGTATTCTCTCGTAATATAAATCTCTTTTTTGCATTATTCATTATAAGGAACGACTTGATGTGTTTGTTGACCTAGTTTGTCAATTCCTAAAACAACTTCTTCTCCACCTCTTAAAAAATGTGGAGGTTTCATATTTTCTCCAACCCCAGGAGGTGTTCCAGTGCAACAAATGTCACCTGGATGCAAACTCATGCATGAGCTCATATAAGATACTAAAGTTTTTATATCAAATATCATTTTTTCTGTATTTCCTGTTTGCATTCTTTTTCCATTAACATCCAAAAACATATTTAATTTTTGAAAATCTGGAAGTTCATCTTTCGTAACAATGTAAGGACCGATTGGACCAAAAGTATCAAATCCTTTTCCTTTATCCCAAGTTAATCCCTTATTTTTTTGATAATTTCTCTCACTTACATCATTTACTAAGAAAAAACCTAATACATGATCTAAAGCTTGTTCAATACTGACGTTTACTGCTTTTTTTCCAATTACAAATCCTAATTCTACTTCCCAATCAGTATGTGTAGATCCTTTTGGTACAATGATTGGATCATTCGGTCCTGTAATACAGCTAGTAAATTTTGAAAAAATAATTGGTTCTTTTGGAATTGGTAAGTTTTGTTCTTCTGCATGATCTTTAAAATTTAAACCAATTCCAATAAATTTTGATGGTGCCGATACACATGCACCAATTCTAAGATTTGAGTCTAATTCTGGAAGTTTAGATGCGTCTATATTTTTTATCTTTTCTAATGTTTCAAAATTTAAAGTATCAGGATTTAGATCTTTTATAACTGATGATAAATCTCTGTATTTATTTTTACTATCTATTAATGCAGGTTTCTCTGATCCTGTTTCACCTATTCTCAATAATTTCATTTTACTATCCTTTCAATCCCATGTGAGTATATTTTACATTTAAATAATCCTTTATAGCTTCAGAACCACCCTCTCTTCCATATCCACTTTGTTTTATTCCTCCAAAAGGAGCTTCTGCAACTGCAATCATACCTGTGTTTACTCCTACTGTTCCAGTTTCTAATCTTTCTGATGCAAGATGTGCTTTTTCCATAGAATTAGTACATACATAACTACATAAACCAAGCTCATGATTGTTTGCCCTTTCAATGACTTCATCAAAAGATTTAAATGAAAGCATTGGTACTAATGGTCCAAAAGGTTCTTGTTTCATAATTGTATAATCATCTTTTACATTATCAAATATTGTTGGTTCGTAAAAAAATCCTTTGTTAAACCCAGCTGGTCTTTTTCCTCCTAATAAAACCTTAGCACCTTCTTGCTTAGTTTTTTCAACTAATTCTTCAATTTCATTCAATCTCTTTTTTGTTGTTAATGGACCTAATTGTGTATTTGGATCCATACCATCACCAATTTTTAATTTTTTAGTTTTATCTACGAATAAATTAACAAACTCATCTTTTTTACTTTCATGAATATAAAATCTATTTGGAGATATACATACTTGTCCATTATTTCTAAACTTTGCTGAGATTGCCATATCAGCTGCTTTTTTAATATCTGCATCATCAAATACAATAAAAGGTGAATGACCGCTAAGTTCCATCGTAACTCTTTGAACTTTATCAGCAGCTTGTTTTAATATAAGCTTTCCAACTCTTGAAGATCCTGTAATTGAAATTTTCTTTATTATGTCTGAAGCAATTAATTGTTGAGCAATGCTGGGTGGATCACCTGATAAAAGATTGACTACGCCAGGTGGTATACCACACTCTCTACAAATATCTACCATTTCCATAACTATACCTGGTGTGATTACATCTGGTTTGATTATTACAGAACAACCAGCTGCTAATGCAGTTGAAATTTTTCTAGCTGATAAAACAGCTGGGAAATTCCATGGTGTTAACGCTGCTACAACACCTACAGGCTGATAATAAACATGTACTCTAGTATCTTCAAATCTACTTTCTACAGTTTGACCGTAAATTCTTTTTGTCTCCTCAGCGTTCCATTCAAAAATATCTGCAGCTCCACCTATTTCTCCTTTAGCCTCAACTAAAGGTTTACCAACCTCAAGTGTCATCCATTTTGCTAAAACATCTTGTTTTTCTCTCATCTTGTCTGCAATTCTTCTTATGATGTATGATCTTTGCCAAGGAGCAGTTTTCTTCCAAACTTCAAGTCCTTTTGCTGCAGATTGTAATGCTGCATCTACATCTTTAGATGTTGCTTTTGATGCGTGGCCTAAAATTTCTTCATTTGCAGGATTAATAACTTCATAAGTTCCTTTGTCAGAAGATTGTTGCCATTTACCATTGATAAATTGTCCAAATTTCTCGTACATATAGTTAATTTAGCATTACTTGAGGTTGTGTCTAGCATGCAAATAAAACATATCAACATTTTTATATCATTAGTAATATGTGTTTATAAAAAAAGGGGGGAAATATGAAAGCATACATAATGGGAAATTATACCGCAAAAGCTTTTCAAGGATTTCTGAAAGATCCTGCAAGTGATAGAAAAGCTGTGGTAAAACAACTTACTGAGGCTATGGGTGGTGAAATGCATAGTATGGATATTGTAAGAGGTTCATTTGATTTTATAGTTGTCACTGATGTTCCAAGCTTTGACGATTTTGCTGCAATTAAATTAGTTGTAGAGGCATCTGGTGCGGTTGAAAATTTAACAATGTTGGAAGCTATCGACTTTAGTAAAGCAACTGCAAAAGCAAGTAAAATTGGTTATAAAGCTCCAGGCCAATAAAAAATTTTTTTAACTTCCAGCTTATTGCTGGAAGTTAAATTTATTCATTACTTACCTGCCGCGTTTACAACGTAGTAAGATACTATTTCTATTTCTTCTTTTGTTAAAATTTCACCTTCACCGAAAGCTGGCATAACTCCTAATCCATTAGTAACCATGTCTGTAACAGACTCAATCGTCATGCTTACAGTATCTAAATTTGGTCCTATGTTACCCTCAGAACCTGCTGCCTTTAAAATATGACATGCTGCACATCCAGCAGTCTCGTTAAAAATTTCTAAACCTTTTTTCATTTTTGCTTCATCAGCAAAAGTATTTTTACTGCTTGTTATGGATACAAAAAAAATGATTAATAAAAATTTTAAAATTTTCATTAATTTACTCTAAAACTTTTTATAGTTTTATACTACTGTAATATTTACGCTATGATCCTTCCAACCGTTATGAGCATATCCTCTTCTATTTTCCATTCTCAACTCGGGTTGTTTATCATTTCCACCATTAGAAGCTAAACTTGCAATATTATAAGTTCCTGCTGATAGAGTAGTTTCTAAAACAAATTGTCTCCAAGCATATTTTCCTAAGTTTGGTCCAATAAATTTTGCTTTTTTCCAGCTACTGCCACCATCGACTGATACCTTAACACTTCTTACTTTTTTAGTACCACCCATAGCTACACCAACAATTTGAACTTTTCCTGCCTTAACAGTTCCAGTTTCATCTGTAGGACGTGTGATCCATGATTTAACTGGCATTTCCCAACATGATGGATATTGCGATCCTTTTTTTCCAATTGGAGAAATTCTATAGCTTTTTTTCATATATTTCACTGAAGACTCTTTGCTGGTAAAAGCTACTTTTCCTAAGTGTTTTACATTGTTAATTCCAAAATAACCAGGTGTTACCATTCTTAATGGACCGCCATGAGCATTTGGTACAGGCACACCATTCATTTCCCAAGCAAGCATAGCATCTTTAAAAACTTTTTTAGGAACAGATCTTTCTATCATTGCTTTTTTTGGATCTAAACCTGTTGGTACGTGATCAACGCCTGCAGATGTCATATAAACTGCATCACTATTTATTCCTCCACAAGCTTCAACAACAGTTTTCATTGGAACACCAGTCCATAATACACATGCTGCTGCACCTGTTTTCCATTGCGAGCCTCTAGGTTTATGTTTAAAAAATCCTCTTCCATTTCCTGAACACTGTAAAATTGTAGCCATTGTCTGATGACCTAATTTTTGAAGTTGTGCTAAAGTAAAAGTTTTAGGATTTTTGACACCTTCAATAGAAACTTTCCAATCCATTCTATCTCCGATTTGTTCATCGGTCATTGTAGGCATATTATTTCTGATATAAATATTTCGATTTGGAGTGATTAAACTTTCACCA
Organism: uncultured Pelagibacteraceae bacterium; assembly: GCA_902594825.1. Lineage (GTDB taxonomy): Bacteria > Pseudomonadota > Alphaproteobacteria > Pelagibacterales > Pelagibacteraceae > Pelagibacter. The sequence goes on along the minus strand of CACJNO010000001.1, from coordinate 14,311 downwards.
ATTGCGCTTCTATGAGTTTCAATACCTTTGTCAGAATGCACTATTAGAGCGTCTCTGTCTTTCCAATTAATAAAATCAGGTAAACCTTTTTTTCCTTCTGAATGATTCGCATTGGCAATTGTAATTGGAACAAAGGAAGCTGTTGCAGCAGCTCCTGCCAAAGTTGCAGTTCCAGTTAAAAAATTTCTTCTAGATAAATTTAATTTTTTTATTCTTTTTTTCATTTAATCCCTCCTAACTAAATATTTTACCAAAAAAGAGTACGACCAAGAAGTAAAAATAAAAAATTTATTCAATCAAAAGTTTTACAATCCTTAGTTGAAATATTCAGTTTTATTTAAGCAAATACTCAATCATTTAAATTTATTATTATTAATTTCTATTATAAGTTTATTGTGTGAAACATTTAGAGGACAATTTTGGTAGAAAATTTCCTTATATAAGAATGTCCATCACTGAGGTGTGTAATTTTAAATGTGGATACTGTCTACCCAATGGTTATCAAGCAGATAAGAGTGATAATAGAAAATTTCTCAACATAGATGAAATTAGAAGATTGGCTAAAGGATTTTCTGAATTAGGGGTTCAGAAAATAAGATTAACAGGTGGAGAACCAACAGTAAGAAAAGATTTTTATGAAATTGTGAAAATTTTAAAAAATGAAACATCTATTAAAAGAATTGTCATTACAACGAATGGATATCATCTTGATCAAAAAGCAAAGTTTCTAATTGATAGTGGTTTAGATGGAATTAATATTAGTATTGATAGTTTGGATAGAGAAACATTTAAAAAAATTACAAAACATGACAGATTGCCTGAGATTTTAAAAGGGATAGAGATTTTACAAAGTTTAAATTTTGATAATATTAAAATTAATGCGGTTCTTTTAAATGGTGTTAACTCCTCAAAAAAAGATTTTGATACTTGGGCTGAATATATAAAAATTAATAAAGTTAATTTTAGATATATTGAATTGATGCAAACTGGAGATAATTTAGATTATTTTAATAGATATCATATTTCATCTAAAATATTTAAAAGTTACTTAAATGAGAATAAGTGGATCTATCAAACTTTAGGCCAAGATGCAGGACCTTCATTAAACTATATTAATCCAGAATATAAAGGTAAGTTTGGAATTATTGCGCCCTATTCTAAAGATTTTTGTAAATCATGTAATCGTCTCAGAATAACATCAAAAGGTGATCTAAGACTTTGTTTATTTGGAAATACTGGAATAAGTATAAGACATTTGTTACAAAAAGATGATCAAACTGAAGAGTTGAAAGATTTAATTTTAGGACAAATGAAATTTAAAAAAGAATCTCATTATCTTGAACTTGGAGAAACTGGGTTAACAAAAAATCTTTCAAAGACGGGTGGTTAAATGAAAAATTTAAAGATTGTTAATCAAGAAGAACTTAAAGATTGGGCAAAAGAAATATTTCAGAAGAACTCTTTTAATATGGTTGATGTTTCATCTAAAAAAGAAACATTCCGTAGAGCATTAGCATCTGGAAAAATTTTTGTAGGAAAAGAAGTTTTTGATTTAATTAAGAACAAAAAGATGCCTAAAGGAGACCCAATTACTTTAGCTGAGGTATCAGCTGTATTAGGAGTTAAAAAAACAAGTGAACTAATTCCTTTATGCCACCCACTTTCAATTGATCATACTGCTACTAAAATTATAATTAATGAAGAAGATAATTCACTTGAGGTTTTTTGTGTAGTATCTGCAGTTGCTAAAACAGGTGTTGAAATGGAAGCGATTATGGGCGTTAATGCTGCTTTAATAACTATTTATGATTTAAGTAAAATAGTAAATCCCCATTTAAAAATTGATAACGTCAAGTTGTTAATCAAAGAAGGTGGAAAAAGTGGATTATGGAAAAATCCAGATGGCCTACCTGAGTTCCTAAAAAATATTTTTTAACATTTAATGTCCGTTTATCTAAGTTCTCAAAAAGTAATTAAAGATTGGATTGATTACAACGATCATATGAACGTTTCATATTATTTATTAATGTTTGATAAATATGGTGCCGATACATTAAACAATATTTTTAAGATGGGTGAGCACTCTGCAAAAACAACTAAAAAAAGTACGATGATCGTAGAGTCTCATATAACTTACAATCAAGAGCTCCAACTAAATGATGAAGTTGATATTAATTGTGTTTTTTTTGATCATGATAAAAAAAGGCTTCAATATAAAATGGAAATGATTCACAAAGAAAAAAAATTCTTAGCCTCAACGATTGAAATTTTAGCCTTATATGTTGATCTTAATGAGAGAAAAGTTTCTGAATTTGAGGAAGAAAAAGTAAAAATAATGGATGACTTTATTGATAAAAATAAATCTCAATTTAATTATGAAAACTTAAAATTTTCATCTAAGCTTAAAAAATGAAAAAAATATTAATAATTTTATTATTTAGCTTATTTACTTCAAGCAATCTATTTGCTGAGAGTTTTAAATTAAATAATTTTAATTTATGGCTTTTTGAAAATGGATATCATCAATATTTAAATATAAAAGAAAATCCAGTATGCAAAGAAGAACCAAAATATAGTAATCTTTGGTACTATAATAAATGTGATAAATTTCAAGGAACCAACAATCTAGATATCAAGATAAAAAATAAAAAATTATCAGGTACTAATATTGCTTATCATTCAAACCCAAATAGAGACTCGCTAATTTATTATTTATGGAAATACTCATATAGAGATAGAGGTCAACATTTAAAAGAGTTTAAACCTACAAATAATTCCTTCGATTTTAAATTTAACTTAATTGAAGATAAATTTATAAAAAAACAAATGAAAACTAAAGGAATCTTAAGCTACTTATATTATCAAGATGGTGAAGTATTGATTGACGAATTTTCTCCTAAAGAAAGACTAGGAGAGTTTTTAAATAATGAAACAAAATTTTATTCAATGTCTATGGGTAAATCAGTAACTTCTTATATACTAGGACATGCGATATGTGAGGGCTATATTGACGGAGTTGATGCAAGAGTAAATGACTGGCCTGTAATAAAAGATTCCCTTTATCATGATCAAAAATTAATTAATTTTTTGAATATGAATACTGGTGATCAAAAATATATCGATGAATTTGAGGATGGTACAAGTAAATTAGGTGCATATGAAGATAGGGATATTGAAGCAACTATGCGCTTACACTTTAGAAACAAAAATACAATAAAATCTAAGGATATATACAATTACAATGGATTTGTTACTCAGTTAATTTTAAACTATATAAAATTTAAAACTGATAAAGATTATGACAAGCTCTATAAAAAGATTTTCAATGATAAAATAAAGATCAAAAATAGTATTCTTTATGGTTTTACTAGTCATCAAGAAGAAAATGGAAATGGACATCCTAACATAAGCGCAACAAGATTTGACTATCTTAGAATAGCTAAAGCTATAATGGATGATTATCAGAATGATACTTGTGTTGGAAAATATTTAAAAGAAATCCATAAAAAAAGAATATCTAAATCTAACAGAGATAAAGATGAACCTGCATTCAATCGTTCTGGAACTTATGGAGGTCAGTTTCACATGGATTATCCTGGACTAAAAGATAAAATTGTCTTTGGGATGAACGGCTATGGTGGACAAGCTATTTTAATTGATATGGAAAATTCAAGAATAGTAGTTCTTAATTCACTTCACTATAACAACACCAAATATAAATATAATCATAAAAAACTTTTATTTGATGTAATTAAAAAAGGTAAACAAATAAATTGAAAATTAAATTAGAATTGTTTGGAGCTAGTAGAGATTTTAGTGATAAAGATCACTTAGAGATTGAGATCCAAAATAAAGCTTCAATAGATGATTTAAGAAATGAAATTATTAAATATATAAATAATAATTTCGAAGGAAATGAAAACTTCATTAAAGTTGTAAAATCTTCAGCATTTTGTTCAGAAAATAATGAAATAATTAGCGACAATTATAAAATCACAAAAGATCAAAAGATTGGTATTATACCTCCTATCGGAGGAGGTTAATGCTTCACACAAAAATAGTAGATACTAAAAAAGAAAAAATTCTTAATTCAAACGCTGAAAAATTTATAAAAGATTCTAAGTTTGGAGCTTCAATCTATTTTTTAGGCACCGTAAGAAATGTCAATGATAATAAAAAGGTTACCGGAATTACTTATGATAGTCATGACGAAATGGTAATCAAAAGTTTTGAAGAAATTTACAATGAAGCAGATCAAAAGCTAAATATTAAAGATAAAGCAGTTTTTATTGAACATGCCAAAGGACATTTAAAATTAGGCGAGATAAGTATAATTATCGCAGTCGCTTGCAAACACCGTGATCAAGCTTATGTACTATCAAGATATATAATTGAAGAAATTAAAAAAAGATCTCCGATATGGAAAAAAGAACATTATGAAAATGAGGATAGTGCTTGGTTAAAAGGAAATCCAATTAACAATGAAAAAGATTAAATATTCAGACATTACTCCTGAAAAAATTTATAATGATAGGAGATCTTTCATTAAATCTATGGGCTATGGATTAGGTGCCCTTACTTTAAGCTCAGTGCCATTAATTAATGCTAAAGCCAGTAATTTGAGTGAACCAAATAGCTATGAGGACATAACGACTTATAATAACTTTTATGAATTTGGTACTGGTAAAAGTGATCCTCATAGAAGAGCAAAAAATTTTACTACAAGACCTTGGAATGTTAAAATAGAAGGTGAAGTTGAAAAATCTCTAGAGCTTTCTATTGAAGAAGTTTTAGCAATTAAATCTGAAGAAAGAATTTTAAAACTTAGATGTGTTGAAGGTTGGTCAATGGTTATTCCATGGTTAGGTTTTTCATTAAGTGAATTACTTAATAAAGTTAAGATTAAACCAACAGCAAAGTTTGTTGAATTTGAAACAGTTTATAATCCTGAAGAAATGGTTGGTCAAAGATATCCTGTTTTAAACTGGCCTTATATTGAAGGTTTGAGATTAGATGAAGCAATGCATCCTCTTACGACCGTTGTAACAGGTTTATATGGCAAATCTTTACCAAATCAAAATGGAGCACCTTTAAGAATTTTTATACCTTGGAAGTATGGTTTTAAAAGTGCAAAATCAATTGTCAAAATCAAACTAACAAAAAATATGCCTAATACTGCTTGGAAAAATGCTTCTCCAAAAGAGTATGGTTTTTACTCAAATGTAAATCCTGAAGTTGATCATCCAAGATGGTCACAAGCTACAGAGAGAGTAATTGGAGAAAGTATTTTAGCTCCAAGGATAAAAACTTTGATGTTCAACGGCTATGGAGATGAAGTTGCTCATCTTTATAGTGGTATGGATTTAAAAAAGAATTTCTAAAATAAATTGAAAAATTATTTTAAGTCTGCTGTCTTTTTATTATCACTTTGGCCAATTTATATAATTACCTATCAAATATTTTACGATAAATTAGGGCCGGAACCTGTTGATAGGATCATAAATCATTTTGGTGAGTGGACACTAATTTTTATCTTATTAACGCTTTCAATGACACCCCTCAAAAAAATTACAAAATCTTTAGAATGGATTAAATTTAGAAGAATGCTTGGATTGTTTGCTTTTTTTTATGCCTCAATACATATGTTAAGTTATGTTGGACTTGATTACAGATTTGATTTTGAGCCATTGATTGAAGATGTTCTTAAAAAGAAATTTATATTTATAGGATTTTCTGCATGGCTTTTATTAATTCCTCTTGCAATCACTTCTTCAGATAAGATGGTAAGAGTTTTAAAAAAAAATTGGAAAAAACTCCATAGATTAATTTATATAATTTCTATTTTTGGAGTTCTTCATTTTATTTGGTTATCAAAAACTATATTCTTTAAACCACTTATTTTTTTTATAATTTTAATAATTCTTTTACTTTTTAGAATTAATTTTAGTAAATCAGATTCTAAAATCTGAAGTCTTGTCAAAATCTTTAAAAGATTTAGCAGTACTTGTTCTAATAAACTTAGTTCTGTTTTTAAGTCTTTTAACCATAAATTTTGCACCAAATTCACCTTTAATGTTTTTAAATTTTTTGATTAAAGAAATATCAAAACCTATTGGATTACCTATTTTATTTTTAAACTTTAAAACATAAACTAAAAACTTTTTTAATTTAATTGAATTGAAAATTTTATCAATATCAACTGTCTTTATAAATGGCATATCTGACTGAACAATTATAAATCCTTTATCGTTTCTTTTTATTTTTCTTAAACCCACTTTTATAGATGATGCCATACCTTTTCTAAAATTTTTATTATAAATAAAAATATTTTTTTTATTTTTTTTGATTATTTTTTTAACTTTTTTATGTTCGTAACCAAGGACAATGATAACTTTGTTTACTTTACTTTTTTGTAGTGCTTTTAATGAATGATTTATTAATGGAGTTTTCTTATATAATTTGGTGAGTTTATTTTCAGATTTAAGTCTTTTAGATTGTCCAGCTGCAAGAAAAATTGCTTTAATCATTTTTTATTATAAGTCTCAGAAACTAATTGAGCAATAATTGATAAAGCTATCTCAGGTGCAGATCTACCACCTAATTTAATTCCAATTGGTCCATAAATTGATTTAATCTGTTCATCACTAAAGCCAGCTTCTTTTAATCTTTGACACCTGTTTTCGTGAGTTTTTTTACTTCCAAGTGCTCCTATGTAATAAAATTTCTTCTTTAATGCATGTTGTAATGCCGGGTCATCTATTTTAGGATCATGTGTTAAAGCAACTAATGCAGTATTCTCATTAGTTTTAATTTCTTTAAAAGCTTCATCTGGCCATTTATTGATTATTTTCATATCAGGAAATCTTTGTTCTGATGCAAAATATCCTCTTGGATCTATTATAGAAATTTCAAAATTTAAGCTCTTTGCAAAGTCTACTAAATATTGAGCTATATGAACTGCTCCAACTACAATAACTTTAATTGGTAATACATATGTTTCCACAAATATTTCAGTATTTTCTATAACTCCATTTTTTTTTGATTTAAAGAATTCATTTATTTGATCTGAATAAGCTTCCAATTCTTTACTTAATGGATTGTCATTCTCAAAAATTTCACTCTCTCCTGTTTTAAGATTTGTAATGATTGCAAATTCAGATTTATTATTCTTTTTTTCAATAATAGATTTTAGAGTCTGTAATCTCATTAATTAATTTGTTCTAAATAGACAGCAATTTCTCCACCACAAGCAAGACCTACTTCCCAAGCACTTTCATTTGAAACTTTAAATTCTATTTTTTTACAAGGTTTATTGTCTTTGATAAGACCAATACATTCTCTTACTACTGCTGACTCTACGCATCCACCTGAAACAGATCCTGAAAAATCTCCTTTTTCATTTACAATCATTCTGCTCCCAACTTGTCTTGGAGAAGATCCCCAAGTTTGAATTACTGTCGCTAAAACAACTTTTTGATCAGCATTAACCCAATCGTGAGCTTCTTCGAGTATTTTTTCATCAAATGAGTTTTTCATTTGATGAAATATAAATCTAAACTAACAAGCTTCAACAGCTTTTTTTGCGTATAGTGACACTAAATTAGCTCTGTATTCTGCTGATGCATGCATATCAGAATTCATGCCTGAAGATTTAACATCTGTACCTTCTATTGCAGACACAGAAAAACTAGAACTTAATTTTTTTGATAAATCTTTATCAATATAAACACATGATTTTGCTCCTGTTACAGCAACATTCACATCTTTTTTGTGTTTAGCTACGAACACTCCAATGATTGCATATCTTGATGCAGGATTAGGATGTTTTTGATAATCAGCTTTTTCTGGAATTTGAAACTCCACAGCTTCTACAAGTTCACCACTTTTCAAAGCAGTTTCAAACATTCCTGTAAAAAACTTTTCTGCTTCTATCTTTCTTTTATTTGTATGGATTACTGCATTAAGTGCCATACAAGCTGAAGGATAACAAGCTGAAGGATCGTTATTTGAAATTGATCCACCTATAGTTCCTCTATTTCTAACTTGAGCATCACCAATGTTGCCAGCTAATTTAGCAAGAGCTGGAATAGCTTTTTTAACATCTTTAGATTCTGCAACTTCTACATGTTTTGTAGTTGCACCTATTGTTACAGTTTTTCCACTTACTTTGATGCCAGATAGTTTTTTAATATTCTTAATATCAATTACATCTTTGTAACTAGCTAAACCTAATTTCATTGAAGGAATAGTTGTCATTCCTCCTGCTAAGAAAGCTGAATTAGAAGAGGCTAACTTTGAAGCATCTTTAACATCTTTTGGTGCATGATAATTAAATGATTTCATATTTTCCTCCTATGCTGCTTTAGCGTTTGATTTTTTCATTGCCTTACAAGCTTTCCAAACTTTTTCAGCTGTTGCTGGCATTGAAATTTCTTGACCACCTAATGCATCAATGACTGCATTCATAACAGTTGGTGGTGAAGCAATTGCACCTGCTTCCCCACAACCTTTAACTCCTAATGGATTAGATGTTGCGTGCGTACAAGTGAAACCTAAATTAAACTCTGGAAAGTTGTCTGCTCTTGGCATTGTATAATCCATATAAGAAGCAGTCATTAGCTGTCCTGTTTCATCATATTGAGTATTTTCATGCAAAGCCTGTCCGATACCTTGAGCGATACCTCCATGAACTTGTCCCTCAACGATCATTGGATTTACTATTCTTCCAAAATCATCAACTGCAGTATATTTTTCAACTTTTACATTTCCAGTATCAGGATCTATTTCTACCTCACATATATGAGAGCCTGCAGGAAAAGAGAAGTTAGCTGGATCAAAGAAAGAGGATTCTATTAAACCTGGTTCATCACCTTCCGGTATTGGTGATTTCATTTCATCTCTTTGACCTGGTAAATAACAAGCAAAAGCAACTTCTCCAATTGTTTTTTTCTTGTTTGATTTAAGTGCAACAAATTCTCCATCCTTGAATTCAATTTCATCTTCATTAACTTCAAGCATTTTAGCTGCAACTCTTTTACCTTTAGCTACAATTTTTTTACAAGCATTTACGATTGCAATACCACCCACAGTCAAAGATCTAGAACCGTAAGTACCCATTCCAAATGTTCCTTTATCAGTGTCACCATGAACAACATCAATATTTTCCATAGGTACACCCAACTCATCTGCAGCTATTTGTGCAAAAGTTGTATCATGACTTTGTCCATGACTATGTGCACCTGTAAATACTGATATCTGGCCTGTAGGATTAAATCTTACTTCAGCAGATTCCCAAAGCCCTACTCCACAACCTAGTGACATTACTGCTGCTGAAGGAGCTATACCACAAGCTTCAAAATAAGATGAAACACCTATTCCTCTTAATTTACCATTAGCTTCTGATTTTTTTCTTCTAGCCTCAAAACCAGCGTAGTCTGCCATTTGTTTTGCTTTTTCTAATCCAGCTACATAATCACCTGAATCTACAGTATGAACTAAAGTTTGCTTAAATGGAAACTGAGTTGGAAAATTCTTCATTCTTATTTCAGTTTTATCCATTCCTAATTCCATTGCAGCTTTTTCAACTAATCGTTCAATTGTATAAGTTGCTTCTGGTCTTCCAGCACCTCTGTATGCATCAACTGGAGCTGTATTTGTATAAACAGCTTTTACATTAGAATAAGCTGCAGGAATTACGTAGACACCTGTAGCACAAGGTCCAAATAAATAAGTTGGAGTAACTGTTCCAAATACTCTCGCATAAGCTCCTAAGTTTGCAATAGTTTCATTTTTAAAACCTAAAAATTTACCATCATTAGTTACAGCAAGTTCTGCATGAGTAACATGATCTCTTCCATGAGTATCCGTTAAGAAAGATTCTGTTCTTTCTGCTACCCATTTAATTGGTCTTTCAATTTTTTTTGAAGCCCAACTACAAACTATTTCTTCATTATAAACATTAATTTTAGATCCAAATCCACCACCTACATCTGGAGCAACAACTCTTAATTTGTTTTCTGGTGCAACACCTCCAAACGCTGACATAACTAATCTTGATAAGTGGGGGTTTTGACTTGTAGTATATAAAGTGATTTCTTCTGAGGCTGTATTATAATCAACCACACACGCTCTTGGCTCCATTGCGTTAGGAACTAATCTGTTATTTATTAAATCAACTTTAATAATTTTATCAGCTTTAGCAAAAGCTTCATCGACTGCTTTTCTATCTCCAAGCAACCAATCATAACAAAGATTTTTATCAACACCGTCATGAATAGCATCACTCTTCATTGCTTCAGCAGGGTCTACTACTGCTTTTAAAACTTTGTAGTCAACTTTTACTTTTTCAGCACCTTCTTTTGCCTCATCTAAAGTTTCTGCAAAAACAACGGCAACAGGTTCACCAACAAAGTTAGCAATGTCTTTTGCTAAAGGAGGGTTTGCAGGAACTTTCATTTCAGATCCATCTTCACTTCTAATTGCCCAACCAGCAATCAAGCCTCCAATTTTATCTTCAGCTATTTCTTTACCAGTTAATACACCAACAACTCCTGATGATTTTAAAGCTTTTGAAGTATCTACACTTTTAATTTTAGCTCTAGCATGTGGAGATCTAACAAACACTGCGTATGTTTGATTAGCTATATTTATATCTGCAGTATATCTCCCTTTTCCTTGTAAAAATCTTGTATCTTCTTTTCTTTCTACTCTTGATCCAACTAAACTTGCCATTTTTTTTTTCTCCTTTTGTTAATTACATTTTTGTTGCAGCTTCTTTTACTGCAGCGACAATATTTTGATATCCTGTGCATCTGCAAATATTACCTTCTAACCATTCTCTAATCTCTTGATCACTAGGATTTTTTTTTGTTTGTAACAGATCAACTGCACTCATAACCATGCCCGGTGTGCAATATCCACATTGTAATCCGTGAGTTTTTTTGAATGCTGCTTGCATCGGATGAAGTTTTCCATCTTTGGCTAAGCCTTCAATAGTTGTTACTTTAGATCCTTCAACATCTGCTGCTAATGTAGAACAACTTTTTATTGATTTACCATTGACATGAACAACACATGCTCCACATTGGCTTGTATCACATCCAACATGTGTGCCTGTTAAATTTAAATTATCTCTTAAAAAAACTGATAAAAGTGTGTGGTCTGGAACTTCTTTGCTTACCTTTTTACCATTTACTTCTAATGTTACTTTTGTCATCAAGCGTCTCCTTCCTGAATAGAATCATAGTACAACATAAGTGGTATTTAGAAGCAATTATAAATTTTGTACCATTTCTACTTCTACTAGAAATTTGATTGTCTATTTATTTAGATTTTTCTGGGTTTTAAAAAAATGAATAAACCAAAATTGCTAAGATTGCGGCAATACCAGCATAAATTAGAATTTTTTGATTTTGTTTTTTAGGATTAGCTTCAATTATTTGATCAATTTTTTCTTCAGATAACTGTTCTGTTGATGAGCTGTCATCAGTTGAAATTAATTCTGAAAATTTTCCAAAAAATATATCTGCCATTTTTTTAGCTGTCATATCTATTAATCTAGATCCAACTTGTGCAATTTTTCCACCTACATTAGCCTCAACTTCATAAATAAGATTAGTTCCATTTTCATGGTCCTCTAATTTAACTGTTGCTTCTCCAGAAGCAAAACCAACTGGAGAATTTCCTGAACCAGTAATTTTATAGCTATTAGGCGGATTAAGATTTGTAAGTTCTATATCACCAGTAAAACTAGCATTAAAAGGACCAATTTTATTAGTAGCAGTAGCAGTAAATTCAGTATCTGAATTTTTCGTAAATTCCTCACATCCAGGTATAGATTTTTTTAAAATTTCTGGATCATTAAGTGCTTCCCATACTTTCTCCTTAGATAAATTAATTTGATAGGATCCAGAAAGTTTCATATGATATTAATATATAAAATTTTATGGATGATAAAACAAAAAAAGATTTACAGTCTGCAACTTTTGATAGATTAATTAATCACCTAAGAGAAAGGAAAGATGTTCAAAACATCGATTTAATGAATCTTGCAGGTTTTTGCAGAAACTGTTTATCAAAATGGTACAGAGAAGAAGCAGAAAAAAAAGGAATATCTATTTCAGATCCTGATGCAAGAGAACATGTTTATGGAATGCCTTACTCTGAATGGAAAGATAAATACCAAAAATAATTATTTTTCTTTTAATCTCGGAAATAATTCGACAAAATTACAAGGCTTATGATTAACATCTAACTGATGTTTTAAAATCCCATCCCAAGCATCAGTTACTCCACCTGATGAACCTGGTAAAGCAAAAACATATTTTCCATTTGATAAAACTGCACAAGCTCTAGACTGTATAGCTGAAGTTCCAACTGTTTTTAAACTTATATTTCTAAATACCTCTCCGAACCCAGGTATGTGTTTATCAGCTATTTCATTCAATGCCTCTGGAGTTATATCTCTTCCTGTTAAGCCAGTGCCACCAGTTGTGATGATAGTATCAATTTTTTCATTTTTAAGCCACTCTTTCAATATTATAACTATTTCATCTTTATTATCTTTACATATTTTTCTATCAATTAGATTGTGATTAGCTTCTTTAATTTTATTGACTAAAATGCCTCCAGATTTATCATTATCAATTGTTCTGGTATCTGTTACAGTCAAAAGTGCTATATTTACTTTCATAAAAATATTTTTTGTATGATTATATTATCAATATTATTTTTTATAACAGCAATTTTATACTCTAGCGTTGGTTTTGGTGGGGGGTCTACTTATTTGGCTCTTCTACTTATATGGGAAATTCCTTATTTCATTTTTCCAATAATTGCTCTTATATGTAACATTATAGTAGTTTCAGGTAATTCTTTTAACTATATACGTGCTGGAAATCACAATTTTAAATTATTACTTCCCTTTTTGATAGGATCAGTCCCATTGGCTTTTTTTGGTGGAACATATAAAATTGAAAAGGAAATTTTTGAAATTCTATTATTTTTTGTTCTTTCTATTGCAGGTATTTTATTACTAATTAATAATAAATCTTATACAAATGAAAATCTTATAATTAAAAATTTAAATTTCTTTATTTCTTTAATTATAGGCTCGGTTCTAGGTTTGATATCAGGTATTGTAGGTATTGGAGGTGGAATATTTCTTAGTCCAATTCTTTTTTTACTTAAAGCAGAAAAACCAAAGATAATTGTAACAACAGCTTCTTTATTCATACTCGTTAACTCAATTTCTGGAATATTAGGACAGCTTACAAAAGAAAATATTTTAACAGAACTATCAAACTATATACCCTTATTCATATGCGTTTTTATAGGTGGACTTTTAGGCAATTATTTAAACTTAAAAATTTTTACAAGTAGAGTTCTTGCTATAATAACGTCAGTATTAGTTATATTTGTATCAATAAGAATGGGTATAAGAATTTTCTTATAAATTGTATTTGATTAATTCTTGAATTTTAAATATATTTAACATGCCGATTTGATCCTATTGCGGGCATAACAGCTAAAATGGAAATCCCATAATAATCAATCTGCAGGCATTTGAACTATATTGTGCGCCTTGCATAAAGCTAAAGCACTAAAAAAGTGAGGTTATTATGGATGTCAATTTTTTTAAACAAACAAAAATTTTAGATGGTGGGATGGGACAAGAACTTCTTGCAAGAGGTATGGAACCCAACGGAACTTTATGGAGTGCTAATGCTTTACTACAAGAAAAATATCATCAACTTTTATTGGACACTCATTTAGATTTTATTAAAGCTGGTGCAGAAGTAATTGTTACAACTACATTTACTACTCGAAAGTTAAGATTAAGAGATAACAATGTAGAGGATAAATTTGAATATTTAAATCATAAAGCTGGGGAAATTGCTCAAAAAGCAAAAAAAGTTTATCCTAAAACACTTATAGCTGGTGGATTACCGCCACAAAATCTAACTTACGAAGCTGACAAAAGATCAGAAAATGAAATTAAAAATGATTTTTACCATCAAGCAAAAATACTTAATCCATATATAGATTTTTTTTACTTTGATGTCTTAAGCAGCGTTAGAGAATTTAAGATTGCTATAGAGGCTATAAAAGAATTCGATAAACCATATTTAATTGGTGCACATATATCAGAAGGCAAAAAATTACCAAGTAGTGAAAGTATTTCAGAAATAATTACTAAAATTAATCATAACAAATTACTTGGAATAATCTTGTCATGCATATCTCCTGAAAATAAATTTATTTTATGCTTAGTAGCTGGAGACAAAAAAGGTTCATTGAATAAGATTAAAAA